>ONGM01000129.1 GCA_900317365.1 uncultured Planctomycetota bacterium
GAAGCTTCACGTTCAGAAAAACGATTAAACCCCGTTTTACTCGATTGGGGAGAATCGTGATTTTGGCGATAACGGTAACGCGACGCCTCCGAACCGCGCGAACGCGCGTTTGCAACCTGGCAAGCGACCAACGGGAGCGACGATTTGTTAACCGCGCGGTAGCGCGAACCGGGATCCAACGTCCGAACGTTGGCGCCCGTTGGGCGATGGGCGCGCCTGCGGCGCGTTTGGGTTGGCTTCGCGTGATTTTGGCGATAACGGGAACGCGTTGCGAGTTGGTCGTTTTGGCGGTGCGCTGTCGCGTGAATAATCCGTTCAGTAGAATCAGCGGCGGCGGAACGTCAAACAAAAGGCGTGAGCATTACGCCGACCTCGATATGTTTGGGAGGTTGTTGCTGAATGCGTGCCAAAGTCCGATGGACAGGGTTTTATTGACCTTGTATCGAATCGCCGGGTTAAGGAGCGCCGAGGCGTTGCTATTGACCTGGTAGGCCGTTAATTTTGAGGACGGTCGATTGACAGTTCACAGTCCGAAAACGGAACGACTCGAAGGGAAGGATAAGCGAATCGTTCCACTCTTTCCACGACTTCGACACGAGTTGATCGCTTATCGTGAAAAGCTGGACGCGCTGGACGACGCTCAACGAATCGTTCGCAGGAGCAGTTTCTATCCATACCAAACGATTATGCGCGCGTAAAAACGCGAGGGAGCGCATTGAATGCAGGGAATCGTAAAGTAACTTTTATAAGATTCAGACCTTTTTATTGAGTCGGTGGCGCCGACTTTTCACAATGACGTTATAATGGAGGTTATCATGAGTCGGGCGCGTTCTGACGAATAGACGTAGAATCTCGTTTGTCCGTTTGCGTCCCGAAAAGTATTCATCTATCACTAAGTTTAAGGAATGGTGCATTATGCGCTCCGACGTCATTAAACAGGGTCCTAGTCGCGCTCCACATCGAGGTCTTTTGCGCGCTTGCGGCGTCTCCGAAAAAGATTTCAAACGACCGTTCATAGCGGTTGTTAGTAGTCACGTTGATATTATTCCCGGACACGTTCACCTTCAACAAGTCGCAGAATTTGTGGCGCAAGCGATCCGCGACGCTGGCGGCGTACCGTTCATTTTCAATACGATTGGCGTGTGCGACGGCGTTGCGATGGGGCACGACGGGATGAAATATTCTCTCGCGAGTCGCGAAATCATCGCGGATTCCGTTGAAACGATGATTAACGCGCATAAATTCGACGGTATGATCTGTATTCCGAACTGCGATAAGATTGTGCCGGGAATGATTATGGGCGCGCTTCGTTGCAATATCCCCACGATCTTTGCAAGCGGCGGTCCTATGGAAGCCGGTCGGACCGACGACGGTAAACCGTTGGATCTGATTTCGATCTTCTCCGCGTCCGCAGGCGAACAGAACGGGCTCGTTACAGAAGACGAACTGAAAGTCGTTGAAGAGCGAAGTTGCCCGACGTGCGGTTCCTGCTCCGGTATGTTCACGGCTAACAGCATGAACTGCCTTTGCGAGACGATCGGAATTGCGCTTCCAACGAACGGCACGCTTCTCGCCACGAGCTCCGAAAGACGTAAGCTGTATAAGCAAGCGGCGCGCCGTATCGTCGAGATGGCAAAGATTATGGAACTGCGCGAGAAGGTCGCTTCCGGCGAGATCACGAAGAAAGAAGCGAGCGTCGTTCGTAAAACGCTTACCGTTAACGGCAAGCGCGTTACCGTCGATGAAAAGCGCAATATCAATTTCCCGATTCTTCCGCGCGAAATCATTACTCACGAGTCGATCGACAACGCCATGATTTTGGATATGGCGATGGGCGGAAGTAGCAACACTATTCTGCACCTCCTTGCGATTGCAAATGAAGCGGGACTCGACTACTCGTTGCAACGCTTCAACGAATTGAGCGCGACGACGCCGCATATTTGTAAGGTTTCGCCAAGTTGCGATTATCACATTGAAGACGTTCACAACGCCGGCGGTATTCACACCATTCTTGGCGAATTGCGACGCGGCAAAGTTCCGGCGTTCACATATACCGCTCCTACGGTAACAGGCAAAACGATCGGACAAAATATTGACGATTTTGACCTTCGCGGACCCAAAGTTACGGACGAGGCTTTGGAACTTTACGCCGTAACGCCCGGCGGAAAGCTCAATCAAGAAGCGATGAGCGTTCGACGTCGTTGCAAATCCGTTCACGATTTGAAACTGAACTTCGATCCCCAAGACTGCATACGCACCTGCAAAAACGCTTACCGCCAAAGCGGCGGTTTGACAATTCTCTTTGGCAACCTCGCTCCTAACGGCGCGGTCGTCAAGACGGCCGGCGTTTTGCCGCAAATGATGAAGCACAAGGGTCCGGCTGTCATTTTCAATTCGGAGCCGGAAGCGTATCAAGGAATCGTCAACGGCAAGGTCAAGGCTGGCGACGTTGTTGTCGTTCGTTACGAAGGTCCTAAAGGCGGTCCCGGGATGCAGGAAATGCTTGGACCGACGGCGGCGATCAAAGGCGTTCACCTGGACGATTCTGTCGCGCTCATTACCGACGGACGTTTCTCCGGCGGAACCGCAGGCGCGTGTATCGGGCACATTAGTCCGGAAGCGGCGGCCGGCGGACCGATTGGCTTGATTCAAGACGGCGATATTATTGAGATCGACATTCCCAACGAGTCGATCAACGTGAAGTTGACGGCCGCGCAATTAAAGAAGCGCGCAGCGAACTTCAAGGCTCCGGAACCGCGTTACACGACGGGTTACCTTGCGAAGTACGCGAAGCTCGCGACGAGCGCCGACAAAGGAGCCGTTCTCGAATGGGAGTAGTTCCTTGAATAAAGGCAATCTTTAGACAAAGGCCCTCATGACTCAAACGTCCGCGACGTTGAAGCATTGAGGGCTTTTTTCTTCGCTCGACGAAATGCGCGCAATTTCGACACGATTCTATGCCGGAGCGCTAGCAACTTGCCGATCTCAACCATGCGCAAGAAACGAAAAACGCGCGACAAGATCGCGCGTTTCACGTCATATTTCTGGGGAAACTACCGCGAATCCCCTACTCTTTTGAAACCGAATTCTTACCGTTTGTTCGTCGGGGTCGGGCTCTTTTGGGAATTACGTTCGCGGACAATCTCGTCTTGAATCGCTTGGGGCACGCGTTTGTATTTAAGAAATTCCATCGAAAAGACGCCTTGTCCCTGCGTCATGCCGCGAAGCGTCGAAGAATATCCGAACGTCTCGGAGAGAGGGACTTCGCCGACAAGTCGACATGTCGCGCCCGACGTTTCCGTCGCCGTAATAACGCCGCGACGACTTGCAAGGTCTCCGACAACTCCGCCTTGGAAATTCTCAGGACACTCGATTTCAATTTTCATAATCGGTTCCAGAAGCGCCGGCTTGGTGCGATTAAAATTCTCTCGCAACGAGGTTTGAGCGCAAATACGGAACGCCAAGTCGCTCGAGTCGACGGCGTGGTACGAACCGTCGTTAACGACAATTTTCAGATTCACGACCGGATACCCCGCAAGCGGTCCTTTCTCCAAAGAGGAACGATACGCTTTTTCTATCGCAGGAATGTAATTGGAAGGAATGACGCCGCCTGTAATTTTGTCCTCAAAGACAAAGAGTTCTTTTGTCTCTTCGTCCTCCGGAATAGGCGACATTGTGCCGCAGATGTGCGCGTACTGCCCCGATCCGCCTGATTGTTTTTTGTGTTTCGTATCGAACGAAATTCCGACGGTAGGGGCCTCTCGATAGTTCACTTTCGGTGCGGACGTCTCGACTTCAACTTTGTACTCGCGACGAATACGTTCGATATAAACGTCGAGGTGAAGTTCGCCCATTCCGGCGACGAGCGTTTCTCCACTCTCGGGATCGACTTTAACGGTGAGAGTCGGATCCTCTTTTCTGAATCGGTATAGAGCTTTAGCCAACTTGTCGGCGTCTCTTGTCTCAACCGGCTTGACGGCGATTTGAATGACCGGCTCGGGAACGAAAATCGACTCAAGGGTGCAGTATCCCGGCGTCGAGCAGTAATTCTCGCCGGAAGAGCAGTCCAACCCGATAACGGCAACGATGTCGCCTGCGGACGCGCTTTCCAGTTCGACGCGTTGGTCAGCGTGCATACGGAAAATTCGACTGATGCGCTCTTTCTTTCCGGTGCGCTGATTGTAGTATGACTCCCCCTTCACCAGATTTCCCTGGTAGATACGCATAAACGTCAGCGTTCCGTAAGGGTCTTCGACGATCTTGAACGCCATAGCGACTGTAGGCGCGTCTTCAGCGGCAGGATCGAGACGAATCTGTTTCTCTTCTCCCGTTTCCTTATCAACGGTGAAGGCGACCGGCTCGCGGTCAATAGGCGAAGGCAGATATCGCACGATCGCGTCGAGAAGCGGTTGCACTCCTTTATTACGGTATGCGGATCCGACAAAAACGGGCGTCAACTGTCGCGCCAATGTCGCCCTTTTAATAACGTCGTGAATGACTTCTTCGGCGATCGGCTTTTCTTCAAGCAACGCTTCCATGAGCTCGTCGCTATACATTGACAGCGCTTCGAGCATTTCCTGACGCGACGTCTCGTATTCGTCTCGGAGATTTTCCGGCACGTCTTCGTATCGGACGATTTCTCCTTGATCGCCGTCAAAGTAGATCGCCTTTCCGGTGATTAAGTCGACGACTCCTTCGAAGTTTTGTTCGCATCCGATAGGAATCTGCATGAGAACGGCGTCGCAGTCGAGTTTATCGTGTAATTGCCGTACGACGCGTCGCGGATTGGCGCCGACTCTATCCATTTTGTTTATGAACGCCAGGCGCGGGACGGCGTATCGTTTCATTTGCCGGTCGATCGTGAGAGACTGAGCCTGGACTCCGCCAACAGAGCATAAGACGAGCACCGCTCCGTCGAGTACGCGGAGACTGCGTTCGACTTCAACTGTGAAATCGACGTGACCGGGAGTGTCGATTAGGTTAATCGTGGACGCGCCCCATTGAACCCGCGTCGCGGCGCTTGTAATAGTAATACCGCGCTCTTGTTCCAGTTCCATATGATCCATTGTCGCGCCGCCGTCGTGCACTTCGCCGAGTTTGTGCGTGCGTCCGGTATAAAAAAGGATCCGTTCGCTAAGCGTTGTTTTTCCGGAGTCGATATGGGCGGAGATACCAATGTTCCGTAAATTCCTCAAGTCCGACATTATTAAGAACCTATTAAATCACTACTTATACGTTTTGAGTCTCTCTTCATGGAGATCCGCGTGTCGCCGCTCTCTTGATTAACTAGGCTCTCAATTATACGGTTTAACGGACAATTTCAAGGGGAGGAACTCGAATCTGGGATAAATTAACACGTTAAAAATAATAATATTTACGACACAATTTTGGATAATTCCCGGAGTTGTGAACGCTTTCGCAGGTTCGATTTGACGCCGCGCGGCTCTCAGACTACTTATTGGCGCGTTTGTCGAGCGTCTTACAATAAGTCTAGACTCAACGGATGAAAAACGCTAGAATTTCCAGAGCGGTTGAATATAACCGAACGAAATTAGTCGCATGACGCCGGAGACGATCGATGAGCGATAAACAAAACAAAAGTTTGACGTGGTTTGGACACAACTGCTTCCAATTCGTGTGGGGAACCGCACGCTTTCTAACGGATCCGTTTCTTGCGGAAGGAGTAGCTCCATGTAGCGCGAACGAAATTCAGACCGATTATATTCTCGTGTCTCACGGACACGGAGATCATTGTTCCGACGCCATTCAAATTGCGAAGCGAAATAACGCGACGATTATTACGATGGCGGAGATGGCGAGCTTCTTTGCCAAGCAGGGCGTCAAAGTGGAACCGATGAACATCGGCGGCGCCGTCTACGTTCCTGTCGACGACGATCCCGACGCTCCCAAAGGTCAGATCCTCATGACGCAGGCGCCGCATAGTTCGACGACTCCCAACGGGGAGCCTGGCGGCAATAGCGCGGGATTTGTTTTGTCTTTTTCACAAAATGGGGCGCACTTGTCTCCGGATCGCGTTCCTATTAAACCAATGAAGGCGACGCTGGCGGACGCGTTTGCTTTTTCGATCTATTTTGCATGCGACTCAGGCTACTTTTCCGAGATGAAGTGGATCGGAGAATTCGGAATTGACGTTGCAGTCTTGCCAATCGGCGATCGCTATACCATGGGACCGGCGCTCTCTCTGGACGCGATTAACGCGCTGGCGCCGCGTTACGTTGTTCCGTCTCATTACAACACGTGGTCGCCCATTCGCCAAGACGTTGCCAAATGGGCGGACGCCGTCCAACAGTTTACGCGATCCAAGCCTCTCGCGCTCAGTCCCGGCGTTACCGTTTGCGAGAAAGACGACCTACAGTGGGAATAACGCCGCCGTCGCAAATTGAACTTAAGCTCATCGCTATCCGTTGACCATGATACAAGCGCAAAATCTTACGAAAATCTACGGGAGATTCATCGCAGCGAACGACGTGTCGTTTAATATATCGCGCGGTGAAGTCGTCTGCTTTTTAGGACCTAACGGCGCCGGTAAAAGCACGACGATAAAAATGTTGACCGGTTTTTTGACGCCAACTTCGGGACAAGCTCAAATCGCAGGCTTTGACATGACGACGCAGCGGCTGGAAGGCGCGAAACGACTCGGATACCTTCCGGAGAACGTCTCGCTCTATCCCGATATGACGCCGGAGTCTCTCTTGAACTTTTTCGCGGAGATTCGTCTCGATCGTAAGGATCGACGTCGACGTATTGACGAGGTCGTGGCGCTTTGCGAATTACAATCCGTTTTTCGCCGACCAATCTCTCGACTTTCCAAAGGTTATCGACAGCGCGTCGGCATGGCGCAGGCTCTTTTGCACGATCCTGACGTCGTCATCTTGGACGAGCCGACTTCAGGTCTCGATCCCAATCAGATTCAGCATGTTCGCGATTCGATCAAACGCATAGGTCGGACGAAGACAGTTTTGTTGTCAACGCACATTCTTCAGGAAGCGCGCGCGATGGCGTCGAGGATCATTTTTATCTCCGACGGACGTTTGGTCTTTGACGACGACGTCGCGAACTTCGGAAAGGATATTGACGATTTCGACCAACGCTTTAAAAGCCTGACGAAAGATAAAAAAGATCGATACCTTCCCAAACGCGCAACTTGATCGACGTCGTATTGACGTTTGAAAGTTCATTGAACGACTCATTTGCCGAAACAACCGCCACAAAGGAAAGTAAGCTTGTTATGTACGCCGTTTTTAAACGCAATTTCCTAGGATACTTTCTGAATCCTACCGGATATGTTTTTATTTGCGTTTTCGTTCTTCTAAGCTCCATCGCCGCGTTTGTTCCCGACAATTTCGTTAATTCGAACCTTGCGAATCTCGCGCAATTGAATCTTTGGTTTCCGCTGATCGCCTTGTTTTTTGCCCCGGCGATTTCAATGAATCTTTGGGCGGACGAACGGCGATTGAATACGGACGAGCTATTGCTGACGCAGCCAATTTCCACGCTCCAGATTATTTTGGGCAAATATTTCGCCGCCGTGTTGGTTTACACCGTATCGTTATTGTTCTCTGCGATCGCCAACTATGCGATCTTGGACTTTCTCGGTTCTCCCGACAGGGGACTTTTTGCCACAACGTATCTCGGGTATTGGTTTGTCGGCGTATCGACGACGGCGCTGGCGTCGATTATGTCGTACGCGACGTCGCAACTAACGACGTCCTATATCCTCGGGGCGCTCATCAACGTCCCGCTTATCGCGTTGAAATGGGCGGATATTACGCCAATCTCCAATCGCGTTGCTATGGCGCTCAAATCGTTCAGTATCGACGCCTTTTTTGAACCGTTCGGTCGCGGCGTTATCACCTTGTCCAGCGTTCTTTATTTCGTTTCGATTTCCGTTTTGGCCCTATACGTGTGCCTGATTCTCCTCAATAGGAACGTTTGGACTTCGACGCGTTTTTATACTCGGCTCGCTCACAACCTATTTCGCGTCGCAGCGCTCGCCACGCTACTGACGTCTCTCGTCGGTTTCACGCGCAATCATGATCTCCGAGCCGATCGAACGGAAGAGAAGCTAAGCGCGCTCTCCTCCGAAACGATTAGGCTCATTGAAGAGAATACTTCTTCCTACCCGATCATCGTCGAAGCGCGACTCAGCGCCAACGTGCCTTCTGAATACGTTCAAACAAAGCTTAATATCATATCGATCCTAAACGAAATAAAAAACAGATCAAAGACGCCGATATTCCTTGATATTCGCGAAATCCTTCCGAATACGCCTGAAGCTTACAGACTAGAACGCCAATACGATATCAAGCCGAGAAAGGTTGTCTTCGATTCGCGCGGACAACTTCGTGAAGATTCGGTCTTCATGTCGATAATCTTCCACTGTGGGTCAAAAACGGTAACAATCCCCTTTCTCAATCGCGGGCTTTCCGTTGAATATGAACTGATTTCGTCGCTCGTTAGCGTTGTTTCCCCACCGAAAAAAAGGATCGGGATCGTGCGAACCGACGCGGGAGCGATGGGAAGACTCGATATGTATGGACGGGAAATTCAGAAAGAGTGGCCCCTCGTTTCAGAATTACGCAAACGATATATTGTGGAGTCAGTCGACGCTAAAGAAGAAATCGACACGGAACGGTACGACGCATTGGTCGCAGTCCAACCGTCGTCGCTAACGCCGGTCGAACTCCTTAATTTCGCCAAAGCGCTACGACAAGGCGCGCCTGCCGTAATCTTTGAAGATCCTTGTCCGATATTTCTTTCCTTCCTGCCGGGAACGTTGGAAAAACGGCAGCCTACTCCTCTCAATCCAGTTCCGCCTCTCAAAGGCGAAATCAATATGCTTTGGACGGCGTTAGGAGTCCGCTTCAACGGCGCGAACGTTTTGTGGAAAAACTATAATCCTTACCCGAAACTAGCCGGATTATCGCAGGAGTACCTCTTCGTCGACGCAAGACCGATTAGTTATAAAGAGGCCAAGGGAGAAAAAAAATCCGACGCCGCGTCAGAGCGCCCTGTTTTTAATCAACAAGACGCCGCCGTCGCGCATTTGGAACACGTCCTGTTTCCCTTTGTTGGGTGCATGGAGGCGACGGAAGGCGCGGAAACGACGTTTACGCCCCTCGTTCAGGTCGACGCCGGAGGCTATTCCGCAGTCGACGACATTCTTGCGGACGGCGTTCGTTCTCAAAGCGCGAATCGCATTGAAAGGCACGAAGTGTACACGTTAGCGGGTCGCGTATCCGGAACGGTTCCTCTCGGGTTGCAAATCACGCCGGAACATTCTTCCGAGAATCCAAGAGGCGCTTCGGTGCGCAATCAACCGCCGCAGTTCAACGTTGTTGTCATAGCGGACGTCGATATGGCGACTCCCGGCTTCTTTACATTGCGTGAAATGGGCATGGACGCACGAAGCGGCGTTACGTTTGATTTCGATAACATTTCGTTTATAATGAACGTAATCGACGATCTTGCGCAAGAGAATCTGCTGATTTCAATTCGCAATCGCCGACCCAAACATCGGACTCTTGAACGAATCGAGGAAAAAACGCGTGAAATCCGGGATCGCGCAACGGCTACTGAAATCGCGTATATGCAAGAGCTCCAGAAAGAGTCGCAAAAAGAACAGAAAGCGTTGCAAAAACGACTTCAGGAACTCTCGTCAAGCGGCGGTTTGAGTCGTAACGAATCGATGGAAATGCAATCCGCTTTGATGGCCGCCCAACAGCGACTAGATTCCAAGCTCGACGAAAAAAGGCGCCTCGTCAATCACAAAATAGAAGAGGAACAGCGAGAAGTCGACGAGTTTGTTCGTCAAACGCAAAGTCGATACAAGTCCTACGCCGTCGTTCTCCCGCCCATTCCGCCTTTGCTTATTGGACTGTGCGTTTATATTAGACGCAGAAGACTTCAAGGTTCCGCATACGGTATGTAACGCGCACATATAGCGCTTTGTTTTGCGTAATCGATTGTTCGAAAGACGCCTGACAATCTATTGGTTTAGCAACAAATAAGGAGTCGACATGACAAAATTGAATCGACGCAGATTTCTGCAGACAGGAGCGGCGTTGGCATCGACGCCAGTCTTGTCCGCGCTCGCGCAAGTGAATCTTTTTGCGGAAGCGCCCAAAGGTACCGCCGATCTCATTTGGGGTGTTCTCTTGCATCTCGGTCGCAATATGTGGGGCGATTGCCCCACGGCGTATACTCCGCCTGCCGATCATTTTACATGCGACGAGAAGCTTTGGGTTGAGCTTTCTGAAAAGGCGGCGAAAAGCGGTCTCAATATGATCGTTGTCGATCTCGGTGAAGCGGTGCAATACAAATCGCACCCGGAACTCGCAATTCAAGGCGCATGGTCCGTTGAGAAATTGCGCGAAGATATCGAGAGAATGCGAAAATTGGGGCTCGAACCGATTCCCAAACTCAATTTTTCCGCTTGCCATGACTTCTGGCTTGGCGATTACTCTCGTATGTTGTCGACGAAGACCTATTACAAGGTGTGCGCCGATTTGATCAAGGAAGTCTCGGAAATTTTCGACAAACCGCGATTTTTCCACCTGGGATACGACGAAGAGACGTACGATCATCAGGCTACTTACGAGTACGTCGTCGTTCGTCAAAAGGAACTTTGGAAAAAAGACTTCCTCTTTTTCATCGAACAATGCGACGCGAACGGCGTGAGACCGTGGATTTGGGCGGATTATGGTTGGAACCATCCTGAATTTATCGAATGGGCGCCGAAAGAAGTCCTCATGAGCAACTGGTACTACGGGAAGGATTTTAATCCTGAAACGAGCAAGTACGTTAAATACTACCTGGATCTGGACAAAGCAGGTTACGATCAAGTTCCCACCGGATCCAATTGGAATAACGACGAAAACTTCGACCTGACAGTTAAGTTTGGACGCGACAACCTCTCTAAGGAGCGTGTTCTTGGTTATCTCCAAACCCCGTGGCATTTCACCGAACCGAAAGATCACGAGCATAACCTTCGGTCGATCGATCAGGTTGGCGCGGCAAAAGAAAAGTATTACTAATCCGTAGTTCGACTCTTCCAAGAGATTTTGAAGAGTTTATCAACAACGTAATTGAACGAACGAAAAGCGGTCGTTTGAAACTAGAAGACGTTTCATACGACCGCTTGTTCTATGTCGTCTTATGCGTCGTCAAAAGACGCGCGTCGCATAGGTTTTATTCGCCTGAATTTCATTTGCAGGGTTTCAAACGGCGTTATGTCGCTCTTTCGTAATCGATACGGGCGAAAGATCGACTCAACATTCCTCGATCGTGTTTCAAATTGAACAAGACGCGATATAATCATGGAGGTCGGAGCGTTTCGTTTTGAGGAAATGAGGCGACTTCGGCGCGAATCCTGCCAGGGGTTCGCCGATTTAACAGTAGCGCGTACACATTTCACAGAAAGGCTCGTTATGTCAACTCGACGCAATTTTATTCGAACCGTATGTTCCGGGGCGTTAGGCGCTTCCTGCGTAGGCATGAATCACGCTCGCATACTAGCGGACGAGCCGACGGCTGGAACCTCCAATAAACTTGGCAAAATGAACCTTTCTTTTAAGCCTTACCTCCTAACATTGCGTCACGCGTTTGGCGTTGCCGGAGTAACGCGTACGGAAACGATGGGCGTGCAGGTCGAGATCGAATGCGACGGGGTTGTAGGTTATGGCGAAGCGTCGATGCCGCCGTATTTGAGCGAGTCGACGGAGTCCGTTTTGGCGTTCTTAAAGCGCGTCAATCTTGAGCAGTTTAACTCGCCTTTCGAAATGGACGACATTCTGACCTACGTCGATGGGATCTGCGATAATAACGCAGCGGCGAAGGCTTCGATCGATCTTGCGCTACACGATCTCGTCGGTAAATTGATCGGACAACCGTGGTGGCGGATTTGGGGACTGAATAAGGAGAAGACTCCGACGACAATGTACACGATCGGCATTGACGTTCCTGAAAAAGTCATGGAGAAGACGCGAGAGGCGAAGAACTTTGAGATCCTTAAGGTAAAGCTCGGACGCGATAAGAAAAGCGATCGAGAAATGATCGAGTCTGTTCGCGCCGTCTCGGATCGTCCGATCGCCGTCGACGCTAATCAAGGGTGGAAAGACAAGATCTACGCGTTGGAAATGGTCGAATGGCTCCATGAGCAGGGCGTTGTTTTCGTCGAGCAACCGATGAAGAAGACGAAGCTTGACGATATCGCGTGGATTACCGAACGTAGTCCCCTTCCGATTATGGCGGACGAATCTTTGCAACGTCTCACGGATATTCAAAGACTGAGGGGCGCGTTTTCGGGAATCAATATTAAACTTATGAAATGCACTGGTCTCCGCGAGGCGTGGAAGATGTTGAATCTCGCTCGCGCATTGGACATGAAGGTGATGGTCGGCTGTATGACGGAGACTTCGTGCGCGATTTCGGCGGCGGCTCAACTTTCTCCGGCAGTCGACTGGGCTGACCTTGACGGCAACCTTCTGATTTCGAACGACTGCTTTGAAGGAGTCAAAACGGCGCCGAACGGTAAATTGCTCCTGAGCGACAAACCCGGTTTGGGAATCGAAAAGCTCGACAAGCCGATCAATCGTCTCGATACGATCATCTAATTACGTTCCATATAAATCGGCGCCACGCTCTTGACGATCCTTGACCTAGCGGTACAATGTTTCGCCAGAGCGTGAGTTTTGCGCCCTCGTCTCCATAGCTCAATTGGATAGAGCGTCGGCCTCCGAAGCCGAAGGTTGCAGGTTCGATTCCTGTTGGAGACGCTTCGTTTGGCTCGGGATTCCTCGTGCCAAACGCTTTGATAGCCGTCAAAATCTCTCGTTCCTTTTTTCTGAAAACTGATACGTGTGTCAGTTTTGAAAAGCTGAAAAAGGAACTTGTCATGAGAATCCCTAAATTGTGCCGCGCTAAAGCGAGGAATCTCGCCTTTGTCTGCGTCGGAAGCAAAAAGAAAATCTATCTCGGGAAATGGGGAAGCCCCGAAGCCGCCGCGAAATATTCCGAATACGTCGATAAACTTATCTGCGGCAAAGACCTCCTCGCCGGTGAAGGCGAAACGCGCGTCGTTACCCTCGCCGACCTCGCTAGCGAATTCTTCGCCGCTAAAAAAGACTACTACGTTAAAAACGGCGCCGACACGCGCCAGATTCAACGCTTTCGCGCCGCCCTCGAATTCCCCCTCCGTCTCTTTGCCGACCTCCCCGTCGACGACTTCGGCCCCCTCAAATTACAAGCCGCGCGCCGCGAAATGATTCAAAGCGGGCGCTTCTCCCGCGAATACCTCAATACCCTCGTCAATTGTCTTCGGCACGTCTTTAAGTTCGGCGTCGAACAGGAACTCGTTAAACCCGAAACGCTCGCCGCCCTCCGCGCCGTTTCGCCTCTAAAACGCGGGCGCGTTCAACTCAAAGAGTCCGATCCCGTCCGTCCTGTCTCACTGTCCGACTACGAAGCCGCCCTCGCTCACATGAGCCCCGTCGTCGCCGATATGACCCGCCTACAACGGTTGACCGGGATGAGACCCGGCGAAGTCTGCGCCATGCGCGCCGTCGATCTCGATCGTCGCTCCGACGTCTGGATTTATACCCTACCGACCGATAAAACCGACTGGAGACGCGCGCCCGACGATAAGCGAAGAATCCCCCTCGGCGCCCGCGCTCAACGGCTCTTGTCCCCCTACCTCGCCGAGATCGAAGGAACCGACCGGTTCGTCTTCTCTCCCGCCCGCGCCGCAGAAGCGCGCGCCCTCCGCATGAGGGCGGAACGTAAGGCCCCAATCACCGCTCAAACGCTCCGGCGCGATCAACGTCAAGCGCGTCGTATCTTCGCCGACGGATATACGACCGACGCCTATCGCCGCGCGATCGCACGCGCGTGTCTCGCCGCCGGAGTCCCCACGATGGGCGCCGAATCAGCTCCGGCGCCTCTATGCAACCGAGATCCGCGCGAAGTACGGCCTCGAAGCCGCTCAAATCATGCTGGGGCGCTCCTGCGCCGACGTAACGCAGATTTACGCCGAAAGAGACTTCGTGCGGATGGTCGAGATCGCTGAAAAAGAAGGTTGACAACCGTTTTAAAGCCAAAAAAAGCGGGACGAAAACTCGCCCCGCTTTTTTTATCGCTACTTTGCGCCGGGGACGTCGAACCCCCAATGTTCGCGGAGGTACTTCACCGATCGCTGATGGCTCGGCGAGCCGCCGAGGTTAATTCGTCCGCTCTTTGACGTCAACTGGAATCTTTGCATCGTCGTTTCGATCGCGGACGTCGCGTCGTCCCCCGCTTTTAGAACGCGCCAC
>ONGM01000130.1 GCA_900317365.1 uncultured Planctomycetota bacterium
CCGCGCTTGTGGAGCGCGGGGCGGCGCTACGCGCCGGAAAAATCGCCCTTTGGGCGATGGACGCGCCCGGCGGGCGCGTTGGGCGCGCCTACTGCGCGTTGGCGCGGTTCGTATGTCGCGCTTTTATCCCCACCCTTCATAAGGGCGCGCTACCCCCCCCCCAGCCATTTTTCCGAGGGTCGTACTCAAACTTATCGGGATCTTTCCACCAGCTTCTAATCCCCAATATGAGAAGCAGAACCAGCGTCCCCTTCGACAATAAGGAGACGATTTGATCGTATGGAGGAGGAACGCAGCTTTCAATCAGATCCCCCGGTATGAGCGCAAAAGCAATAACGGCGACGCTGAATAAGAACGCTAGCAAAATGAGAAAAAAATAATACGACACTGCAAATGTCTTCTTCAATTTTCTTCGAGCCGCGCGTTTGATAACTCGTAGCGGAGTTCGACGACGCTTTTCAGTCTTCACTTTTCAATCCTCAAAATCGGCTTTCGTCTCGTTTTCATGAACTAACGCAGTGTCTAAAGGTCGTATCGAGATTAAGAACCTCCTCGCCGCGCCGAACGACGAACCAGTCGCCCTCGACTTGACACAGAATAGACTCGGCGCTTTTCGTTTCGGACATTTTAACGTCTCCGTTGACAACTTCTCTTTTACGCGTCGCAAAGACGTCGGGCGTTTAAAGACTTCTTCCCTCAATCAGAGAGATTCGCCTTTACCGTTGTTCGTCGTTCTTTCGTCGTTTCAATCCTTTATCGGCTTTCATTACGCGTTCCGCGACCGATATATAGACGTCGTTTGCGGAGTAAGACTTACCGCGGCGTCGTAGCGGAAAAACGCTCGCGAATCAATCTTTTCTTCCAACCCCGGCGTTTCAGAATGCGGAAACTTTAATCGCCACCGTCAAAGTCAAAATCGCCGCCGCCATCGCCGCCGCCATCGCCGCCGCCACTAAAGCGGGGCTTTCCCTTACCATTAAAAAAGCAATAAACAATCCATACGAGCAACAGAGCCTGCGCGATCAGGTGCAAAAAGGCGAGGAGAAGAGCGAGCGAAGAGGGAATGTGAAGTTCTTCTAACGAGTCGGCTACCAAGTCCATCGGAGCAACCGCAAAAGCCATAACTGTTACGGGGATGGATAACACAAGAACTAATATGAAAAGGAAAAGCAAAACTTCTAAAAGACCTTTCACAATTTCAAAAATTATCAAAGCCGCGCGTTTGATAAGACTTCTATCGGATTTCGACGACTCTTTTTCAGTCTCCATTATTCAATCCTCAGAATCGGCTTTCGTCTCGATTTCATAAACTACCGCATTGTCTAAAGGTCGTATCGAGACTAAGAACCTCTATGACAAGTTCAACGTTCGTCAAGGAAAGTCCACTATTCGGCGCGGACTCAACGTTCCGTCCCGCGCGTCGACATAATAGTCGACGATTTGGCGCTTCATTTTACGCGCAATTCAGGTCAAGGAACGTACTCTCCGGAGATGGGCGGAGCGTCGGTCGTCGAGGTCGGTTGATACGTTTCAGCGAAGCGAAGGAGAGCGATCGTAATCGTCAATGCGATCGCCAACAAGACGACGAACCAAATAAAATATTTCAGCAGCTTCTTACCAAACCCGGCAGGTCGATAATCGTCGGCGTGGAAGTCCCCTCGCCAACCCTTCGGGTCGCCGTGTATCGCTTTCAGATCGATCCTCGCGCCTAGGCTCTTAATATAGCGCTCGATCATCTGCTTTTCCGGACCGACGCTGCGCAACGCCGCGAGGCGCAGCCAACGCACGCCTTCCGCTAAATCGTCCGCGCCCGCCTCAGGCGACTCCGTTAGCAAATGCCCGTAGGCGCGCGTTCCCTCACGGAAACCAAGCTCCGCCGACTGGCGAAAATAGTCCCGCGCCAACTCGCGATCCATAGGCGTTCCCGCCCCCTCGTACGCGCAGACCGCCGCCTCGTATAGCCCGACCGGATGCCCGTGCTCCGCCGATATCTTGAAATACTTGAACGCCTCCGCGTCGTCCCGATTAACCCCGTCCCCGTTGCGATAACGAAGCCCAACCTGGAACGCTAGCCCGCGTAAATTGTACGCGTTCTCCTCCTCCTTCGTCGCCCCCTCCGCCAGTTTGTCTATGTACCCGGTCTCCCGATTGACGTATCGAACCTCCTTACCGACCTGCGGCGTCGCAATCTCAATCCAGCGCTTCGACAACTCCAGCCACTGCGGTATGCTCCTGGGCGTATAAAAGCTCTCCATGATTACGGAAAGGAACGGCGTTAATTCCCCTAACGTCGCCGCGCGATCTAAAAGCGAAAGACTCCTCGCATCGTCCCGCTCAACGCCAATTCCGTCGCCATAACACACCGCGCACGCAACCAGAGAATCGACGTCGTTCAACTCGGCGCCTCGCTTGTAAAGCTGAAACGCGCCCTCCGGGTCCGTCCACCCTAAGGATCCGTCGAGAAGTCGCCTGCCTAATTGAGGAATCGCCGCGACGGCGCCTAACTCGATCTCGATCATGAGTCCCGCCGCCGCCGCGCGGCGCGCGCCCGTCTTGTCCGCCGCCTCGCGCGCCGCCGCGAGCGCCTTAACGCCCGCCGTCGCGTAATTCGGCTCCAACGACCGGTACCGGGCAAGCCACGCCTCCGCCGCCGTCTCCCGACCGTTCGCCTCCCACTCGAACTTCTTCGAATCGGCGTATCGCGCACGAAGAACCTCGTCGCCGAGACGAACGATAAACCAGTCGCCCTCGACCTGATACTGAATTGAACCTGCGCGTTCCGCTTCCGGCATTTTTACGTCTCCCTATGACAAAATTCAACTTACGCGTCGAAAAAGACGTCAACCGTAGGTTGACCTCCTTTGGGATATTGTAAAAGAAAAAGGAACGCGTCGCAATCCTTTTCGAGGGATACGGCGTCTTTTCGCGCGATGGGGCGGAACGTAATTTGGGGGACGCCGAAAACGCAAAGCGTTTTGGTCGTTTCGGCGTTGGGCGCTTCGCGGAACGCAGCGCGCTCGCTTGTCCGCAGGCTAAAGCCAGACGGCTTCCCCCGCAAAAATGTGCGGGGCGCGCTTCGCGCGGTAAAATTTCCAGGCTCGCTTCGCTTCGCCTTGTTGGCAACCAGGCAAGCGACCAACGGGAGCGCGAATTTCCCAACCGCGCGGGAGCGCGAA
>ONGM01000105.1 GCA_900317365.1 uncultured Planctomycetota bacterium
CGTTTCCATAATCTCTTTTCGCGCCCTGTTTCCGTTCGTTGTTTTCGACTCTTGAATCCGTTCGCCGACGCCGAACGTTGAGCGCGAGCAATATCCGCTATACTATATATATAATGACAAGCCGGAGGCGGCGCGACGCCAACGGAATCGCGCGCGCCCGGTCGTTAGCCTAATCGACTCCTAATTTGCGCCAACTTTGCGCCGTCTTTGCCTCAATCGACGATTGATCGATTGAAGCGCGATCTCAGGCGCGAGCGTTAAAGGGTGTATTCGGGCAACTTCATGACTTCGCCGTCGCGCGCCGCCGAAAGGTGGGCGTAGTAGCCTAGCGTCGTCATGTTGAGCGCGTCGATAATGCCGACGCGAGGCTCCTGATCTTTCAGCACGGCGTCGACGAAGTCGTTGCACAAATATCCGTGCGACCCGCCGTGACCGCCCGGCTCGACTCCCGGCGGCAACGCGGGCTTCTTAATCGAATTTCCGAGCTTGGCGACGATTTCCGCGCCTTCGCCTGTGCCTGTGTAGCCTTGCTCCAACGGGCGGTACGTCGAATCGAAGCCGCCGATCTCGCCGCGAACGCGCCCGTTTTCGAGATACGTTCCGTACGATTCGCTGTACATAACGCGCGCCATGCCGCCTTCCTCCGTATTCAGAAGCGCGACTTCCGCTACGAACGTGTTGCCGATCTGATTCGGCTTCTTCGGCTCGAACGGGTTGATTCCGCGAGCGCAGACGTCGATAAAGCGCTTGTGCGTTACGCCGACGTAGTACGCGCTGGCGTGCGTCGGATACCAGAGGGGCGACCCGGAGCCGCGCCAATTGCCGTAGGACCCGATCGAAGGCGCGCCGGGCGCCGTCGTGTGGTTGTATTCCCCTTCCGTGTAGATCAAGCGACCGAACCCGCCCGCCTTGTAGATCTTCTCCATGGCGTAAAGGTCGTCGTGGAAAACCGACGTTTCGAACATGGCGTATTTCAGTCCGCGATTCTTCTTAACGCATTCGAGCAGTCTCTCGCCTTCCTCCGGCTGACCGTAATGAACCGGGACGGCGTGGCAGACGTGCTTGCCGTGTTCCAGGCAGAGAATGCAGTGTCGCGGGTGAGACGGGGCGTCGGTCGCGACGAAAATCGCTTCGATCGAATCGTCTTTGACCATTTCTTCCAGGGACGGATAGGTCTTTTCGCATTTGACGCGCTTTGCGAGGGCGGCGCACCGGTCCGGGAAAAGGTCGGAGACGGCGACGACTTCTACGTTCGGGTGATTCTGGAAATAGAATTCGGCGGAGAATTGGCAGACGCCGTATCCGACGAGTCCGACGCGGAGCTTGCGGTCGGTGTACGGACGCCACTCTTGCAAGGGGTCGTATTCCGTGTCCGTTTGATCGAACCCGGCGATTTTCGGGGATTTTTCGTCCGCTTTTGCGGCGTTCGACGTGAAGAAATAGGGGACGAACCCCGAGGCGACGGAGGCGCTGAGAAACGCGCGACGATTGAATTTAGACGACATTAGCTAACTCCTTGGTTGCGTGAAAATCGGCGCGAAGGTAAGCGCCGACAACGACGTTCACGACGGTGATTATAAACGTTCGCAACCGGCGTTTCAACATTTTCAACGAAAAGGAATCGCGATAAGGGTAGAAAAAAAGAAATCTCGCGCCCCTTGTAATCGTCGCGAACTATTTTTATACTTGGAATCGTTGAAGCCGCGAATATCGCGGTCGCTAATCGAAATTTGTTCTCGTTGAACGGGAGTCTTTGAAATGAAAACGTCCCTTCTTTTGACGCTCGCGGCGCTCTCTCTTGCGACGTTGTTCGCATCGTCTCCGGTCGTCGCGCAGGATTACTGGATCTATTTCGGCACGTCGACGGATCGCACGACGCCGGAAATGGACGCGCACGGCACGCCGCGCTCGGAAGGCGTCTACGTCGGGCGATTTAACTCGGAAACCGGGGAAATTTCCGACGTGAGACTCGCGCTTAAGGCGGCGTCTTCCGGGTACCTCGCGTCTTTGCCGGAAAAAAATCTGCTCTATTTCGTCGGAACGGTCGACGGTCGCAAAGGCTGGGCGAACGCGGTCGCGTGCAAAATCGATCCGGCGACAGGCGACCTGACCGTAATCAATGAAGAGCCCACGACAGGGCAAGGGGTCTGCCACACCGACGTCAGCGCGGACGGTAAGTTCCTCACGGCGGCGAATTATTCGAGCGGCGATTTCTCCGTCTTTAAATTGAACGAAGACGGATCCCTCGGACCGGTAACCGCGAAATATTTCCGGGAAGGCTCCGGTCCGCTCGCGCGCCGCCAGTCTCATCCTTACGGGCACTCGTCTTATTTCGTAACGCTCGACGGCGTTCGTCGACTTTTCATGTCCGATTTAGGGTCCGATCGAATTTACGTTGCGCGCGTCAACGAAGAGACCGGCGCGCTGGAAGAAGACCCGGCGATTCCGTCTCTCGCGACGCCAGCCGGCGCGGGACCGCGACACCTAGCGTTCGCGACGGACGACGCCGGACGATTCGTCGTCTTCTCTATTAACGAACTCGATTCGACCTTCTCCGCCTTCCAACTCGATTTCAAGGCGGGCGAATCGAAACGCCTCGGAACCTGGACGACGCTCCAAGAAGAATTCCGAAAAGGTCTCACGGACGAAGAGACTCTCGTCGACGGTAAGAAGTATCTCTACGGGAATAAGACGGCGGCGATCGCCTACGAAAAGCTCCCGAGCGGTAAAAATGTCGTTTACGCGACGAATCGCGGGCAAAATACGGTCGTTGCGTTCGACGTCGACGCGCTCCTCGCAAAGGACGCCGACGAAGGCTCCGACGCTACGCTAATCCAACGCGTTTCCACCAACGGAAGTTTCCCGCGCTTCGCTATGATCGACCCGACCGGGAAATTCTATCTTGTGAGCAATAAGAAGTCCGGATCGGTTTATACGTATCGAATCGATCAAAAGACAGGCGAGCTTTCCCTTCTTTCCGAGGAACCGACGCGCATTGCGTGGGTGATCGGCGGGGCGTTCGCGCCTATTCGCGAGTCCAAGTAAACTCAGTTCTTCACGCGTTGCGAAACGCGCGACTTCGACACGGCGTCATTTGACAAAAGGAGCGACCACAATGAAACTGAGCGTTCGTAAATTCATGAATCTCATGGAGACCTTGGAAGGTTTTCTCGACGACAATTTTAAGGCGAAAGGCGAGACTTTCACGGAAAAAGCGCTTTCCGTAACGACGGAAATGCCCAAAGGCGTCGTTGAGAAAATGAAGTTTCTCGCCGACCTCTACGATCGCGCGAAGAACGGCGAAACGCCTTCTTCCGCCGATCTCAAGCAGGCGGGATACTGGATCAACGCGGTCTATCCTTACCTGTCGAACGGCGCGCAACTCAAACTCGGCGCAGGCGCGCTCACGCGCGTTATCGCGATCGCCGCGCTCGCCGCCGCCGCGTTCGTCGCGTATAAACTTCTGGCGAACTAGGACTCCTTCGAAAGGAACGATTTTCTCTATTATGCCCTCTAGTAATAAGGACGGGATCGTCTCTTGCGACGTCGAAGTCTCCTTCGTCGTCGACGTCGCGCTTGATTCGAACGCGGAAGTCGAGCGCGACGCGTTCTATTCCCAGCGTCGGGTCGGTGCGGATCATGAGCGCGGGAATCTCGACGCGTTCGGCGAGGACGCGCCGAGATTTCATGGCGCCGGCGATTACGATTGCTTTATTCCGGCGTCCCTCGCGCGCGTTCGGGCGACAGGCGAGGCGTTTGCGAAATTACTCGTCGAGTTCTGCGAGACGATCGGCGCTCTGACAGGCGCCGTTCGCGTTCGCGCCGCCGCGTATCGAGAAGGGAGCGCGCTCGTTCGCGCGTGTCGCATCGCGTGTCTTTCCGCGTCGCGCCCTCGCGTTCTCGTCGCGGAGTCGCTTCATCCGGACGCGCGGCGTCAGCTCGACGCATACGCCGCCGCCGGGCTGTTTAAGGTCGAGAGTTTCGCCGACCTCGCCGGACTCGACGCGCTCTTAGCCTGCGATCCGACAAGCGTCGCGTGCGTCGTATGCTCGTACCCGAATTTCTACGGGTCGCTCGAATCGGTCTCGGCGGTTGCGGAGCGCGCGCGGAAAGTCGGGGCGTCGACGGTCGTCGCGCTGAACGACCTCGTCGCGGCGGCGGCGGTTAAGCCGGCGTGCGAGCTCGGCGCGGACATAGTCGTCGGGGACGCTCGCCCGTTCGTCGAGAGTCGTCGCGCGTCGGAGCCGACGCTCGGCTTTATCGGCTTTGCGCCGGGGTTCGAGCCGAAACTGTCGGACTCGGAGATCGCGGCGACGGCGGTCAAGGCGGACGTGCTCGACGCGCGCTCGGCGGAGTTCGCGACGACGTATTACGCGAAGGCCGGTATGGCGGGAATAGCGGACGCGTCTCGTCGCGCGCGCAAGTTGGCGGTTCGCGCTCGAAAAGCGCTCGCGGAAGCGGGGTTCCAGTTTCATCACGACGCGCCGTTCGTTCGCGAATTTGCGGTGAAAGTTGCGGATCCGAAAGGAATGAACGCGTATCTGGCGCGTTGGGGAGTCGGAGGCGGGCGACTTCTGGACGACGGTATGATTCTCGCCTTTACGGAAAAACACGCGGAAGGCGAAATCGACGAGCTGGTCTACCTCATGACCATGTTTCAATTTGGCGAAAGCGCCGCTCAAGAGGGCGCCGCGCGCGCCGAAAAATCGAGAAAGGATAAGAAATCATGAGCGTTGCGCGTCGCGCGAAAGCGGTTGCGTTCGATATGGACGGACTCATGGTCGACACGGAGCCGGTCTATTGGAAGACGGCGTCGACGCAACTCCGTCGCCTGGGGCACGAGTACACGCAAGAGATTTGCGACCAGGTGATGGGGCGTACGCCGGAGTTTGCGTTTAAACTCTATATTGATCTGTTTCGTCTCGATCTCGACTGGCGCGATATGCGCGACGAATCGGAAGAAATCTTTATCGACTTGCTCGACGAGGGTTTTTCTGTAACCGCCGGTTTAACGGAGCTTCTCGACGAACTCGATCGGCGCGAAATCCCGCATTGCGTGTGCACGAGCAGTTCTCGACGTCTTGCGACGGAGGTTCTTAAGAGGGCGAATTTGCTCGACCGTTTCCAATTTATTCTGACGAGCGACGACATAACGCGCGGCAAGCCTGACCCTGAGATTTACAGTCTTGCGGAAGCGCGTCTCGGGGTCGAGCCGTCGTCGACGCTCGTGCTCGAAGACAGTACTGCGGGGTGTAAATCGGCGGTCGCGTCGGGCGCGTTCTGCTTTATGCTGAAAGCGAAGCATAATTTTAACGCGGATTTCTCGTTGGCGAGCGGCGTTGTCGAGCGCTTGGACGCGCCGGAACTTTTCGCGGCGCTCGAACAGACCGTCGCTTCTTGACGCGACGCGATCTTTTCGTTACAATGTCCCGACTATGCGGGGAATTTTATGCGTATTTTGATTTTAGGCGGCGGCACGGTCGGACGCTTCATCGCGAAGAACATGAGCGAATTGAAGAACGACGTAACCGTAGTAGAGCGACGCGCGGACGCGCGGGGCGAGATTGATCAGTACGACGTGCGCGTCGTGATCGGGGACGCGTTGCAAGCGAGCGTTCTCGATTCGGTGGGCGCGTCGACCGCCGACGTATGCTTTGCGCTCGCGAGCAGCGACGAGGTGAATTTGATCTCCGGCAGCGTTGCGAAAGGTCTCGGAGCGCGCCGAGTCGCCGCGCGCGTGAATTCCTTTGCGTATCGCGACGTCGAGAAATTCGACTATCGACGGCACTTCCAAATCGACCGTTTTCTGTGTCAAGACTACATGACGGCGATGGAGATCGCGCGTCGTATTCGCGAGCCGGGGGACACGTTCGTCGAGCATTTTGCAGGCGGCGAGCTTGAAATGCAGGAAGTCGTCGTCATGAACAAGTCGTCGCTCACGAACACGAAGTTGCGCGAGTTGCAGCTTCCGAGCGACGTTCGAGTCGGCGCGATCACGCGCGACGGTTCGGCGCGGATTGCGTCGGCAAACGACGAGATCCAAATTGGAGATTGCGTTACGCTCCTCGGCGCGCGCGAGAAGGTCGACAAGCTCAAGAAGACGCTCAATCCCGTTCGCAAGCCGCCTCCGACCGTTTCGGTGATCGGCGGCGGCGATATCGGATACAACGTCGCGAAGGTCTTGGAGCAGCGCGGCTATCGGACGAAGATCCTTGAGCGCAACGAGGAGCGCTGCCAGTATTTGGCGAGTCGCTTTTTGGGGCGCGTCGACGTCTATCACGTCGACGGACGACGGCGTTCGAAGCTCGAAGAGTACGGGGTCGGAAAATCGGATTTCGTCATAGCGTGCGCAGGGGACGACGAGTCGAATATTCTCGCGTGCGTCGAGTCGAAAGAGATCGGATCGCCGAATCTGATCGCGGTCATTAAGCACAGCGATTACGCGAACGTCGTTAAGAATCTTTGCTTTTCGAAAGGTGAAGACGTTCGACCGTATCAGATCAACACGGTGAGTCCGTACGAACTCATGCGGCGTCAGGCGGAAGGTTTTGCGCACGTCGGCGCGTTGCTCTTTCAGAATTCGACGTTATTGAGCGGGAGTCTTCAGGTGGCGGAACTCGAAGCGCAGGAGGATTCGCCGATCACGCGAGCGACGTTGCGCGAATTACCGGCGATTAAGCCGAGCCTCATCGCGGCGGTTATTCGGAATAACGAGACGTTGATTCCAAACGCCGATTTCAAATTTCATCCCGGGGATTTCGCGGTTGCGTTTGCGGACGCGATCGACTTGCCGAACTTAGTTAAATTATTTGAAACGGAACGATAGCGCGCGGCGGTCGCGCTCGTCGAACGGAAAGAAGGATCGAATGAAACGCACGAGTTTATTTGCGTTTGTCGCGTTGGCGCTCGCGCTCTGTCTCGGATGCTCCGGCGCGCGTCGGGACGCGGAACGTTATTGTCGCGAAGGCATGGAACGACTCGCGGAAAACGACGTGGAAGGCGCCGCAAAATGTTTTGACAAGTCGTTGGAAACGTATCCGAAATTTGCCCCTGCGCTCGCCGGTTACGGCGAAACGGAATTGCGACGTCAGAATTTTGCGGACGCGGAAGCGCGTTTCAACGCCGCGTTGGAGATCGATTCCCGCATGATGGTAGCGCGAAGCGGGCGCGGCGAAGCGCGGCTCGGACTGCGGAAATACCAAGAGGCGATCGACGACTTTAACGCGGCGCTCGCCGTCGATCCCTCGCTTCTGAACGTTCTCGGACATCGCGGTTACGCCTACGTCTGCGTCGGAGAGTTCGACAAGGCGCTCGAAGACCTCGATCGTTGCGTCGCCGAAGCCCCGACGGAATCGAGCTACTACGTTAATCGCGGTATTCTCCGTCAAAAGCGTAAGGAATTCGACCTTGGAATCGCCGATCTGACGAAGTCGATCGAACTCGAACCGGGGAACCCGATGAACCTCGCGATTCGCGGTAAAATTTACGAAGATTCCGGACAATGGGACGCGTCCCTCGAGGACTATAACAAGGCGCTCGAACTCGACGTGAACTGTTTTCCGGCTCTGAAATATCGCGGCGGATACTTTACTCACGTTGGAGAGTGGGAGCAGGCTCTGCAAGATTATTCGCGCGCGCTCGAACTCAACGGGAACGACTTGGATCTGCTCTTTAAACGCGCGTCCGTATTGCGTCAACTCGGCCGCGAAGAGGATTCGCAACGCGATCTCGACGCGATTAACGAACTCGATCCCTCTTTTTTGACCGGCGGAAGCGCCAACTAAAATAAGACGCGCCCCATACGCCGAGGAATATTGATGAACGAAAAAGATCGCGCGCCTAGCGGCGTCGAAGAACCGAAACGTCGACCGGACGAATCGCTGAACGCGCCGGTCGCGTATCTCAAAGGCGTTGGTCCGGCGCGCGCCGAAGCGCTGGCGAAATTAGGACTAAACTACGCCCGCGATCTGCTCTTCTATTTCCCACGCGATTACGTCGAAATTACCGTCAAGCGGGATCCCGCGCTACTCGACGACGCTTCCGTTCAGTCCCTCGTCGGCGCCATTTGCGGGTATCGCACCTTCTTAACGCGACGCGGGCCGCTCGTTAAGCTCAATGTGGAAGCCGCCGGAAAATACGTCGAATGCGTCTGGTTCAACGCCTCGTACGTCGCTCGAAACTTCGCGATGAATCGTCCCGTCATGCTCACCGGCAAGCCGCGTTTCGTCGACGGAAAATGGCAGTTTTCGCACCCGAGCCTCGCCTATCTCGACGCCGATCTCTCGATCCCGTACAACGTGGAGGACGTCGAAGCGTCGAACGGCGCCGAGGAAAGTTACGTCCTGCCGACGTACCCGCTCACCGAGGGGATCGCGCAAGCGCAGTTGCAACGCATTATTCGCAACGCGCTCGCGAAACTTCCCGACTCCCTGCGCGAAGCGCTCCCTGCCTCGATTCTTCAAGAGCGCGACCTTCCGACGATCGCGGAAGCGGTGCGACAAATTCATTTCCCCAATAGCCGCGACGACGCGGAACGCGCGCGAAGAAGATTCGCGTATCAGGAGCTGCTCGTTCTCGAACTCGCGTTGCAAGTCTGCAAGACCCGCCGCCGCGTCAATATGAAGGCGATTCCGCTCGGGACTTCCGCAAAGATCGACTCTCGAATCCGCGCGCTTTTCCCATTTGAATTTACGGAAGCGCAGAACGCCGCCGTGCGCGAAATCGTCGAGGATATGAGACAGCCGACCCCGATGAATCGACTTCTGCAAGGGGACGTCGGAACCGGTAAGACGGCGGTTGCGATCTACGCGGCGCTCGTCGCGGTCGCCAACGGCGCGCAAGCCGCGATTATGGCGCCGACGGAATCGCTCGCACGTCAGCATTTCCGACTTCTTGTGAGCTATCTCTCGAAGAGCGCCGTCGCCGTCGCGCCCCTCTTCGGCGGACAAACGCCGGCCGAGCGCGCTAAAGTGATTCAGTGCCTCGAAGACGGCCGCGCGCAGATCGTCGTCGGCACGCAAGCGCTCGTTTGCAACGAAATCAATTTCCATCGTCTCGGCCTCGTCGTGATCGACGAACAGCACAAGTTCGGCGTCAAACAGCGCGCCTCCCTTAAAGCCTCGGCGAATCAGGAGCCGCATTATCTCGTAATGACCGCGACCCCGATTCCGCGAAGCGTTACGATGACGCTTTTCGGCGATCTCGACGTTACGACGATGCGCGGCGCGCCTGCCGGACGACGACAGGCGAAAACGTCGATTCTTACCGAACAAAACCGCGCGAGCTGGTGGCAATTTGTGCGCGAACAGCTCCAAGAAGGCCGTCAAGCCTACGTGATCGCGCCTCGCGTCGACGACTCCGGGGAATCCGATTCGAAAGACGCCGCATCGGCGACGCGCGAACCGAATTTTTGGGACGGATTCGAAGCGCCTTCCACCGCGAGCGTTTTTCAGGATTCCGGCGACGTCGCCGAGCCGTGCGTCGAGCCGGGCGCGCAAGTCAAGACGGTCAAGAGCCTCTATAAAGAGTTGTCGGAAGGCGAGCTGAAAGGCTGGCGCGTCGATTTATTGCACGGAAGAATGTCGAGCGCCGATAAGGACGCGAAAATGTCCGCATTCCGCGCGGGAAAAATTGACGTGCTCGTCGCCACCACCGTCGTCGAAGTCGGCGTCGACGTGCCGAACGCCACCTTAATGCTCATTGAAAACGCCGATCGCTTCGGGCTAGCGCAACTCCATCAGTTGCGCGGTCGCGTCGTGCGCGGATCGATGACCGGATACTGCGCCGTCGCGCCGACGGAATACGTCGACCTGCCCGATAAAGAAGAAGAAGAGTGTAAGACGCCGCCCCCTGGCGCCTTCAAACGCGGGCGTAAAGTTGACGGCGGCAAATCGAATCTGACGGCGGAGGAGAAGCGTCGCCAGGACGCGTACGCTCGCTTGGAGTTCTTTGCGTCGACGACCGACGGATTTGAGCTTGCCGAGAAGGATTTCGAGCTTCGCGGACCGGGCGAACTCTTCGGGGCGCGTCAGCACGGAGCCGCCGCGTTGCGCGTCGCCAGCCTGACCCGCGATCGTGAAATCCTTGAACTCGCAACGAGCGACGCGCGCGCGATGGTCGCCGAAGACCCCGGTCTCGCCAATCCGGAGCGCGCGCTATTGCGTCGCCAAGCGCTCGCGCGATACGGGCGCGCGCTTGATCTCGGCGACGTCGGTTAATTCTTCTCAGCCTCGCGCAGGGGCGCGCCGCCTTTGCGCGTCCCCGAAGCGCGCCTTTTTGCGACTTTCTTTAGACTTCCAACGCGACGCGAGTCGATCTTAATACTGTCCGCTAGTTTAAACACTTCTAAAAACGGTGGGGCAAGGTAAAGGAACTGACTTTATTACTCCACAATTTAATTATGAGTTTGTTGAAAATCTATAAATTGTGAATGTGTTCATGAAGAAACGTAGGTGTAATAGACTAATTTTCCGATTAAGCGGAAATTTTTTTAATTTTTTTTATCAATATGACGATTTGATCGAAACAAAGACCACAGTTTGCGCGTATAATATAAATTGTGGAGTCTTTGAGGTTTCACTCGCTGTTTTCGGCGACGACTGATTTCGGAGTCGGCGACGTGTTAGGGATATGACGCGACCTTATGATGAGGTGGAACTTATAACAAATTTACGGCTTGACGCCTATCCCTTTGCGTGTATAATGTGCGGCCTATGTTGACGGACGCGCGTCGGCTCCCCATGTCTCCGCAATACGTCTGTCGGTAATCTTAACGCTATTCTGGCATTGACTTTAGTCTTTGTTTGTTGTCTCTTGCTCGCTGCTACGGTTGAGAGGAGATTTATAACGCCCGAGTCGCCAGGTAGTGAAAAAAATCTCGTATTCCTTTTTTTTTTTTTTTTAATACTTATTGACACACACCTCGATTCTGATATAATCTCAAACCTACTGACTGAGCGTTGCATTGGTTTCAAAATCTGAATGTAACGTGTAAAACATGACGAACCGAGCAAGGTTTTTGCGAGTGGGTTCTCAATCGCAAAGATTGACCTCGGCGACGAGTGTTGAAGTAGGTCTTTCGTCTCTGACGAAGGATAAAGAGTCGACGACGCTTTTGGGAACGCGATTATGAGCGCGTAGCGCTGTTCCGAAAAGACGAGTTGATTCTTTCCGGGTTTTTGACTATGCTTCTTGCGTCAGGCTTAAGTAGTCGCGTAAAGAAGTCCTGGTCAAAAAATTACTGAATTCTGGTGCGAGTCGGCCTGGTCGACGCGCTTCTGTTTTTAGTCGCGTTTTGCGAGACGAAAGAAATGTGAGCTTACACCCTGCGCTTCTGTCGATTCGTTTTTAATTAGACGCGGCGCTTGCAACCGTTGCTTGTTACCTGACCTGTCGGTCGTAAAGTTGCAATAAGCTTCTTTTTCTATCGTCTCCTCTGTTTCGCGACCGGGTCCGCTTATTTTTCGTTCCGTTTACAACGAGCTTTTCGAAACGCTGCGTCTCGTCTGATCGACTGGCGTTGCTTGTTGTGTTTGTCGAACTCCTGACCCGTTGTAATGAGTACGCGCTCCGGTTTGTATTTAGTTTTCGCGTTGTTGTCATCTGAGGCGTCGACGCGTGGAAAGGATTCTTTGGCTTAAAATGGCATATGGGCAAGAAGAATATCAAAGAATAGATCATGACGATCAGTTCGAAGAACCGTGGAAAGGGACGGGACCCGCTCCGACTCGTCCAAATTATCAGCGCGGCGGAGCGAGAGGAAACGAAAGTTGGAACGCCGACCCTGATTTGGAGGACTCCGATTATGGGTATTCGGTAAGTCGGCGAGACGGGGCGCGACCGCGAAATTCATACGCGCAAGGCCCCGTGAATCCACGACGAAACTACGACGGATACTCAAACCCTGGATACCCTCAGTCAAACGGGTATGGTCCCCGGTACGACGGAGGCGGATTAAATAGCGTCAGGTACCGTCAAGAGCAAGGCGGTGTGAAAAAGAAAATCAATCCTCTCGCGCCAAAGAAATTGCGCAACATGCCCGCGTACCCGGAAGACGCCGACGAGAGCGGGCGAATTCCAAAGACGCGAATGCTCGGCGTCCTCGAAATGCACCCGAACGGATACGGATTTATCCGCGATCCGCGACAGAATTACGACAGACAATTCACCGATCCGTTCGTATCGAGCGGCGCAATCTCGAAGTTGCAATTGCGCGAAGGCGTCGAAATCGACGCGATTATTCGTCCGCGACGTTCCGCAAACGGACCCGGACCGCGCGTCTTGCAGATCAATAAGGTCGGCGGCGGCGAACCGAGCGCGTATCGCGATCGGCGAGATTTCGAAGATCTTGTGCCTGTTCCGCCCAATCAATGGCTTCGTTTGGAAGACCCCGACGACGAAAAATGCCCGCTCTCTATGCGCGTCATCGATATCATGGCGCCGCTCGGCAAAGGACAGCGCGCGCTAATCGTTGCGCCCCCGCGTTCCGGAAAGACCGTTCTGTTACAGCAAATCGCCACTTCTCTCGCGAAGAAAAAACCGGACGCCGACGGTCGGAAAATTAAAGTCATCGTTCTGCTAATCGACGAACGACCGGAGGAAGTTACCGATTTCATCCGCACCGTTCCCTCGGATGTTGAAGTTCTCGCCAGTAGTCTCGACAAGGAGCTGGAAAGCCACATTCGACTCGCGCAATTCGTTACGAAAAGATGCAAGAGTCTCGTCGAAATGGGCGAAGACGTCGTGTTGCTCTTGGATTCTATTACGCGACTTGCTCGCGCGTTCAATAAGTGGGTAGGGAACTCCGGTCGCACGATGACCGGCGGCGTCGACGTGAACGCGATGAATATTCCGAAAAAGATCTTCTCTTCCGCGCGTAGCATCGACGGGAATAAAGGCTCTCTGACGATCATCGGAACCGCGCTCATCGACACGGGTAGCCGTATGGACGAACTTATTTTCCAAGAGTTTAAAGGAACCGGGAACATGGAGCTCGTCTTAGACCGCAATCTTGCGGAAAGGCGAATCTGGCCGGCGATCGACGTTTCCAAGTCCGGAACGCGCCGCGAAGAGCTGCTTCTCGGAAACGTAAAATTGAGCGACGATCCGCGTTCGAAAGTGGACCTGCTCAGAGATATTACCCGACTCCGACGCGCGTTGGCGACTCGTGATCATGTCGAGGCGATGGCGCAACTTGTGCAAACCCTCGAAAAGTACCGAAATAACGAGGAATTCTTCGAAAAATGCTTCCACTAATCCTGGAACGTCGCTGAATGCTCGAAATTTGGCGACGTCTCCGCCCCACGAAACCCGCTCCGACCGGCAAGTCATATCGAGCGCGGCGACGGGTTCAAGCCCCCTGGGCGTTCTATACTCTCAAACCGTTAACCTAAACTACGTACAATTCAAAAACACTGATGACTGAAAACATTAAAAAGGCGATCGTCTTGGCGGCGGGCAAGGGAACCCGCATGAAATCGGAATTGCCGAAGGTTCTCTTTCCCGTTTGCGGCAAACCTATGATAGAATATGTGCTCGACGCGCTTGAAAGCGCCGGAGTCGACGAGATCATCGTCGTCGTCGGGTACCGTAGCGACCTCGTCAAATCGACGATTCGCCCGCGCGCTAGCATTAAGTTTGCCGAACAAAAAGAACTGCTGGGAACGGGGCACGCCGTTATGTCGTGCCGCGAACACCTCGAAGGGTTCGACGGTCCGGTCTTTATTATTGCCGGCGATAATCCGATGTTGCAAAGTTCCTCCGTCGAGCGACTCTTTAAAGAGTTCGAGAATTACGGCGACGCGTCCTGTATTCTCGGCACGGTCTATAAAGAGAATCCGTACGCGATGGGCAGAATCCTTCGCGATGAAAACGGCGCCTTCATCGGCGTTGTGGAAGAAAAGGACGCGACGGACGAACAGCGCAAGATCAAAGAGATTAATATTAGCTACTACGTCTTCAATACGCCGGACCTTCTCGCTTCGCTCGGCGATATTCGTTCAAACAACGCGCAAAAAGAGTATTACATTACCGACGTTCCCAAGATCCTCTTAGACAAAGGACGCAAAATTCTTGCGCTTCCGGTTCTTCAAGAGATCGAATGCCTCGGGGTCAATACGCAAGCCGACCTCGCGGAAGTCGAACGCGCGCTCAACGAGCGGCAAGCGTAATTCGGCGTTATTGAAGGCGCGCGTTTTTCGGATCGTCGCTCCGCGCCGTTGCGCGCGCTTTCACGCCTGCTTTTCTTTAAAATCGTCGTCTTTTCCCGTTGAGGGCTGGAAACTGTTCGTTCGCTGTTCCGCTAGCCTTGGGGCGTTGCATAGCGTTTTTCTTCTTTCTTGATTTTTCCCGATTTTTTATTGCTTTTTTCTTAAACTCTGGCTGTATGATCGGTACAATAGTCTCATAGTTTGGCTTCGTTCGAGGCGAAGTCGGAGAAGGGTTCGCGATACAATGGGAGCGTGAGAGAAATGAGCGAGAGAGACGTTGACAACTTTTTACCATCGAACGATCTGAATTGCGACGGCGTGGGCGATTCTTCAATCTTTGTAATTGAACCGTACGGAGATAGTGAAAACGAAGTCGCGCTCGTTGGTCTCAACGACGGTTTTTATCGCCGAACCGCTTCGCTCGAGATTCCAGAATTTGTTGATGAGAAACGCGTCGTTGCAATTAAAAAAGACGCGTTGAAAGAATGCTATTCGTCCCTAAGATGGCTAACGATTCCTCAGAGCGCCAAATTCATAGAGAAGGGCGCGTTTGCTGTTATGCGGAATCTCTGCTCTATTGACGTAGCCGACAATAATCCAGAATACTCCAGCGAAAACGGCGTTCTCTTCAACAGGGAGAAAAAGACGCTTCTATACTATCCTCCGAAAAGAGGCGGCGAATCATACGACGTTCCCAATGGAACTGAGACAATATCCGATCACGCTTTTACGTCCAGCGACGTCGTTAAGGTTACGATTCCGCCAAGCGTCAAGAAGGTCGAGAAATCCGCCTTTTCGTTTTGCTCCAATCTTGAAGAAGTCAATATTCCCGAGGGGGTCGGCGTTCTTCCAAATCGAGTCTTTGCCGAATGTGCAGGACTAAGAAAGATCGAGATCCCCGCGAGCGTTAGAGTCATGAGCGAAGCAGCTTTTATGGGTTGCAAATCACTCAGGACGGTTAAGATTCCCGAAGGCGTCAGAAGGATCGCGTTGAAAGCTTTCGCCGATTGCTTGGCGCTTGAGAGCGTTTACATTCCGAAAAGCGTCACTGAAATCGAACCCTACGCGTTTTTGAATTGCGACGGGCTTGAGTCAATAGAAGTTGACAAGGACAATCCGAATTTCGCTAGTGAAAACGGGGTTCTTTTCGATAAAGAGAAGAGAACGTTAATTTCGTACCCTCAAGGAAAAAAGGATAAGAAATACGCAGTTCCTGATAGCGTTCAAAAGATAGACGGTTTTGCTTTCATGTATTGCCTTTTGGAAGAGGTCGTCGTTCCCGACAGCGTTACGGAGCTTGGTCGAAGCGCGTTTGAAAGCAGTCCTAATCTCCGCGTCGTAGTCCTTCCGGCAACGATTAAGGAAATACTTTTCGCCACATTCCAGGGCTGTTCGTCTTTGAAAGACGTTTCTATTCCCGAGGGCGTCGTAATTTTGGATAAGTTCGCTTTCTATGACTGTAACGCACTTCAAAGGGTGAGGATTCCTGCAAGCGTAAAAAAGATCGACGAAAGTACGTTTAAAAGTTGTCCGAGTCTTGAAACGATCGAAATCGCGGTTGGAAACAGCCGATATGAGTTCAGAAGCGCGAGGATCATTGATAAGATTACCAATGACGTCGTGTTAAAGTTAAATCCTTGGGACAATTCGGAAGAAAAAGAGCCTTGCGTTGAAAATACGCAAGGGCATTCGGATCAAAATGATTGTTATCTCAAGCTCGATTTGTTTTATGGAAAACGAGGTTATTTGTCTATCGGTAAATGCGTGGATAAAGGCGATCCTGTGTCTGACAAAGAATTTGTTGAGCTCACAGAAGCGCTCGCGACCGCTGGTGAAATAATCTATCATGATACTTTGGAGCCCTTGAGAATAACTCCGCTGTATTTGGAAATGAAACCCAAATATCCGGAGATTGTCGTGTTTCCCAATCGTTTTGAGCCCAATGAATTTGAAAAAGGTCGGAACGACCAATTGACGCCTTTTGACGGCGTTCAGTTGTCGCTTGTCAAAGGAATCGTTATTTCGGAGACCGTTGACTCAATCGACTTCGTCGATTTCATTCAATGTAACAGTCTTCTCCATATTCGTGTTGACAAAAACAATGAGCGTTACGCGTCGGAGGCCGGCGTTCTCTTTGACAAGGAAAAGAAAACGCTTCTGTTTTGTCCTCCTTGTGAAGAGTACGTCGTTCCCAAGGGAGTCGAAACAATCGGTGTGAATGCGTTCGTCTCTTGTCGAAGCTTAAAACGCGTTTTCATTCCCGCGAGCGTAAAATCGATCGAAAAAGACGCGTTTTTGCATTGCTCTTCTCTTGAAGAAATCACGGTTGCTCCCGGTAATCAGAATTATTGCGTAATGAACGACGCGCTCGTCTACCTCGACAAGACGACAGGCGAGACCGTTAGAAGGTTAATTCGATATCCGCGCGGAAATACGAGTCAAGAGTACGTTGTTCCTAGCGACGTTGAAACGATCGAATTTGGCGCGTTCTATTCGAACGTTTATTTAAAGAAAGTTACAATTCCCGAAGGCGTCGTTACGATCGAACAAGACGCTTTTCGGTACTGTAAAAACCTCGAAAACGTCAAATTTTCTAAAACGGTTGAAACGATCGAGGAGTGCGCGTTCAGCAATTGCGACAGTCTGAAAAACATTGACGTCTCGCCTGATAATCAGTATCACGCGTCTTTTGACGGCGTTCTATTTTGGAAAAAGCCTTCTTTTAAACTCCGTCAATATTCGCGCGGCATTCGTCGACCACGCTATGAGATTCCCAACGGCGTCGTCGAGATTTATCATTACGCGTTCAACAACCGCAAAGGTCTTGTGAGCGTCGTCATACCCGGAAGCGTTGAAACGATCGGGGATTGGGCGTTTTTTGGCTGTCCCGACTTATTAAATGTGGAAATCCAAGACGGCGTCCAAATGATAATGTCTTACGCGTTCAATCGATGTACCCGATTAACAAGCGTCGACATTCCAGGTTCCGTGAAAAAGCTCGGAGAGGCTGCGTTTCAAAACTGTTCGAGTCTTGAAATGGTCACGCTTGCCGACGGCGTTGAAGAAATTGGGCTCTTTGCGTTCAATTTGTGCCCAAATTTACGGGACGTTTACATACCCGCGTCGGTGAAAAAGATCGGCGAGCGCGCGTTTGCATACGCCCCAGTGAAAGTACACGCGCCGGTCGGTAGTTACGCGATCGATTGGGCGATAGAGCGCGAGATCGCTTACGCGTATGACTAACGCAGGGACTTTCGTCAAAATCAAGCGGCGTCTTTTTCGAAAGGCGTCGCTTGTTTTTTTACGGGCGCGTCGACGTTTCGTGATTTCAAGAGAATTTTTTCTCAGCGTTTGACGCTTGCGATCACCGTATCATTGAGAAAGGGGGATAGTTCAAAGAGGCTGCGTTCCGCTTGACTTTCACTTTTTTTATTCTATGATCGTAGA
>ONGM01000175.1 GCA_900317365.1 uncultured Planctomycetota bacterium
CCGTTTTTTATCGCAAGGGCGTATTCCGAGCGATAAAAATGTTCGCGCTTCGCGCGATGAATTCGTAACTCGGCAAGCGACCAACGGAAGCGGCGATTCGGCGTCCGCGTGGGAGCGCGAAACGGGATCAAACGTCCGGGCGTTGGCGCTTCGCGTGGGGGATAGCGACGCCTTATCCGCCGACTAAAGCCGGCGGCTTCCCCGCCTTCGGCGGGCGGCGCTACGCGCGGTAAAAAATCGGGCTCGCTTCGCTTCGCCTGAAGGTAGCGACTAACGGGAGCGCCAAACGGATCCAACCCCGGGCGTTGGTTACAGTATTGCGTCCTTATCGGAGATTTGCGCGGGGTTGACGTGCACCATAACGTGCTTAACGCGCGGGAAGGCGGCTTCTACGGCGCAGTGGGTCTCGTGTGCGATCCGATGGGCGACGTACAGGGTCTTGCCGCCGTCGACCGCGATCTCAACTTCCACAAAGACCTTTCCGCCAAACTTTCGAGTGCGCAATAGGTCGAGTCGCTCCACGCCCGGAGTCGCTTTCACAATTTCGGCAATTTTGTTCTCAAAATCCTCGTCGCATGCGGCGTCGACCATTTGCCCCACGCTTCCGCGAAAGACGTCGAACGCCGTCTTTAGAATAACGAGGCTAATCGCGCCGGCGGCGAGAGGCTCCAGAATCGGGCAACCTAGTCGCGCGCCGACGATTCCGATCAGCGCCCCAATCGACGAAAACGCGTCCGATCTATGATGCCACGCGTCCGCCATAATCGCCGACGAGTTCAAAATGATCGCGCAACGCCGCGTATACCAGAACATCGATTCCTTCACCCCAATGGAAACGATCGCCGCGACGACAGGCAATAAACTCGGAGGATCCGCCGTTTTATACGCTCCGTTCACAATGCGCGCGACGCTCTCGTACCCTAGTCCCGCGCCTGCGACTAAAAGGAACCCGCCGATCAACGTCGTCGCCAACGTCTCAACCTGTTCGTGCCCATAAGGATGCGACTTGTCCGCCGGCGAAATCGCGATCGTCGCGCCTAAATACGCAAGTCCGGTCGCCAAAACGTCCGACAACGAATGGATCGCGTCCGAAATCATCGCGCCTGACCTGCCGACAAAGCCGGCGTACAACTTAAAAGCGACGAGAATCGCGTTCCCAATGAGTCCGACCGCTGTCGCCCTCTCGATCATCCCCTTTTCCGATACTTTTCCGTCTTCCATACCTCGCTATTCCCGCGCTTAAATTCCTAAATGAAGCCGCAATAACGTCGCGTCGTTCGTCTCGCTAACGTCGCGCGTCCCGGTCGTTCTCCGTTCGATCGTTCCGCCCCGTTCGATCGGCGCGACGTCTCGTCTCTTCTCGCCACGCCTTGATCTGACGATAGCGTTCTCCATAATTCTTTTCAAATCCTTCGCTCGTCGGCCGATAGTATTCGCGTCCGACAAGGGAGTCCGGCATGCACTCCATATCCGCGATCTTCTCGTCCAGATCGTGCGCGTACTGGTATCCCTTGCCGTACCCGACCTCGCGCATCAGATTTGTTACCCCGTTCCGAATATGGAGCGGAACCGGATCCGCGATCTGCTCCAAGGCGTCCTTGCGCGCCGCTCCGTACGCCATGTAAAGCGCGTTCGACTTCGGCGCCAACGCCATGTAAACGACCGCCTCCGTCAAATGAACGTTGCATTCCGGCATGCCAAGATAGTGACACGCTTGATACGCGGCGATCGCAATTTGCAACGCGCGCGGATCGGCCATGCCGACGTCTTCGCTCGCAAAGCGCACGACGCGTCGCGCGACGTAAAGCGGATCCTCGCCGGCTTCGAGCATTCGCGCAAGCCAATAGACGGACGCGTCCGCGTCGGAATTCCGCATCGACTTGTGCAACGCCGATATCAGATTGTAATGCTCTTCCCCGTTCTTATCGTAAAGCAACGATTTGCGCGACACGCATTGCTCGACGATCTCGCGCGTTACTCGCACGCCCCCGGACTCGAGCGGCTCCGCGTTTAACGCCGCCATCTCGAGCGTCGTCAGCGCCGCGCGCGCGTCCCCGTTCGAGAAATTCGCGATCATCGCAAGAACGCCGTCCTCGACTTCCGCCTTCATCGCTCCAAGTCCCTTCGGCGAAATCACCGCTCGCGCGAGAAGCTCCTCGATCTCGCTGGAAGAAAGCGGCTCGAGCACAAATACCTTACAGCGCGAAAGCAACGCCCCGTTGACCTCAAAGGACGGATTTTCCGTCGTCGCGCCAATTAAAATAATCGCGCCCTTCTCAACGAACGGCAGAAACGCGTCCTGCTGCGCCTTATTAAAGCGATGGATCTCGTCGACAAAAACGATCGTTCGCGCGCCGTAAGCGCGGTTCGCGTCCGCCTCGCGCATGACGTCGCGAATCTCCTTAATACCGCTCGTCACGGCGGAAAACTCAATAAACTTCGACTTCGTCTGCGTTGCGATTACGTTGGCGAGCGTCGTTTTGCCGACCCCCGGAGGTCCCCAGAATATCATGGAAGACACGGCGTCCATCTCGACGAGCCGACGCAAAACGCGCCCTTCGCCGAGCAATTTCCTTTGCCCGACGATCTCGTCGAGCGTCTGCGGACGCAATCTCGCCGCGAGCGGTTGCGGCGCCGAACGACTAAAAAACGTGGGATTCTTATCCATGGAAATTCGCCTACAGCGTTCAAACAATCGGATCGAGAACGCGTCGATCCACGAATCTTTTCAAGCCTCGACGCGTCTAGCGTCCAAACAAGGGAACAAATTTAATGAATTTTACAAAATACCGCATATTTCATTTAAATCAATTGACACGCTCTTGCCAGTAAGTATAATAATAGCGAAAGTGAACGGTCTTTGGGAAAAACAGGGTAAAAGAAGGCGTTGTCTCCGCGAATCCGTAGCGAATATCTGGCCGTTAGGTTTGTCTTCGCGACGGGCGCGCGCCGGTTATTCCCATTCGATCGTTGCAGGCGGCTTCGAACTCACGTCGTAAACGACGCGATTCACGCCTTTCACCTCGTTAATAATCCGAGATGAAATCCGCGCGAGAACTTCGTAAGGCAGTCGCGACCAGTCGGCGGTCATAAAGTCCGTCGTATTGACGCAACGCACCGCGATCACGTTCTCATAGGTTCGACCGTCCCCCATAACGCCGACGCTTCGAACGGGGAGCAGCACGGCGAACGCCTGCGACGTCTCGCGGTACAAGCCTGCGGAGGTAATTTCCTCGACGACAATAGCGTCCGCTTCGCGCAAAACTTCGAGCGCGCTCCGCGTGACTTCGCCTAAGCAACGCACCGCAAGCCCCGGACCTGGGAACGGATGGCGCCACACAAGCTCCTCCGGAAGTCCGAGCGCCAGCCCGACGCGACGAACGTCCCCTTTAAAGAGTTCGCGCAACGGCTCCAAAAGGGAAAACTCCAAATCGGCCGGAAGACCGCCGACGTTGTGGTGAAACTTGATCGTTTGCGCCGGCCCGCCAACTGCGCCGCCGCTCTCGATCACGTCCGGATAGATCGTCCCTTGCGCGAGAAATTTGGCGCCGTCGATCTTCTTCGCCTCCGCCGAGAAAACGTCGATGAAGGTCTTGCCAATGATCTTGCGCTTCGACTGCGGATCCTCGACCCCTTCGAGCGCGCTCAAAAAGCGATCGGCGGCGTCCGCGACCACGAGGTTCACGTCAAAATTGTTGCGAAACGTTTGCGCGACCCCCGCGATCTCGTTCTTCCGCATCATGCCGTTGTCGACGAATATGCACGTCAGTTGCGACCCGATCGCCTTCGACACGAGCGCCGCGACCACTGCGGAATCGACCCCGCCGGAAAGTCCGCAGATCACCTTGTCGCTCCCGACCTGAGACTTGATCTTCGCGAGGGAGTCCTCGATGAAATTTGCCGTCGTCCAGCTTTGCGACGACCCGCAAATCTTCACGACGAAATTGCGCAAAAGAACGTTCCCTTCCCGCGTGTGCGTTACTTCCGGATGGAACTGAACGCCCCAGAACGGCGAGTCGACCGCCTTGACCGCCGCGTTCGGACACGTCGGCGTCGACGCGAGCGAAACGAGTCGATCCGACTTGCAAAACGCCTGATCCCCGTGGCTCATCCAGACCGAGCTCTGCGAAGAGACTCCTGCGAAAAGCGGATCCGCGACGCCCAAGTCGTTGACAGTAATCTCCGCCGGTCCATATTCGCGCGTCGAGGAGGCTAAAACTTCCCAACCGAAATAACGACTCGCAATTTGCAGACCGTAACAAACGCCGAGAACGGGAATTCCAAGCTCGAATATTTGCGGATCGATTTGCGGCGCGTCCGAGTCGTAGACGCTCGACGGTCCGCCCGATAGAATAACGCCGATCGGGGCGCGCGCGGCAATCTCTGCGGCGCTCGTAGCGTGAGAGACGATTTCGCAGTAGGTGTTGTTTTCCCGAACGCGTTGCGCAAGGAGTTGGGTATACTGAGAACCAAAATCCAAAACCAAAATCAGGTCGTTGCGTCGACCGTCCGCGCTCGTTCCAACGCGCGTGTCGTTCGTCATGGCGGCAAGTCCTCCGGCGTCGCGCGACGCTTGACGCGATCTCGCGACGCACCGTCGTTGAAGTTTTATTAAAAAACAAACAGTGGGAAATACCGTCATTATAATCCGCCGCCCCGAACTGAAAAGTAGAGCGGAAGTTTGACTTGACTTGGAACACATTTGAAGTATGATTCAAAATGAGAGTCGCGTTTGAGAATTGCGTTCGCAAACGCCTTTCCCCCAATCCCCCCACAGGAGCGCCTCATTAAGAAAGGGTTCCCCCATGAGAATTAAAAAAATCGTTGTCAGACGACGCAACGGCGTCGATCTTTACGACTTCCCCGACCGTCGCCCAAAACGGCGGCGCAATTCTTCCCGGACGAGAAAAACGCGCGCCGCGATCGCGAGAATAACGTTCCAAACGTTCTCCGCGTTCCTATTCGTCGCCGTCGTCTTTTCGCGCTCCGCCTCGCCGTTCGACGCTAAACGACCGCGCAACGTCGACGTCCCTCTCGTCTCCGCTTCCGAACGTGAAATCGTCGCGAAGAACGCGGCGACGACCTGCGCGCCGCGTTTGCGCAAGGCCTCCGCGATCTCGCGCGCCCCCTCGGACTCGTCCGCAAACGAGCCCAACGACGACCTCGCAATCGAGAACGTCTCAATCAAGAAGATTACCGTCGGCGACCTGGACCGCCTCGTCGAAAAGGCGACCTCGCAATACGACGGCGCCACAAAGTTGCTCCAAACGCGCGTTGCCCCCAAAATCAATCGCGCTGAAGAATCGCAACCAACCCCAAAGAAAGAACGCGTCGCGCGCGCTAACGCCGTATGACCCCTAAACCCGAAAAGATCAAAGGGCTTTATCGGGGACCGCAGGGTCAAAAATCTTATTACCCAAGTCGACCAACGACGGATTATAACGATTTTATCAATTCTTCCATTATCTTGGTCGTAATTTAGTAAAATTCTACGGGTTCAACTCGCATTCAATATTATCAGAAACGCGAGAATTTGGAAAAATACGGAGCGTAATCGTTCTAAGACGAACGATTGGCGTTTTTATACGTTTCGGCGTTATCGACGCCTTCGCTACAAACTGCGCGCAATCCTTCGGGAACACGAGCGAAAGCGCAAATCAGTTTGATTTTGCCGGATTAGGTTCCGACAAGAAATATATATCGTTTTTACAGCGACAGGAACAAGAATGAGCGGATTTAAGCGGTCATCACGACGAAAAGCCGGAATCGATCGTCCGGCGTTGGCGTTCGGAATCCTGACGATTTGCGTCGGGTTCGCGGTCGCGGTCTCGTCCGTTTTCGGCTTGCCCAACGCAACGGCTTCGACCGACGTCGCGCGATCAGACGCAAACGACGCCGCAGACGACGCTACGGAACGCGTCGTACTGGAACTATGGCGTCCTAGCGACTATTCCGACGCGTTCACACTCAACGGTCTAGGCGTTCGGTATGACTCCGACGCGCCGAACGTCGACGAAGCGCTCGTCGACGATTCGGAAACGCTGGTTTACTCGCCTGCGGAATTCGCCGACGAACCGAACGACGATTCCGCGTCCAACGACGTGGCGCTCGACGACGACGATTCCGACGACGTCCTCGATTGGGGCGTCGCGCAAGAGGATCCCAACTGGCGCGAAGACATCGAACTCACCGACTATGAAGTCGCGCAATTCGCCGAAAAACCGGTCCGAATCTGGGATTTTGACGCGCGCGAAAGCGACGGGCTCGACGACTCGCTCGCCGATTACGACGTCTTCGATCAGCTTCACGTCGAAAGCCTATTGCTCGAGAACGGCTCGACAATGTATCAGCCTCAAGCGCTCGATAAGGTTGTCGCAACGACTACGGTCGAAACGGACGAAACTGCGGATCTCTCGCAATCGATTTCAGCGTATCCGAACGAGACGAAAGGCGCGTCGCACGTCGTCTCGTCGGAATATATCGAGCCGCAAGAGTCCGCATGGTCGCAAGGCGCCGTTACCGCCTCGAGCTTCGCGACGTCCCGCGTATACTGATCGCCCCCCCCCGGCGGCGCAATCCAGTACAACGCAAGGCGCCCCGGCGGCGCAATCCGGAGCAACGCAAGGCGACCCCGGCGGCGCAATCCGAAACAACGCAAGGCGACCCGGCGGCGCAATCCGGAGCAACGCAAGGCGACCCCGGCGGCGCAATCCGAAACAACGCAAGGCGACCCGGCGGCGCAATCCGGAACAACGCAAGGCGACCCCGGCGGCGCAATCCGGAGCAACGCAAGGCGACCCGGCGGCGCAATCCGGAACAACGCAAGGCGACCCCGGCGGCGCAATTTGAAACAACGTAAGGCGACGACCGCGCCGATCGTCGCGTATCCATTTCAAGCGCGTCGTGTGAACGAAAACCTAACGTTCTCACGGCGCGTTTTTTCTTTGCGTTTGTTAGAATATCCATTAAAATCGCTATTATTAACGTCTTAACAGGAACGCCGCTCACCGGCAAAGTCGCCGCGTATTGCCAGTTCCTTTAAACTATAGAAAAGGTCGCGCGACCGAAATTTACTCGCCAATGCGGTAATTCTACTCGTCTTCTCGCCTCTTTAACGCATTTTTTTGAAAAATATTTCGAGAAGCGCGCGGCGCTGTTCTTTTTGTTCTGACAATATAAAATAGGGGAAACGCGACGCGGAACGCCGACCTTTCGTTCCCGCGCGAGAAAGACCCACCGAACTGGAACGACCCTATGTGTAAGACTCCTCGTCATTTCGCAAGCGTCGCGATTTTCGCGGCGTTCTGCCTCTGTTTTATCGGCGCGAATCGCGCGCTCGCCCAAGGAACCGCCTCCATATACTCCGCAATGTCTGGCGAAACGCTCGGGGAAGAGTTCGGAGAAGAGTCCGAAAACTACGTCGATCCGTCCGACTTTGCGCTCGACGCCAACGGTGAATTTTTCTACGTCGTCGGATACGAATCGTCTCAGTTTCTCCGCGTCAACGCGAAAGGCGAGGCGCCGGCTCAAGCGCTCAAGCTCCCGTTCAAACCGACAAAACTCGCGCTCTTCGACTCCGATCGACGCGCCGTCGTCGTCGGCGGAGACGAAAACGGAACGATCGCCGTACTCTCGCTCGACGGCGATATGTCGATCGAAGCGACGTATAAAACGGGTCATTCCCCAACGGACGTCGACGTCAAAAAGTCAGGCGACCGAACGCTCGCGTACGTCTCCAACTGCTTCCAAGGCGAAGTCGTCGAGGTCGACCTTAACTCCGGCGAAACGCTCCGCTCTTGGAGCGCCGGGCGCGAACCGTACGCGCTCAAATTAACGCCTAACGGCGACAAACTCGTCGTCGTCGATCGCATAACGAATATGCCCGCCAACCGCTCCTTCTCGTGCGCCGAAGTCCGCGTGATCGACCTGGAAAGCGGCGAACAGCAGATCGTCGAACTACTCAACGGACACAACCTGCTCCAAGATCTCGAAATTTCCAAGGACGGACGTTACGCCTTCATACCCGGCGTGCAGTGCAGTTACCTCTCGATTACAAGTCAAGTCTCCGGCGGATGGATCTCGGAAAACTGCGTGCTCTGCGTCGATATCGACAAGGCGAAACTCGTGGAAATCTTCTTTCTCGACGATTCGGAACTCGGCGCAGGAAATCCCTGGGGCGTCGCGATCTCAGACGATAACGAACGCCTCGTCGTCTCCATCGCCGGAACCGACGAAATCGTCTACCTGCCGCTACAACGCCTGCTCCAGATGATCGACGAACGACCCGATTGGGCGCGACCCGGATACGGCGCGTACACTTACCAGACCTTCGCGAAAGGAGAAGTCCAGCTCCCGTTCCGCGTGCGCGCAAAATTCGGCTTTAAAGGCATGCGACAACTGATCGCGCGCGGCGACGATATCTACGCCCTCGCTCGATACGAAGACGTCATTTGCAAAGCCACTTTGAAACTCAACCCGCCTTATCGCCACTTCGACGGTTCGTACGTCGCTCAGGAAAAGCCGCCTCTCTCCGCCGCCGCCGCTGAAGAGTCGAAACGACGCGAAGACGCCGGTGAAAAAAAGCCGATCGTCGACGATCGTCAGGCGGAATCCGACGCTTACGCCGCGTTGGAGAAGAACGCCGACGGCCTACCCGCGCTGAGCTTCACGCCTCTCGCCGCGCGCGTCCCAATGGAAGGCGTCTTGATCGAACGCTCCTTCGCGCGTCTCGGCGCCAAACCGGTTCTCACAATGCGCCGACGCGGGGAAATCCTTTTCCACGACGCGACCGCGTGCTTCGAAAACTGGCTCAGCTGCGTTACGTGCCATCCCGACGCGCGCGCCGACGGCTTCAACTGGGACCTCCTCAACGACGGCACCGGCAATCTGAAAAACACCAAGAGCATGCTCCTCGCCTACGAAACCCCGCCTTGCATGATCACCGGTATTCGCGCCGACGGGGAAACCGCCGTCCGCGCCGGATTCACGCACATTCTCTTTATGCGTTATCAAGACGAGAACGCCTGTTGCGTCGACGAATACCTCAAAGCGCTGAAACCGCTCCCAAGCCCGCGTCTGGTCGACGGTAAGCTCAGCGAATCCGCCGCGCGCGGTAAAAAACTCTTTGAAAGCGAAAAAATCGGATGCTCAACATGCCATCCGAAAGACTCGTATTTCACCGACATGAGACTCCATCGCGTCGGTTCTCAAGATCCAAACGACTTCTTCGATAAATTCGACACGCCGACCCTCGTCGAAGTCTGGAGAACCGCTCCGTACCTCAACACCGGCATGTGGACGAGCGTGCGACAACTTCTTGAAGAAGGAAAGCACGGCGTTAAAGACGGACGTTTCGACGAACTCACGCCGCAAGAGCAAGACGATTTAATCGAATACGTCCTTTCGCTTTAAACCGATAAATCCGCCGTTATTAGGAGACCGTTATGACCCGATTCTGTTCGCAAACGTTCGCCGTCGTCGCGACGGTTATTCTCGCCTGCGCCTCGATCGCGCGCGCCGACGACCCCCTCCTCTTCGAGTTCGAGTCCGGCGATCTCGCAACCGAAGGATGGAAAATCGTCGAAGGCGAAAATTCGCAACCGATCGGAGAACGCGACTTCGAATTCCACGATCAGTCCGTCCCCTACGATAAGAGCGGCGATCGATACCTCACCACCCTCGAAAAACAGGGCGACTCCAACCCGACCGACGACACGATCTGCATTATGGAGTCGCCGGCATTTCAAATCACCGGCGACAAAATCGAATTCCTCGTCGGCGGCGGCGGAAATCGTCAAAACGTCCGCGTCGACCTCGCGGTCGTCGACAAAGAAGGCGCTTTAACGACCGTTCTCACCGCAAAAGGACGCGACACGCAGAAACTCGATAAGGTTGAGTGGAACGTCGCACAATTCAAAGGTCAAAGCGCCCTCATTCGCGTCGTCGACCTCGAACGCGGCGGGTGGGCGCACATTCGGTGCGACGCTTTCAGAATCGACGGAAAACTCGATCCCGAAGCCGACGCCCGCGCCGCCAAACGACGCGAAGCCGACGCCAAACGAGAACGTGAAAAACGCGAAGCCGCCCTCAAAGCCGCCCTCGAAAAGCTCCCCGAAGAAATCCTCTACGTCCGACGCAACCAGTATCGCCCGGATCACCACAATACCGCGACGATCTTCCAAAAGGGCGAAATCAACGAAGCCAGCTTCGTCGGCGGTTCCGCGCTCGTGCTCTGGCGTCCGCGTGAAAACGACGAAAAAGTCCTTCTCGAACTACCCGACGGCGTCGTGCGCGACCCCGAGCTATCCTTCGACTCCAAAAAAGTCCTCGTCTCCATTCGTAAATCGCGCGACGACGACTATCATATCGCCGAACTCACACTCGACGAAAATCGTCCGACAATTACGATCAAAGCCGATACGACGCGCGATGAACTCAGTAAAATCAATGGGTTTAAGCAACTTACTTTCGTTAAAGGCGCCTCCGATATTGACCCGCTCTACCTTCCGAGCGGCGAAATCGTCTTCTCATCAACCCGCGAACCAAAGTACTGCATGTGCAATCGCCACATCATGTGCAACCTTCATAAGATGAACGCCGACGGCTCCAATATCGAGCAAATCGGCAAAAGCACACTCTTTGAAGGGCACTCCGCAATGCTCTCCGACGGGCGAATTATCTACGACCGTTGGGAATACGTCGATCGTAATTTCGGCGACGCACAAGGCGTCTGGGTCGCCAATCCCGACGGCTCGAAGCACGAAATCTTCTGGGGCAACAACACCGCCTCGCCCGGCGGCGTGATCGACGCCCGCCCGACTCGAGACGACGACTCCGTCTTCGTTTGCACCTTAACCTCATGCCACGACCGACCTTGGGGCGCCATCGCCTTAATCGATCGACGGCAAGGGATCGACGGAAGAACCCCCGTTGTTCAAACATGGCCCCCCGAGTGCGCCGATTGGGTCTCCGACGCGCCGGCAAACGATCCCTTCCTCGAAGCCGTGCGATACGATACCTTTAAGAGCGTCCCTCAAAAATTTGAAGACCCGTTCCCGCTCGACGACGGTTACGTCCTCGCCGCCGGGCAAATTGACGCCGGAGAAGAAACCGGACTCTACCTACTCGACCCCGACGGCGGCGCGACGCTACTGCGTCGCGACGCGCCCGGATGCTTCGACCCGATTCCCGTGCTACCCTCCGATCCGCCGCAAACGATCGCCAACCGCGTAAATTACGACGACGATTACGGATACTTCCATGTAACCAACGTTTATGAAGGTTTCGGCATGGATCAGGTCGAAAAAGGCGCCGTAAAATACCTACGCGTCGTCGAATCCCCTGAAAAACGACAATGGACGAACGCCGATTGGCAAGGAAGCGGAACCCAAGCGCCCGGTATGGCTTGGGACGACTTCAATAACAAGCGCGTTCTCGGAGAAGTCGAAGTCCAAGACGACGGAAGCGTCTCCTTCGCCGTACCCGCTGAAAAATTCGTCTACTTCCAGCTTCTCGACGAAAAACATAGGCTCGTGCAATCGATGAGAAGCGGCGTCATGGCGCGACCCGGCGAAACGAACGCCTGCGTCGGGTGCCACGAAAGCCGAATCGACGCCCCCCTCTCCGCCAACCTCGCCGGCGCCGCGACCGCCGGAGACCCGCAAAAACTGACCCGACGCTTCGGCGAACCGAAGCTCTTCAGCTACCTCGAAGACGTTCAGCCTGTCTTCGATCAATACTGCGCGACGTGCCACGACTACGGGAAAAAGGCTGGCGAAAAACTGATTCTCGCCGGCGATCGCAACCTCGCCTTCAACGCCTCGTACTGGGATATCCGCGAAAAAGGATACGTCCGCGTTCCCGGCGCCGGTCCGCACAACGTCTTCAAGCCTTACGAGTGGGGCTCCACCCGAAGCAAGCTCGCCGACGTCCTCTATAACGGACACGAAAACCCCGATATCGACGCGAAACGCAAAGAGTTAGGCGTTTACCTCGACGCCGAAACGGACCCCGACGCCGTCCTCCGCGTCGTCGAATGGATCGATATTAACGCGCCCTATTACCCAAACTACGGCTCCTCATATCGCGACAATCCCTACGGTCGATCGCCTCTCGCCCAGGCGGAAGTCAATCGGCTCCGCGAACTCACGGGACTCTCTCAGCGCGACGTAACGCGCGGCGTCTACTTCGATCGCCCGGAACGCAGTCCGATCCTCGACCATTGGGGCGCCGCAAAAGCGCTCGCCTCCGAAGAATACCGCGAAGCCCTCGATATTATTCGACGCGGTAAAGCGCGCCTCGACGAACAAGGACGCGGCGAAGAGTCCGCCCTCATGTCGAACGACCCGATTGAAATCGATCGAGAAAAACGGTACGAATACTTCCAAGCGCGCGCCCAAATCACACGCGACGCTCGAAAGTCCGGCGCCCGCCTCAACGACCTCCAAGTCGACGCGAAACTCGGAGATTCATGGCGCTAAGCCTGTCGCCTGCCTGCCTTTTTGAAAGAAGCGCCCGCCGACGCGTTCAAACGTCGACGGGCGCCTTTCACAACGATAATACGACGAGTATTACCGAATTCATCGTTCCTCTTGAAAGTACGCGCGGCGAGACTAGACGAACGTCAAACTCGTCGCGCGCTACAAACAAACGAACGCGCCGCAAAGTCGCCAAATCACCAGTCGCGTTCGTCTTCTATCGTCTCCCAAATATCGACGCCGACGTAGCTCCCGGCGTCAAGGAAAAACTGAAATAATTCTTCTCCTTCTTCGGTTTCAATCAGTCCATGATCAACCTTACGGTCAGCTCGATTTAATTTGCGGATCGCCGATTTCACTTCCTTCCGAATATTCTTCTTGTCGTCTTTTTTACCGACGATATTGTCGACGAAATCGGTCAAGATAGTCTCAAAGTTCGCAAGCGTTTCCGAAGTAAAGAGTTTGCGGCGCCGTTGCATACCGACGAGCTTTTTGACTCTTTTGCGAAGATCCGTCGCCGAAAATTTGTACGGGACAAAAAGCGGCGCATTCTCACCTTTCTTTTTCCGTGCAGCTTCCATAATTTGCTTGTCCGTCCAAGGAATCGACTCGGCCCAAGCGAGTATGCGTTCGGCGTCCCAATATTCGCCGGCGGCGTCAACAAGAAACTTCCCGTTCGCAAGATAATAATCTACGTCGCGAACCGCTATGTCGCTAAAAGTTCCTTTCCAACCGACTTCATAACACAAAGGATATTGACGAAATTGCGCAGGAAATCGATATCCAGACCAGTAATGAACAAAAGAGTAACATTTTGAAACAGGTTCGTCGGCGAAAACCATCACGCGCCAACTAAATGGTTCAGTCTCAATAGATTTATCTTGATCTAAATAAAACACGATGGACGCTGCGGGATTTTTATCACGCCATTCAGTCATTACTTCGTGATTTCCGACTAATTCGCTTTCTTCATTTTTGAGCGCTTGGCTCAAGACAACTTGTGAAGGATAAGTATTAACAACATTCTCTAGATCCTTTTGACGCTCGTTGAATCGATGATATACAATCTTTATCAAACAATAAAATATGTTTATGGAATTCTGTAACAATACTTGACGGATTACTTGAAAATAATAATAATAATAGCCGTCTCGATGAATTTCAAAGACGTCTCCATCCGAAAATTCCGTTCTATATTTATCATTAGAGCTTATCTCTTTTTCGATAAAAGCTTCGGTTTCTTTTATGGACGTCTTCATCCGACTAGCGCTCGCACTTTTCGCGACAATAACGCGCGCCAAAGTCTTTTCAGAGCCTTCGTCAATCAATCTTTTACGAAAATAGTCGCGCATTGTCGCGCCATGATTGGCAAAGAACCGGACTTCGTCGGACAAATTGCAAAACATCGCGTCAATATAAATAGGAAATTCAAGCAAGGACTCATCTGGTAAAGAGTTATAGATAATAGCAGTTCCGAAATCCTCCCCGTCGCGACGATGTTTTAGTTTCCATCTAGGAAAGTATTCATTGAAATCGCTCGCTTTCGAAATCCATTCTTCTACGATTCGCCGCTTGTCGTTTTTATAAATTTCCCACCATCCGTCATTGTAGTCGACGCCATAATATGGCAATTCTTTATAGATTCTAAGATCGTCTACAGGGAGCGCCAGAATTCCATATAAAGGCGTTTCGTCCTGCCATTTCGAATATTCAGGCTTGCTTCGCCCGACATAAAAGATGGACCTGCCAATCTCTTTTTTATCAAAGTAATGCAGGTAATAGTCAAACGGACTATGTTGAATATAACCTTCCATGTCCGTCGGACGCCCATGAACGCCGTTGAAGAATAGCTTTATAACTTTGTGACTATCCTTATGCCGAATGAGTTGAAAGTAATAGTAAAGACCGTCTACTTGAAATTCAAAGACGTCGCCGTTATGGAACCTGTAGACTGTTGGTTTCTTTTCCATTTCGATTCCTTTTAAAATTCTGTTTTTGTTTACAACTACGACTAGTCAACCGTTTCGCGGAGTTTCTTTATTAGCGTCTCTAGCGCCTCTTTGGCTTTATCAGGAGGAACAGCGTCGAAATTCGGATATTTATTTTTCAACCCCAAGGCGTCGAGTAAATTTTCTTTTACCTTGTCTTTCAAATTTTTCGAAAGCGCGTCGCTTTTCCTTATTGACATACCGTTCATTTTGTTGTCTAATCCCGCTTTTTTAACTTACGAATCAATTGATCTTCTGCATAACGCATCTCCTCATAAGAAACGTCCTCAAATCCAGGCAACATCGCGATTGTGCGTCCATTTCTGGCATGCTCGCCCTTACGACGAACAAAATTGATCGTTCGACCTACATATCCTTTGCCCTTAGGATCAATGTTTGCAATCTGCACGTACACGCAATAATTATGAACAAGGATACCGTCGCTTGTTACATGATAAACGTGTTCGCCAAAGACTTCAAGGTTGTATACCTTCTCCGGACCTGGGCGAGGATATCTCTGAACGACTCGCTTCGTTTCGCCGTTCAGGAGCTTGACGCGCTCGTCGAAGAATAACTCGCCTGCCTCGACGAATTCTTCGCGATCCGCCGACCAGAACGGATGATTCGGCGTGCAACCGATAGGATCCTCTTGACCTTCGACGCAAAGATTGACCAGATTATTAACCGTATGCTCGAACGTACCCGTTACGAGATTGCCTGGACCTGGTCGATAAGTAAAATCCTCGACGCTAATAACCTCAGCCCAACCGACGCAACCAAAATCCTCAAGGTTAAGCCATTTCTCAAATACGGTTTCCTCCGATTCAAGCGTCAGTTGGGATTCCTCCGCCTCGTCGTCCTCTTCGCCGATCACTCGACCGTCGGATACCCGACGCTCACGCGTCGGAACGGATCGCATCCACGTCAAAGAACGTAAAAGACGCGCCGTGCAAAGCGAACCGTCCTCCTTCGCCAGTCTCAGCGTAAAAACATAATGCGGCTCGTTCTCGAAGATCGATTCGTCCTGCCCGTCCCCGCCTTCCGGGTTCGTTCCCGGCGTCCTATACCCGACGCGAATCTCGCCTATGCTA
>ONGM01000185.1 GCA_900317365.1 uncultured Planctomycetota bacterium
CGCAACGACGAGCCAAACGCCGGCGTACGAACCGATCGACGATATCGATAAGATTCCGTGCAACGTCAACTTCGCCGTACCGGTCTACCCCGCGTACGTACTCGAAGACGGCCGCGACGGCGGCAACGCCGGCAAAGGAAACGATTCCACGATGGTCGACGACTTCGCCTTCGACGAAAAAACGCCCCCGATGTGCCTCATTCACGGGGACGCCGACTACGTTTCCCCGATGGGTTCCGTCGCCGTTTACTCGAAGTTGCGAAAAATGAATATTCCGGCGGAAATGCACATCTTCGCAAAAGTGGAGCATGGATTCGGCGGGAATCCGAAAGACAATCACGTCGGCAACTGGCTTGATCGCGTCTATTACTGGATGGTAAAACTCGGGTTTTAGCGCGCGATACCCGAGCGATTCTTCAATTCGGCGCAATAAGACGCAAAAACGCGGGTTATTACTCTAAGTAAGAAAACCCGCGCGTCTTTAAAGTCGCATAACGCTCGACCGCGCACGCCGCGACCCAAGGTCGGGACAATACGAGATCAACCGTATAAACGCGCGTTAAAAGTTCTCTTTCTAACGCGCGACGTTCCAAGATCTTGAGCGACGACGCGCGACCGATTCGTCCCATATTCATACAATCGATAGAATATCCACCAAAAATCGTTAAAAAAAAGAAAGATAACAGTACCTCTCATCTTTTCATATGAGAAAAAATATCTATAATAAATTTGAAAGCGATCTGCCCTTACGTTTGGATCGCTCTTATAGTGTCAACGTTACCAAGTTCGTAAGAGCGTCGCGACAGTGAACGTTAGCGCGCAGTGAACGTTACCGCGCAACGATACCGTTCCTCATGCCGCAGAAGCGGGCGCTTTGGCGTGAAAAGACGTCAAAGGCGACTCTAGAAAGAAAAAGCATGACTAAGAAAGAAATCGCACGGCTAGTTTACAACACCACGCAATTGAACCTGAGCGACTCCCAAGCCGCCGTTCAAGCCACTTTTGAATCGATTGTTAAGCTCCTCGTCAAGTACGGTCGAGTTGAGCTTCGAGGGTTTGGCGTCTTCATGATCCAAAATCGTTCCGCGCGTCGCGCGCGAAATCCTCGCACCGGCGAAGAAGTTTGGGTCGACGAACACGAGACGGTCGTCTTTAAACCGAGTCGCTTGATGAAAACCAACATTCAGGAAAAGCGAAGCAAGCGCGCCAAGGCGAAGAAGGCTCGCAAAGCGACCGAAGCGCCCGTGAAATCCGCGAAAAAGACCGTTAAGAAAGTCGCGACTCGAACGTCGACCGCCGCCAAAAGGTCGCCGCGCAGAGGTCGTTAAGCGGTCGTAAAGACTTATTCGCAGTTCCCCCGTTACGACGTCGAGCGACGGCAACCTTTAAACGCTCGACAATGGTCAAGATTTCTTCGAATTGCGAAAATGCTTCGGCGCACAAAATTAAGCCGCGCAAACCGAGAGGCTTGAGCGGCTTTTTGTCTGTAAATACGCTCGACAAATCCCGACGACGACGATTGTCGTCCGATTATTTAGCGCTCCGTCGGTCGCCATACGGTCGGAGATAGGTTGATCTCGACGAGTTCGTATCCCGGATACGTCGGCTTTTCGAGCGCAAAAAGCGCGCTCACGTCCCCGCGACGCTCGCATATCTCGCGGCTCTTCTCGACTCCAAGCACAAAGAACGCGGTCGAAAGCGCGTCCGCTTCCGTCGCCGTCGGCGCGAGGACCGTCGTCTGCAATACGCCGACCGTAGGATAGCCCGTTCGAGGATCGATCACGTGCGAATAACGCTTGCCGCCGCTACGGAAAAACTGATACGTCGATCCGGACGTCGCAAGCGCCCGATCCTTCAGCCAAATCTCGCCTAAACGACGCTCCGGCGCTAGCGGATGCGCAACGCCGATCGTCCAACCGGTCCGAGCGTCAAACTCGTCGTCCGACGTCCGACGCGCCGCAAAACGCGGTTCCGAGCGTTGACTCGATCGCGTCGGCAAGCCGCTCTCTTCGTCAACTTCTTCGTCAACTTCCGCGTCAAGCTCTTTGTCAAAGCTCGAATCGTCGACGTCGGAGCCTGCCCGCGTTTCCTGCGGCGGATAATCGTCGCGACGTCCGCCGCGCGCGACCGCGCCGCTCTTGCCGCCTTGCGCGAGAAAATCCGCGACGCCGCGCTCCGAGAGAATTTCCGACGCTACGTCGAGCGCTATCCCCTTGCCGATCGCGCCGAAGTTCAGCTCGACTCCTTGACGATCAAACGCGATCGTACGCGCGTCCTCGTCGAGCCGAAGTCGCGCGACCCCGACAAGCTCCGTCGCGCGCTTCAAGACGTCCGCGCTCGGAAATTCCCCGTCGCGACGAGCAAAGCCCCACGCGCGCCACAACGGCGTCGACGTCACGTCGAACGCGTAGTCCGTCTCCGCTCCGAGACGAAGCGCCGTCTGAAGCCACTCCCAGAGCGCGTCGTCGACCCGAACGTCCATTTCGCTCGCGAGAAGATTCACGCGACTCAACGCCGACGTCGGCCGAAAGATCGAAAGCGCGTCCTCAATCCGATCGATCGCGTCGAGCGCGTCGAGCGCCGCGCTCGCTTCGAACTCGGCCCCGTCGACGCTCTCGTAGCCGCGATCGTTAAACGATATCTCAAAATCGGACGCCATCGCGCGGCGGCGATAAACGGTCAAAGGGCCGGGAAGACGTTCGTTCGTCATGATCGCTCGCCCTCGTCCAATTTCGCAACGCGACGCAGAAGAACGACCGCGCGCGTTTCGATCGCCTCCATTCTTCCGACGGGGCCGACGTGCTCGCCCGTCTTCGCCTTCACGTTGACGCGCGAACGATCGACGCCCAAGATCCCCGCGATCCTGCCGCGCATCGCGTCCTTTAACGGGCCGAGCTTCGGCGCCTGCGCGCATACCACGCAATCGACGTTCACGACGCGCCAGCCCGCCTCTTCTACGGACTCGAGACACAACGACAGAATCTCCGCCGAGTCGCGACCGCGATTCTCCTCCGACGTGTCCGGGAACATGTCCCCAATATCGCCGAGCCCCGCCGCCCCTAACGCCGCGTCCGCGATCGCGTGCAAGAGCGCGTCCGCGTCGGAATGTCCTAAAAGGGAACGAGAATACGGGATCGAAACGCCGCCCAGTCGCAAAGACGCGCCGTCCGTAAACCGATGAAGGTCGCAACCGTACCCTACCCGATACATATCTTCGTCCATAGTCTAGCCTCTCGTCTGATCGTTCTGATCGTTCTGATC
>ONGM01000153.1 GCA_900317365.1 uncultured Planctomycetota bacterium
GCCGAAGATTCGCCCGCGTATCGCCACCGCGCCGAAGATCAATCGCTTCGATATTCGGCAAGACGGCGACACGAGCGCCTTCCTGCCCGAGTTGAAACTCCTGCCGAACCCGGACGTCAACTTCGACCCGAACGCTCGCGTTTCTGAAGTGCAAATGCAAGAAGCGCTCGAAGAAATCAAACGCGACAACGTTAAAGTCGAACTCGTCGCCGCTAACTACGGTATTCAGACCGAAGAAGAACGCGTCGACGTCCTCGATAAAGTTAAGACGTACTTCAACGGCACGCGACTTCTTTCGATCGGCAACTACAACGAAGCCTTCGGCGACCCGACTCCGAATCAAGTCAAGACGCTTCGCATCGCGTACCGCATTAATGGCGGCGACGTGAAACACGTCTCGTTCGACGAAAACGTGCGCGTTCTCCTGCCGAAATAATAAGGACGACGACGCGCTAATCTCGCGCGGCGGCTTATCTTTGCGCCGTCGCGTTTAATTGAAATTATCGCGCGACTCCGCGCGTTATAATAATGACTTCGAACGTCGTCGCTCCGCGCGACGACGTTCCGATCCTCTGAATTATTGTCGTTTGTTATTAAACGCAAGCTTGTTACACTCCCGTGAGGTTCTGTGATGTTACACCATGCTCAATCGAAGAAGGGCTTTACCCTGGTCGAACTTCTCGTTGTTATCGCAATCATCGGTATCTTGATTGGACTTCTGCTTCCGGCGGTTCAGGCGGCGCGCGAGGCGGCGCGACGTATGCAATGCACGAACAACCTGAAGCAACTTGCGCTCGCGGCGCAAATGTATCATGACGCGAATCAATCCTTCCAACCGGCGCGCGGCGGCGGCAACGCCTGCGGTTCCTACGGCTGGGTCGGACACCACGTCTGGATTCTTCCGTACGCCGAGCAATCCGCGCTCTACGCGGAGCTTCAATCGAAGCAATTCCCGAGCGTCCAAGGGAATAGCGGCGGCGCGTACACCGCTCAGATCAACTATCTCCTTTGCCCGTCCGACGGCAACTCCAAAGGACAATCTTCCTGGGTCAACAACGTGACGAAGACGAACTACGCCGGCAGTTGGGGCGACTCCATCGTCCAGACCGACGAGTCCGCTATGACCTCCCGCGGTTTCTTCGCCGGCGGTATCTACACGGCGAAATCGATCAACGATTCCCGCCACGTCGTTACGCGAACCATGAGCAATATTGTCGACGGAACGTCGAACACGATCGCGTACTCCGAATTGATCGCAGGCAACGCGCAAGGCACGAACCGCGTTAAAGGCGGCATTGCGCTTCTTAGTTCCGGCGACGTCGTTCTTCCGCGCAACGTCTTGAACGTCGTTGATTCTGCGGATCGTAATCTCTTCAAAGGCAACGCTTGCACGTTCGAACGCGGTCAGAACTGGGCGGAAGGCAACGTGAGTATTACGGGCTTCCAAACGATTCTTCCTCCGAACTCTCCGAACGCGCGCAACTACGGTTCCGGCAACGGTCAGGCAGGCTGGGGCTACGGTATCTGCTCGGCGCAGTCTAACCACAGCGGCGGCGTGAACGCGGCGATGGTCGACGGTAGCGTCCGATTCATTTCCGATACGATCGACTGCGGTGACATGGACGCGAACATCAACGGTTCGGGATACGCCACGATTTCCGCTTCGCACGGTAAAGAGTTCTCCGGCAAGAGCCCGTTCGGCGTCTGGGGCGCTCTCGGCACGATCGAAGGCGGCGAAACGAAGAGCAATCTCTAATTTCTACCGTATGCGACTGCGGCGCGCGTCGTCGTACGCGCGTCGCGGCGTCTTTATAATACGAAAGGACGCAGAAATGAAAACGATGCGAACGATCGCGCTTCTTTTAGTCGCCGTCGGGCTTCTGACCGCGTTCGGATGCTCCGGCAAGCCGAGCGGATTCCCGAAAGTTAAGCCGTGTGAAATTGTCGTTACGAACGGCTCGGAACCGATTGCGGACGTTGAAGTCGCGCTGATTCCCGAAACTCCGATGAGCGGCGTCATCGTCGGCGGAACGACCGACGCGCAAGGAAAATGCGTCGTTCGGACGACCTTTGCGAACTTTGCCGCGCCTGGCGTTCCCGAAGGCTCCTTTACCGTTACCCTCCGTAAAGACCCGACCCCGTCGACCCCTGAGCTGACCGTCGCGGAAATGGAGAATATGTCTCGCGGCGATATCGACAAGTACAATAGAGAACGCGACGCGGAAATTCAGAGCATGCCGAAGATCATTCCTCCGGATCTCACGAGCGTTCAGACTTCGCCTGTGAAAGTCAACGCGCCGAACGATTCTTCCGTTTCGATCGACGTCTCGAAATACTAAGTTTCGACCTGCTGATCGCAGTAACGATCGGCGTTCGACGATAGAAATAAAAAACGCATTGCGCGCTCGCGACGCAATGCGTTTTTTTTATTCGCGCTTTTATCAAAGAGGGAGCGTTGCGGAGGACTGTCGCGCAGGCTCGCCGACCGAACCGACGGAAGAGGAGACGAGAACGCGCGCATCGCCGCCTTGCGAGACGTTCGATTATCGACGAATCGCGGCGTCTTCTCCGAGATGCGCCGCGCGCCACGCGACCGTGGTCAGCGCCGACTGCATCTGCTTGCGGAGGCTTTCTCCCGACTGCGCTTTCGAGGCGCGCTGGAGCGTTACGCCGTACGAAGAGAGAAAGAGCTCCGTCGGCGAAGAGACGACGTCAAACGCGTCGCAGACCTCTTCGTTTTTCGGATCGTCCATATCCAGCTCGACGCAGACGAATTCGCGCGCCAGTCGTTCGACCTCAGGATCGGTGAAGGACGTGCGCAACATATACTGACTATGTTTGCAGTCTTTCGTCATAAAGAAGATGAGCGCCGGCTTGCTTTCGGCGGCGGCGACTCTCATCGCTTCGTCATAGTCGCTCAAAAACTCGACTCGATCCGTTTGGACTTCGGTCTCGACGGCGGCGTTTGCGCGCGTCGAATCCAACGACGATCGCCGTTCTCCCCAGAACGCGACGCTGCCGAAAATCAAAACCGCCGCGACCCCGAGCTTGTAAAACGTCGTCTTTTTAAACATCTCTAAACCCAACAATCCATTTCGATCGCTTGCGCCGATCGCGCGTCCATGCGCGCCGTCCAGCGTAAGTTATTTATCGATCATTTTACGCTCAGACTTCAGACAAAATTTCTCGTGCGTTCATTCTCCCGGTTTTCACGCAGTCGCCGCGACGGCTCGACTTGGAACTACGCGTCGCGCTCTGACTCCCTGTTCTCATTATTCGCCAATTTGCCCAATTATCCAATATAGCGAGGCGGCGTCCGCGACGCGCGCAGACCAACGCGAATGCCAACGGCGCATACGAACGTTTCCGCGTTTTAGTTGACAGACGTTCAAAAGACGGATACAATAGCCGACGATGAAAGGAGCGTGGTTCGAATGACAAACACGACAGTCATAAATCGAGAATATCGAGATCGACTTTTCAAGTTCATCTTCGGGAATTCGGATAAGAAAGAATGGACTTTGAGTCTTTACAACGCGCTCAACGGCTCTCAGTATTCGGACGCGAACGCAATTGAACTGAACACGATCGACAGCGTTGTGTATATGAACATGAAGAACGACGTTTCGTTCCTCATCGGCGACGAGATGAATTTGTATGAACAGCAGTCGACGTTCAATCCGAATATACCAATGCGTTTCCTAATGTACGCAGGAATGCTGTTTAGCAAGTATGTTCAGTCGAACGAAGACTTCAATATATATAGCGGGACGCTTCAGAAGGCGCCGACTCCGAAATGCGTATGTTTTTATAACGGCGCGGTCGATAAGGACGATCGTACAACGCTCCGATTATCGGATTCCTTTTCCGGCGACTCCGATATCGAAGTCAGGGTAGCGATGATCAATATCAACTTCGATCGGAACAAAGAGTTGCTCGCGGCGTGTCAGCCGTTGTGGGAGTACTCATTGTTTGTCCATCGAGTGCGCGTTAATAAGGACATAATGGGAGATTTGGAACAAGCGGTCGACGCCGCGCTCAGGGAATTGCCTGAGGAATCGCTTATTAAACCGTACCTAGTGGCCAATAAAGCGGAGGTCAAGGAAATGTGTCTTAC
>ONGM01000131.1 GCA_900317365.1 uncultured Planctomycetota bacterium
AAACGCCTTAAAGTACGTGGGGAGCCAGTCGCTTACCAGCGTTCTACGGGTTCGTCAAGTCATGTTTATCGGCACGAGATAGCGCACGCGTTTTAACACTTCGTTGTGCAAAGATTTAATTCTGACGCCGCCGCAAGAGCGAAGGATTTATACGAGCTGCTTTTTAAAAAGCACAACGGGCGATTGCCCAAAGGAGCCTTTTTATTATCGAATTACGCCACAAAAACTGAAAAGGAAATGTTTGCGGAAGCGATCGCGCAAATAATGGACAAAGGAGCGCGATCACCCTTTGCTTGTGCTGTTGTGAAGTATGTAATATTTGGAGGAGATATAAATGATTTCAAATAGCAAAGCCGTTAATAAGCTACTTGCCATTCGCCATGAGTCTGTAAAAGTCAAAGGAAGATGGTACCATATTATTCCTGAAGAGAAGTTTACTGCGGAAGAAATCGAAGAACTGCGACAAGACGACGCCGCCGAGGTTCGCTTCTACGGCGATCACGTCTACGCGAATTTCCTCCCTGACGACGTTCGTCCGGCGAACGTGAAGAAGCTCTAGGAAGATTCCTCGCTTGTGAAGCGCGCCCTCATTCCCCTGTTTTTAAAAATGCAACCACTCTTGCAACCACGCGTGTGTTGACTCGTAAAAACACGGGGATAACGATTACTAAGGATCATTTCCGGCGGCGCTCGCTTTTTTGCATTTTTCGCCCGACGATTGACAACGCGTTCTAACCGATAATATTAAAGGATTTATTTCTGAATCGGCCGAAACGATATGAGTTCCAAATCGGGGTCGAAAATTGAAAGTTCCATTTTTCCGACTCCTGAAAGGAACTTAATTGTCAAAATGCGGTCTATTTTGGGTCCGTTGACTTTCTGAACGACTCCAACGCCGAAATTTTTGTGCTTTACGAAGGAACCCGGCGTAACGTCGGCGTTGAGCGATCTGTGCGGCTTCGAATCGTCGCCGTTGAGGCTTGCCGCCGTCGTGATCGCCGTCGGGTCAATCTTCCTCGGGGGTTTGCGAGACGCCTTCGCGCGACTTGTGAACGGCGCCTTGAACTCGTCATATGAGTCGCCCGCGTCGTCCTGAAGATTGCGATTAGCGTTCGTGCGCACGTACCCGTCGTCGTCGACGTATGAGTCGTCGTCTTGACCGATTTGCGAATAGTCGTCGTCCGGTTCAGGGTCGACGTATTCGATGTCGGGCTGGAAAACGTTTTGTTTTCGGCTGACCGGAACGGAGGAATCCCAGTTCGCGTCGCTTTGCTCTTTTTGTGTCTCGCGTTCCCACAGCTCTTGACGTTGCGAGACTCCTTCTTTGCGTTCCAATAAGGTTGGGACGACGACGGAGCTGTCGCGCTCGGCCTCTTTTTGGCGTTCGCGAATCCATTCTTCCACAGAGTCGAAGCGATCGATTTCATTTTGTGGAATCTCAAATAGAAATCGACTTGTGATCGCCGGGTACGAAGCGCCGCGAAAGAGTCGGAATCGAGTTCTCGAGACGCGTAGCTCCTCCTTGGCTCTGGTTATGCCGACGAAGAATAGTCGACGTTCTTCCTCGAGCTTGATTCGATCGCGAACGGAGCGCTCATGCGGCAACGTTCCGTCTTCTAACGCAATAATGTAAACGACGGGAAATTCGAGTCCTTTCGCAGCGTGTAGACTCATAAGCGAGACGCGGTCGTCTTGTGAGTTCCATGAATCGACGTCGTTTACGAGCGCCAACTGCTCAAGGAAACATCCGAGTCGGTCGCGTTTAAATTCGAAACCGTCGCTATTGGCGGAAGGAGCCGTTTCGCGTTCCATTTGTTCAAAGTCGGCGTCGAATTCGCGCGCTTCGGAGAGAAATTCCTGAACGTTCGCCCTTCGCTGTTCGTCTTCTTCGCTATTTGACGCGCTAAGATAGTCGTAGTACTTGATCTCGTTGACCAGGTAACTTAAAACGACTTCTAGATCGACGTCGGACGACAGCTGATCGCGGAGATTGTCGATGAGAGCGACGAAATTTGCGAGCGATTTGACGGCCTTCTTAGTAAGCCCTTGGACGTTCTTAGCGTCGCGCGCGGCGTCAAAGAGGGAGATAGCGCGTTGTTTCGCGAACTCTTCGAGTCGATCGACGGTCGTTTTTCCAATTCCGCGCGGCGGAAGATTGACGATCCGCTTAAACGCAACGACGTTGTTTGTGTTGTACGCGACTTGAAGGTAGGAGCAGAGATCTTTGATTTCTTTTCGCGCGAAGAATTCGAGTCCTCGAACAAGCTGAAACGGGACTCCGTGTAGTCGGAGCGCGTATTCAAGGTTTCGCGAGAGCGCGTTCATACGATAAAAAATCGCGTAGTCTTTCGGAGATCTTTTTCCAGCGGCGATTTCAGCGGCGATTTCAGCGGCGATTTGTTCCGCTTCTTCCGTTTGATCAAGCGCGACGATGATTCGCGGCGCTAAGCCTTCCTGATTTTCCGTAAATAATTTTTTCTCTTTGCGGATTTTGTTGTGCTTGATAACGGCGTCGGCGACTCGGAGAACGCTTTTAGCGCTTCGATAGTTTTGTTCAAGACGAACGACCTTTACGTTGTCGAAATCCTTTTCGAAATTGAGGATGTTTTGGATATTGGCGCCGCGCCAGCCGTAGATCGATTGATCGGGGTCGCCTGTTACCGCAAGGTTGGGGTAGTCGATCGAGAGCGCGCGCGCAATGACATATTGCGCAAGGTTGGTGTCCTGGTATTCGTCAATTAAGATATACCGGAATCTTGAATCGAGCTGGCTTCTGATTTCAGGCTGTTCTTTGAGCAGAGTCGCCACATGGAATAAGAGGTCGTCAAAGTCGACGGCGTTTGCGCGCCGCAACGCGGATTGATACGCCGGATACACGTCTTCGACAATTCTTCCGACCTGATTGTGAGGTTGTCCGAGATATTCGTCGGCGGAAATGAGTTTATTTTTTGCCGCGCTAATAGCGGACGCGATTTTTGGAACGTCGACCCCTTGCGGCAAGATTTTTTTCGGCGCGATTTCTTCAAGTAGTTTCTTACTTTCGTCGGCGTCGTAGATGGTGTAGTTTTCGCTCAGACCGACGTACGACGCGTAGAATCTCAAGAGATACGCGCAGAAACGGTGAAAAGTACCGATCCAAACGCGTTGTCCGGGCGCGAGGACCTCGACGCGTTTTTTCATTTCGTCCGCCGCTTTGTTTGTGAAAGTTAACGCGGCGATTTCCGACGCGCGAACGCCGTTTCTTAAGAGCCATGCGATTCGATGCGTAACGACGCGCGTTTTTCCGCTTCCCGGACCGGCGAGAACGAGCATTGGTCCGTCTTTGTGCGTAACGGCTTCGCATTGCGCTTCGTTGAGTCCTTGAAGTAAAGTCGCGCCGTCGTCGAAGTCAAATGGGTCGTTGAAATCGTACGGTTCGTTTTCAAACGTCATAGTAGGCGAAATGAATCCTTTTGAATAATGAAACGCGTCGGAAGAGAGCGTTCTCTTCCGACGCAAATGGAACGCAAACGTTAGATTCGATCAAGTTAACGTCTGAACGCGGGGCGCGACGGTCGACTCGTAGAGAAGGTCAACGGCGTAATGTCGCGTCGTCTGGAATTTACGCGCGAGGCAGGTTTCGTATTTGCCGAGACACGATTGGAATCGGCGGACTCTTTTGATTCTTCCTTTGCGTTCGGCGAAGCGTTTTCCTGGGCGGAGTTCTTCTTGCCGGAGACGCTGATTTTGGCGTCGGAGAAGTCGTCGGTCTCGTCGTCCGTCTTTGCGTTTGTCGGATTTTCTTGCGCTTCGTTTTGTGTTAATTTCGTTTCGACGTCTTCGGCGTTTTCTTTCGACCGGTCTTTGCGCGCCGATTCAAAGTTTCCGGAGGAGATTTGCGTTTCAAGTTTCAGTTCGCGACCGTCTGTCGTCTGGATTAGAATATGCGCTTTCTCAGAGTCGCCTTGCAATTTTGACGCGTCAAACGTAACGGGCACGACGCACACGGTCGTCGGTCTCGACGCGCGCGAGGTAAAGTTGCAAGACACCGCGCGATTATCCGATTCGATCTTTTTCAAGGTGAATTCGCTAGACGCGGTTACGACGATATTTTTCGTAATCTTTTCTCCATTTGCCGGAGTAAAGAAGGTTAGGGTCGACGGGGAAACGTTGAGCGGAGCGCGGACGACGCCGGAGACGTTCAGAGCGAGAGGCGTTCCGCCGTTTGCGCCGTTTGACCACAATTGCACGACCGCGTTGACGTATCCGGTCGGCGCGTCGTCCTTGATGGAGACGGTTAACGAGGTTTGTGTTCCGTTCGCGACTCTGACCGGTTTTCCAACTTTGACGGTAACGTACGGATTCGACGAAGCAACGCGCGCGATCGTCTCATTGTATCCCGGATAGACCACCGTTGCGGTTTGTTCGACCGGTTTTTTCGGGGTTTTATCGTCGGCGTTCTTATGTTCAATTTGGAAATTGAGGGATTGCGGCGTCAAACTCACGTTCTCAAGAATAACGCCGGTAACTTGGAGCGGAACCTCGAAAACGTACGAGCCTCGTTGGAACGTTACCGTTACGGTTACGTGTCGCGGACCGGTGAAGCGCACGGCGTCGATTTGAGCGACGACTTCTCCCTTTTCTCCGGGTTTATAAAGGCGCTTTTCGGGGATAAAAACCTTGGTGCATTGGCAACTCACACGCGCGGCGACAAGTCTTAACTCGTCTTGACCCGTATTCGTGAAGATGAAGGAATGCTTCGGCATTGTATAGCGCGGAATACCCTTGAAATCGTAGCCGCTTTCTTGGAACAGATTCTGACTTCCCGACTGGTAACGCTGGGCAAAGAGCGCGTTACCGCACGTAATGAACAAGGAGCATACGAGCGCAAACGACGCGACTAATGATGAGCGACCCATGCTTTTCTCACAATATCTCAAGTAATTCCGCTTTAAACGCAACACATTCGGCGCGAGTCGCGCCCCGAACTTTGCGAAGACGAGGCTGTGTCGCGCCCAAATTCTAACAAACGGATTGATCGTAACAAAGTTTTTTTCTGGTGTAAAGCGCAAAATTGATAAGATGCGTAGAAGCTGATAAAATTGTGCAAAAAGTTTCTTCTTAGAAGAAGAGTCGCGCAGAAGCGCATTTGATCGCAATTTTACTTGACGTGAGTGAAAGTTTTTTATAAAATGACGTTAGTGTGGGTTGTTCCGTTTACAACTGACGCTTTAAAAGTCTCGAGTGAATTGAACCTCGCTTCGTCGGAATTAAAAGTTCGATTGAGCGTCTAATATCGCGGCGTTTTATACACGCGTCGGCGCGTTGCCGTCGATCGGCGCGCGGCGTCTCGGATGAAGCTTGTTTTGCGAGTAATCCGAACGATCCGCGCTTTTTGAAGAACCTGCTTATTACGTTCGACTGGAATTCAAATTGCGCATTTGACGTTGCGTTTTGGCTTTTGTTTGCGGATTCGTTCGATTGAGCGCCGAAATTATAGCGGCGTGTTGTCGCTTATACGACTCGTCGCGCGCAAATCCTTGACTCGAGATTCCTCACGTTTTTGAGAATGAGTTTGCGCGAATAATCGACGTTTTGCGCAAGCGCGGCGTTTGTGCGCATCGCGACCGTGAACAACGTTTACCTGGCGCGCGACAAGGTTGCAGTCGCAGGTCAAAAGAAGGAGAACAGAATGACGTCTGGTTTTTTTAAGTTCTTTACAAGTAAAGCCCAACGAACTCAAGATCGTGCGCCAAACGCAAAGACGTTGCGCCGAGGCTCGTTGACGCCGCGCCGTCTGTTGACGGAAGCGCTCGAAGAACGCCAACTTCTCGCAGTCGACGCTTTTGCGTTTAGCGCCGCAGTTGACGCCGATTCGGCAAACGTTGTTGAAATTGCGCCCGCCGACCTCTCAATCGATTCCATTAAGCAGGCGATTCTCGAAGCGGCGGCGACTCCTGAAGACGACGTGATCGTTCTTCCCGCCGGTAAGTTGACCTTCGCCGACGCTTCCGACGAAATCGTCGTCGATATTGATTCCGATTCTTACGGCGCGCTTGTCATTACCGCCGACTCCGATTCCCAAGTCGAATTTGACGCCGCAGGATTGGCGCGCGTTTTCTCGATTAAGAGCGGACAAGTTTACTTGCAAGGTCTGACGCTTACGAACGGCGCGGCGGATTACGGCGGCGCGATCGCCAACGGCGGCGAGCTCGGACTCGACGGCGTTAAAATTTCCGGTTCGACCGCAACGACCGCCGGCGGCGCGATCGCCAATAAGGGCGTTTTGCTCGTTCAAGACTGCTTGATTTCCGGAAACGAAACGACTGGAAACGGCGCCGCGATTTACGAAGGCGACTTCGATTGGCCAACCCCTTCCGGCGAAGGTCCCGAGTGGACGACGATCGAAGATCAAGTCGGCGCCAAGGGAACGACGGTCACCGTCGATCTTTCCAAGTATATCAACGAGGGCGACTGGACGTATTCTTTTGACGTCGCCGATTCGACCAGTTCGATTTTGGCGGAAGCTCCGACGCTTAACGACGGAGTTCTCTCCTTTACGTTCATCGGCGACGAAGATTACTTTGCCGAAGACGATTATTCCGCGCTTTCCGTTACCGTAACCGCCGCATCGGGAGACGCGTCGGCGTCAACAACTTTTAGCGTTAGTCTTAAAGAACAAACGAGCGCCACACTCGCCGCCGTCCTTTCGAATATGACCTATGACGACGTCGACCGGGAATATTACGTTTTCGAACGCCGCATCCGCGAAGGTTTGGCAAGTTTGGACGGCGTCCCTGCGCCGACCGTTGTCGACGTTTCTAACAACGTTTCTCTGCAAGTTTGGGTTCAGGACTTTGCAAGCTCTCGATCCGGTTCCGACGCGGCGTGGAATTCAGGCGATTATTACATTTTTGCCGCGACTTATCGACTCCATCTCGAGAACGCCACGATCTCTGCCTTTACGGAGAAAGACGATTGCTACAGGGACGTTTACGTCCATACCAATTTGGACGACGGCGATTATCAGTTCATGGTCGGATACTACGGCGACATGAAATTCGGTTACGCCGACGCCATGATGCTCGACTTCCTTGAACTCCAGGTAATCGATCCTTCTTTACCGGTTAGCGCCACGATCTATCAGGACAGCACGGACTGGACTAGCCCGACGCTCCAGCGTATGTACTCGGAACCTTTTGCCGACCTCGGACGTAGTCACCTGAACGTCGATCCGTCGCAAACCCTGTTCGTCAGTACGATTTCGAATTCCGCCGAGCCGTTGAGTTCGATCCCGGGCTCCGCGTTCGACACGAATATTTCCCGCGCTTCGCTCGACTCCAATGCGGTTGAGATTTCCAATGCGACGACCGGCGAGATTTCCACGACAATTTCCAATTCGTTGATTTACGGCAACACCGCCGGCGGCAACGGGGTCGTTTACGCTTCCGAAGACGCTACGCTCTATATTTATAACGCGACGATTGCCGACAACGTGGCGACAGGCGCGGCGGTATACAACGCCGGGACTCTGACGTCGACCGTCGCCGTTGCGAATACGATCGTCGTCAACGCTAACCTTGCTCCGGCGACTGAGTCTATCACCGCCGTTGGAAACCTCTTCAACGCTTCCGGCTGGACCGGAGCCGTCGAATACAAGAACGGCGCGCTCTTTACTGATTCGGCGAACGGCGATTATTCGTTGGCGGCGGGATCCGAAGCGATCAATATTGGCGACGACGCTTACGCGCTCAACGTCGAAGGCGACTTGCTGTCCGAAGATTTCGCGGGCAACCCGCGTTTCTGCGCGGCTGTCGACGCCGGGGCTTACGAATACGCCGGCGTCGCTCCGGTTGCGCCGAGCCGCATCGTGATCGCCGATTACGAGACTTCCGATAAGAATCCGCGAATTTCGTGGAGCGCTTCGGAAGGAGCCGACGGATACTATCTGTACGTCATTAACGACGGCGCCGAAACGTTGCTGACGTCGACCACGACCAGACGCTACGTCTCGAATCTCTCGACGTTAATGACGCTAGAAGACAATGCGACGTATACGTTTGGCGTAGCGGCGTACAATGCGTTCGGCGTCTCCGCTATGACGACGGGCGTTCTCGACACGGCGGTTCTTCCGTCCGGCGATCTCACGCTTACCGCCGGCGCGTACGACGTTTCAAACCATTCTGTTGAATTGACTTGGAACGCGATTGACAATGCGACCGGATATCGCGTGGAACAACAAACCGGCGAAGATTCGTGGACGGTTGTCGCGACCGTTGCGGAGACTTCGTACGTTGCGACGTCGCTCGAAGACAACGCGGAATACGTCTATCGCGTCGTGTCCTTCAACGCGAAGGGCGACGGTCCTTCCGCCTCGACGAGCTTTACGACCGACGCCGCTCCTGCGGCTCCGACGAACGTGGCTTTCGGCGCGTACGACTCTGAAAATAAGACGGCGACTCTTTCGTGGACCGCCGTTGAAGGCGCCTCCGGTTATAGCGTTCAACAATACGACGCTGTTACGACCGCCTGGGTCGACGTTACTCGCGACGACGCAACGGCTACGGAGTATGTCTTGACCGATATGGTCGACTTCTCGACGTACGTTTTCCGCGTCGCCGCTTATAACGACGCCGGATCGTCCGAATGGGTCGAAGCGGAAATTACCGCGTCCGCTGCGCCCGCCGCTCCGAACAACGTCGCGGCGACCTTCGATTCCGCTGAAAAGTCTGCGGCGATTACTTGGAACTTCTCCGTTGGCGCGACCGGCGGATATAACGTCTACGAACTCGTTTCCGGATCGTGGCAAAAGCTCGCGACCGTGAACGCCGAGACGAACGACTATACCGTCGCCGATCTGGCTCTTTATACCAACTATACCTTCGGCGTTTCCGCCTTTAACGACGACGGCGAATCCTCCGTTACTCGCGTGAAAGTTTCGACGATCATTGCTCCGGAAGCCCCCGCCAACTTGACGGTCGTCGACGCCGAATCCTACGCAGGAGACGGCGCCGCGACGATCATGTGGGACGCTGCGGCAGGCGCCGATTCGTATCGCGTAAGCGTTCGTGTCGACGGACAAACGACCGTCGCCGGAACGACTTCGGACCTTACCTATACGTTTGAAGGTCTGGAAAACTATAAGGATTACCAGTTCGTCGTCGAGTCCGTTAATACGGTTGGCGTTTCCGACGAAGCGACCGTTGATTTCAGCACGCTTATCGTACCGACCGCCGACTTAACAGTTTCCGCCGACAATTACGATTTCAATAATTCGACCGTTAAACTGACCTGGAACGCCGTTGAGTACGCGAGCGGATATCGCGTTGAAAAATCAACGGATTCCACCGGTTGGACCGTTGTCGCTTCGACTGACGCAACGGAGTATGAAGTTGGCGATCTCGACGACAATACGCTATACGAATTCCGCGTCGTTTCCTTCAACGCGAAGGGCGACGGGACTTCCGCGACGACGAGCGTATTTACGCTGACGCCGCCCGCCGCGCCGACGGACGCCGCTTTCGGTGATTTCGTCGCCGCAACCGGTAAAGCGACCCTCTCGTGGACTGCGGTGGAATACGCTGCCGGTTACATCCTTGAAACACAAGTCGACGGCGAATGGATCGTCGCTGAAGGTTACGACGACTCGTCTGCGACTGAATACGTGGCGTCCGGACTCGAATCGAATACGACTTACACGTATCGCGTCGCCGCTACGAACATGGCGGGGACGTCCGATTACGTCGTCGTTATTCTCGATACGAGAACGATCGATTCCGCGCCTGCCGCGCCGATCAACTTTACCGTCGCCTCGTACAGCGAGTCCACGCATCGCGCGACTCTGACATGGGAAGACGTTGCGACTAACGAATCCGGTTACGAAATGCAGTACAGTAAGGACGGGGAAACCTGGACGATCGCCGCGACTCTCGAAGCCGATTCGACGACGCGCGTCGCCAACGGTTTGACGCCTGGTCAAACGTACTACTTCCGTATCGCCGCGTTCAACGAAGCCGGTTACTCCGATTGGGCGGAAACGTCTTACGACGTTCCAGCGGAAATTCCCGCCGCGCCGACCAACTTGACCTTTGGCGAATACGACGCCGAGAATCATGAAATCGTGACGTCGTGGACCGACGCCTCCGATAATGAACTTGGCTTTAAGATTCAATGCAGTTATAACGAAACCGATTGGTTTACCGTTGAGAACGTTGGCGCGAACGTAACGTCTCGAGTTGCGACCGGACTCGTTGAAGGTCGAACTTACTACTTCCGCGTCGCCGCGTATAACCTTTACGGCGTTTCCGACTGGGCTATCGGTTCCGTCGATATTCCGATAACGACGAGCACGGCTCCTGCGGCGCCGACCGACTTGGCGTTCTCCAACGTCGAGTTTACGTCGAGCGGCGTCCAAGTCCAAATGGATTGGACTGACAACTCCAATAACGAAGATCGCTTCGTCGTTCAATTTAGTTATGACGGCGAATCGTGGTACGGCGCCGGAACGACGGACGCCGACGTATCGACGCGCGTTGCGACCGGACTCGTTGAAGGTCGAACGTATCACTTCCGCGTTGCGGCTTACAATTCCGCCGGATATTCCGACTGGTGCGAAGCCGAGTACAATGTGCCGTACGCCGTTGTGAATCCTCCGAGCGAGATCGTTTTCGGCGAATATTCGAACGGCACGTTGCCGATGTCATGGACCGACAACTCCGACGATGAAACCGGTTTTGTCGTGCAGTTTAGCTACGACGGTGAAAACTGGCATCGCGGCGGAACGACTGAAGCCAACGTTACCGAACGCGTCGCAACCGGCATGACCCCCGGTCGACTTTATTACTTCCGCGTCGCCGCCTTCAACGGTAGCGTTTACTCCGACTGGACCGTCGGCACGTACACGACGCCGTCCGGCGCGCCTGCCGCTCCTGGCGATATTACCTTCACCGGTTATGACGCGAGCGCTCGCACCGTTGAAATGAGCTGGATCGACAACTCCAACGACGAGGTTGGTTTCAACGTCTATTACAGCGTCGACGGCGGCGACACATGGCTCTCTTCCGGCAATACGTCCGCAGACGTTGCTTCGCGCACCGCCACCGGACTCCGCGTTGGCGTTAAGTACGAATTCCGCGTTCGCGCGTTTAACGCGTACGGCGCTTCCGGATGGAGTTACGGCGAGTTCGAAGTTCCGGTTTCCGACGGATCCCCGAACGCTCCGAGCGACTTTGTTTTCGGCGATTACGACGCGGAGTCGAAAACGCTCGCAATGTCCTGGACGGACAACGCGGACAACGAGACAGGGTTCAAAGTCCAGTACAGCGTCGACGGCGGCGAAACATGGTACTCCGCCGGCAATTACGGCGCCAACGTAACGTCGCGCGTTGCGACGAGCGTTGTCTCCGGACGTTCCTACACCTTCCGCGTCGCGGCTTACAATAATTCCGGAACCTCCGCGTGGCTTGTCAGCGACGCTTACGAGGTTTCTAATAGCGTGAACATTCCGACGGCTCCGAGCGACATTGCGTTTGGCGAATACGATTCGGAATCTCGCTCCGTTGAGATGACCTGGACCGACAACTCCTCGAATGAGAAAGGGTTCCGCGTCCAGTACAGCGTTGACGACGGGCAAACTTGGAACGACTCCGCGTACTTAAAGGCGGACGTTACGTCGCGCACGGCGACCGGCATTGTTTCCGGACGCGTCTATTATTTCCGAGTCGCCGCGTATAACAACTACGGAACCTCCGATTGGGCGACGGGTTCTTTCTCCGATATGTCGACGAGCGACGTCGCCGCGCCTACGGATCTGGCGTTCAACTACGTTTTACGCAAGCGCACGATCGAACTGACCTGGAACGGCGCCGCCGCGAGCTACGACGTTCAATACGCGGCGTCGACGGATTCCTCATCGTGGTATGCGTTGACTCCGGCCGGAACGACCGCGACCTTGTCGAACGTCGTCGACGGACTGAGCTACAATTTCCGCGTTCGTTCCGTTGCGGAGGACGGTTCGCTGTCCGCTTGGACGGAAGGTACGTACGACACGGCTTCCGCCGCCGTTCTCGACGACGTTGATCTGATCGCCGCCAGTATCTTGGACTCCGACGACGATTCTACGATCGACGAGTTCTTTAAGGACTATTTCGACGACCTTGCGTAGTCGTTGCGATCGCAACGTAATGAACGCTACGACGCCTTGCGTTAAGCGTTGACAAAAGGAAGGACGCGCAGTCTCGCGCGTCCTTCCTTCGTTTCTAGCGCAGTATATCGACTATAAAGAAAAAGGGACGGACGAGTCGCGTGTATGACTCGCCTGTCCCTTTTCACTGGGAGGTTCGTTTGAAAAGCAAACGAATTGACGTCGTTTCGTTGCGTTTAAAAAATCGCGCGAGACGTCGAGAAACTAAAAATCATATTCTCCATTCCAGCGAACAAACGCTTCCATGGCATAGTATTCCGGCAGACCGATTTGATTATAAACGTCGGCGGTTTGAAGGTTTCGATCTTCGGCGCGTTGCCAGAACTCGCGAGCGTCGGCGCCTAGGAAAAGCGCGCCGTCTTTTTGGGACGCGTGCCGGAAAATCGCTTCGCGTTTCTTTTCGGAGTCTTGGGGAAAGAGCGGAACGGCGATTTCGATTTGATCGAGCGGCCATTCTTGCCATGCTCCGCGATAGAGCATAACTTCCGGAACGGGGAGGTTTTCTGTCTGAAGTTGATGCAGGACGGAGTACGCTATAAGGGCGCAAACCCGGTGCGTTCCGTGCGGATCCGAGAGGTCGCCGGCGATGAAAATCTCGTCGGGAGACAGACTCTCAATGAGATCGCGCACGATTTGACGATCAACGTCGGACGGCGGCAATTTTTCAACGACGCCTGTGTCGTAGAAAGGCAAGTTGAGAAAATGGACGCGCTCAGCAGGAACGCCGCAGACTTTGTCGGCCGCGCGCGCTTCACTCCAGCGAATTAGACGCTTAACGCGCAAAACCTCGTCCGAATCTTTTTCGCCCGGTTGTTTGGCGCAAAGCGGTTTTTCGACTTGGGATTCCATAAAGGTTGTGAGCTTATCGTTTTCCCCAACCTGGTTGTTGATTTCAGAAAGAAGATCGGCAATTCGATACGCGTCGTGATCGTTGACCGCGATATTTCCGCTCGTCATATACGCGATATGAACTTCGTGTCCGTCTTGAACCAACCGTATAATGGTTCCGCCCATGCTAATGACGTCGTCGTCCGGATGAGGACTGAAGACGAGAATCTTTTTCTTTTGTTTTCCGCACGGATGAAGCGCGATCGTTTGCATCATCCAATCGAACACTCTCGCGGAGACTTCAGTCGCCGAGCCGGACTCGCGGAGAAGCGAATGAAGTCCATGAGCGCGAAAGTCGGCGTCCGTTAATTTTAATAGCGCTTTTCCGGTGCGTTTGCAAAGCCACAAAACGGCGCGCTTGATCATAGCGTCGTCCCAATTTACAGCGCGAGTCAACCAAGGGGTCGCAACGTCCTTTAACGCGGACGCGGCGCTCTTGTCAAGTATGAACGAAACGTCGGAATGTTCTCTCAGCCACGAGGCGGGCGTGGCGTTCGATTCCGGTTCTTCCAAGGCGAGCTTGACGACGTCGGCTTTTTCGTCTCCGAAAGCGAGAACGACAATTTTGCGCGCTTCCATAATCGTTCCAAATCCCATTGTCAGTCCGTGGGTAGGAACGTTGTTTTCGCTGAAGAAGAGGGACGCCGCGTGTTGGCGCGTGTCCGGATCCAATTGAGCTAGACGCGTTCGACTTGTTTTAGACGTGTACGGCTCGTTGAACCCGATCGAGCCGTTGGGCGAGATTCCAAGCAAGAGCATGTCGAGTCCGCCGGCCTCCAAAATCGCCGCTTCAAACATGTGGCAACTCGCGTCGATTTTGTCGAGCGGTAAAGTCGCGTCAAAGAAATGAACGTTTTTTGCCTGGAGATTTGTCTTCTTGATGAAATTTTCCGTAAGCCATCGTCTCATACTCTGAAGACGCGCAGGATCCAGCCCGTAGTATTCGTTTACGATGAAGATGGACACGTTCGAAAAGTCAAGATCGCTCTCTTCGTGGATTTTGACCAATTCTTGGTAGACCCCCACCGGACTAGATCCTGCGACAAGTCCAAGCGCGGCGGAACGACCGAGAGAGTTTCTATCGCGGATGATGCCGGCGATTTGTTGAGCGACGTGCGAGCACGCGTCGGCTCCGGACTCAAAGACGTAGGTTGGCGCTTCAACATTGCGAGCGGGAAGAGCTGTTCGAACAGACTGCAGTAACGTGTTCATAGTCATCTTGGGACAGGATTGTGTAATGATTGCGTATCGATTGTGTTGATTTTAACGACTGGTAAAATCGCGAGGTTCTGACAATTGGCGTAAATCAGCCCTTTTTAAGTCGACGCCCCTCGAAAATATCATCGATCATATTATAATGAATCGGCAACGGCGGCGTAGCCCGTCCGGCGAGTTTTTCGCGGAACCGCTACGCATAGTTTTGCCGGTCGAAATAACACTTCGCTGAAGATCGCGCGATTGTGCGCGCGATTCATTGAAGCGCCCGCGATCGCGGTAAGGGATAGAACGATGAAGAAGCAATTCAGTTTAGTGCGCGCCGTGCGTTTGTGCGCGACGATTTGTATATTAGGATGCGCCGGTTTTCTCGGTTGCAACAAGTCGGAAGACCCCTATATGCCCGACGATTTTGACGATCTCACCGAGAACGCGGGAGCCGATAAGGATAAAGATTACGACGCTTGGGTTGAAAAGTTTGACGCGCAGTTAAAGAACGGCGGCGCGGTTGTCGCCGGTCAAGCCGGGTTTGCAGTTGGAGCGACCGGTTCCGCGCCGAGTTTCAATTTCGCCGCCGCGACGACCGGGGACGCTCCTGCGACGTTCAATTTTGGCGCCGCCGCGACGACCGGGGACGCTCCTGCAACGTTCAACTTTGGCGCCGCCGCGACGACCGGGGACGCGCCTGCAACGTTCAATTTTGGCGCCGCCGCGACGACCGGGGACGCTCCTGCGACGTTCAATTTTGGCGCCGCCGCTACGACCGGGGACGCGCCCGTAGCGTTTAACTTCAACCCTGCGCCGAAGAAGGAAACCCTCCCGTCTTTTAACGCAGGCGCCGCCGTCGCGACCGTCGACGGCGCCGATCCTCTTACGCAAGTGATCCGCAAAAAGGCGGCGTTGAAAGCCGCAGCCGCAGAGGCGAGGAAAGCTGTCGAGCAGGCGAACGCGAAGGCGACCAAAGCCTCGAAAGATCTTGAAGCGGCTAAAGAAGCGTACGTCGACGCGACGCAAAAGCGCGACGCCGCCGCTAACGCGGTTGAAGACGCGAAGAACGCCGTCGCCGTCGCTCAAGACGCCGAGACGAAGGCGAACGCCGCCGTCAATCAAGCGACTGAAAATCAAAAGACCGCCGTCGCCAACGTTCAGAAAGCCGACGCTGTTGTGAAATCGGCAGGCGAGGAGCGCGCGAATCGTATTGCCGAGCGCGACGCCGTTGCGGAGGAACTCAAGAAATTTGACGCCGCGACCGCCGACGTTTCGGCGAAAAAAGACGCGGCTTCCAATGCGTTGAACGTTGCGAAGAACGCGGTGAATCTCGCGAAAGAAGAGGCGACGAAGAGTCAAAACGCCTTGAAAGAGGCGAGCGATAAGGTTCAAGCGGCGAGCGCCGAGTCGCAATCGTTGAACGCCGCCTTCCAGACTGCCGTCGCCAAGGCTACGGAAGCGAAGGACGCAGCTCAACGAGCTCGCGAAGCTTTGGAATCCCTCGCGGAAGACGCAGAAGAATCGGCGCGCGTTGCCGCTCAAGAAGCCGTCAAAACGAGCGAGGACGCTTCCGCCGCCGCGCAAGAAGCCGCGACGGTTGCTGAACAATCGCTGAAAAACGCAGATCAAGCTACCGCCGCCGCGCTTCAAAACGAGCAGAAGGCAAAAGACGCGGCTAACGCCGCTCTCAAGGTCGTCGAAGAAAAAACGGCGGCAATGAATACCGCCGAAAGCAACTTGACTGCGCTCAACGCTCAACTGACCAAACGCGCGCAAGATCGTCAAGCGGAGGTCGCTAAAGCTACCGCCGCGAGCGACGCCGCGCAAAAAGCGGTTGACGCCGAAGCGACGGCGCAAGACGTTCTGGCTAAAGCGCGCCAAGCTCTAGACGAATCGAACGCTAATCTCGCTAAGTCGCAAGACCAAGTGAAAACGGCGGTCTCTCAACGCGAAGAGAGCGAAGGAAACCTCAAAAAGAGTCAAGACGCGCTAACGCAATCGAACGCCCAGGTCAAAGTAGCGGAAGAGAAGGTTACGGCGGAAACGAATAAGTCGAATCAGGCTAAAAAAGAACTTCAAGACGCCGAAGCCGCGCGACAGAAGATTCAAAAGGAAGCCGACTCATACGCCACTAAGGTTGCAGACGCTACCCCGAAACATTTTTTTTTTGCTGAGCTAGCGTTACCCTACGCCGCCAACGCAGACGACGACGTACGAGTTCCGTCTTCAGAGAATCTTGAAGAAGCTTTGAACTCTTTGATTGAAGCATTGGAACGCGACGTCGACGATTTGGCGATGATTCCCGACTTTGAGGACGGAATCGTTTCCGTTCAACGAGACGCCAACGCGCTGGCGGTCGTGGCTTTGACAATCGGCGCGAGCGATGCGGATTCGCCGAGCAAGCCTTTCGCCGCGTCCTTGATCAAAGCCGCTCAAGAACTTGCGAACTCGAAAGACGCCGCCGAAGTGAAGACTCGCCTCGAGAACGTCAAAAAGGCTCGACAGGTTAAGTCGGACGAGAAGCTAACGTGGGATCTCAAGGTCGCTTCCCTTCGCCCGATTATGAAGAGCGCGTTGCCTGCGCTGTCGACGGATATTAAGCGCCTCGCGCGAAATGAGAAAACGTTTTTACGTCGCGATAACGCGCGTAAAACGATTAACGCGTCGACGATTATGGTGGCCGTCGCCCTTGGATGTCGCGAGAACGTCGACGAGACGCTCGCGCCTGATAGCGAAGACCTCTGGCGCGAATATTGCGCGAAACTTGCCGACGCCGCCCTAGATTACAACGAGAAGGCGAATGCGCTTGTATCCGGTTCGGGCTCTTTTGACGACTTGAAAGAAGCCGGTAAGAGACTCGAGGAGACGTGCAGTTCGACCTGTCATGAAAAATTTGGCGGTCGCGCCGCCGAATAATTCACCGACGACCAGCTCATGTTTTTTGCGAACGTCGAATTGCTAAGATGAGACGTTCGCATTTCTCTTTACAAACGGAGGACAGTGGATGCGACGCGTTAAGCTGGATTTATGCTACGACGGCGCGAACTATGCCGGATGGCAAATTCAGCCGCAACAGCCGAAGGTCAAGACGATTCAAGGCGAGTTGCAACGAGCGATCGAGCGCGTCGTTTGTGAGAAAGTCGAGGCGCTTGGAAGCGGAAGAACAGACGCAGGCGTTCACGCTTTGCGACAGGTCGCGGCGTTTAATACGAATTCCGACTTGCCGCCGGAGACGTTGGTCAAGGCGATCAATGCGTTTCTTCCTCCGGATATTCGGATATGGCGAGCCGTTGACGTTAGCTTGAAGTTTCATCCGATCCGAGACGTTTTGCGCAAGCGGTATCGCTATTTAGTCAGCGATTCTCGTCCGTCGTTTCCTTTTTTCAGGAATTACGCTTGGAACGTTTTCAAGCCGCTTGATCTTGATTCAATGCGCGCCGCGTCAGAACGTTTAGTACGCACGGCCGATTTCCGCGCGTTTCAAACTTTGGGGTCGCCTCGTCGCACGACGGTTCGAACAATCTACGACGTTGTTGTGCGCCGCGCGCCGATTCAAGAGACGCTTGTCTTTCCCGCGATAACAGACGCAGGAGTCCGAAACGATACGGGACCGGAAATCTCTTCTCCGAGTATGATTGTCTTTGAAGTTGAAGCGGACGGATTCCTCTACAACATGGTGCGCGCGATCGTCGGCACGCTCAAACTATTTGGCGAGAAACGTCGCGGCTACGAAGATCCGGCGCGTATGACCGAGATTATCGACAGTTGCGATCGCTCGCTTGCCGGGCCGACCGCGCCGGCGTGGGGACTCTATATGATAGACGTTGTTTATCCGTAGACGGCGTCTTTTAGAATACAGCTTTTTAAAATCGTTTAGACGCAATATGATACGGAGTGCGCATGGCGTATTTGCTGATTGCTAAATCTGACGGAACAGATCCGCAGAAATACGAAATGTCCGAAGATTCGATTCTTGTTGGAAGACAACCGTATTGCAATATAGTCGTCAATGATTCTGCTATTAGTCGTGAACACGCCAAGTTTGAAAAGATCGACGGAGTGTGGCGACTGGAAGATTTGCAGAGCCGAAACGGCGTTCGCCTTAACGGTAAACGCATCGGATACGATCCTGTGCCGCTAACGAGCGGGGATCATATTCTCCTTGGAGACATTCCCATAACGTTCGTCGATTTATCCGAGGACGTGGAGCGCAGTTCTCGTCGCGAACGCCACAAGCAACCGAAGTTTTCGTGGGGAGACGACGATTTTGACCCGACGTTGATCAAATCGCAATTCCTCGTGGGATCCGCGAGCGGCGTTTCCGACGAAGAAATCAAACGACGTTCTTTTAGCAAGCGCAGCGAGTATGAAGGCGAGATTAAACTGCTTGAAGACCGAATTTGCGTTCTTTTGAATTTTGCTAGAATCCTAGGCAAAGCGGAAGACGCGCGCGATCTCAAGCCGAAGTTTCTCCAGCTTCTTCTTTCCCTTTTTCCACAGGCAGACGCCGCTTGTGTTCTTGCTCCGGACGAAGAGAAACAAACGCAGGACGGAAAGCCTCACTGGACTCTTGGAAGTTATGTGAAGCGGAACGAACGACCTGATGAAAAATTTGTGGCGAGTCGCGCTATTGTTCGACACGTTGTTTCAACGCGCGCCGCAGTTCTTTCCGATTACGCTCCGAACGACACGCGTTTTGACGGTTCAGAGAGTCTCGTCGACGCCAAAATTGCCTCCGTTATGGCCGCGCCGATTTACGATCCGACGACGGATTCTCTTTTCGGCGTTATTCAGATCGATTCCCGAGGTTCCAAAAAGCGTTTCACTCGCAACGATCTGAGACTCCTCGTTGCCTTGGCTAATCAGATCGCCGTCTATTGGGAAAACCAGCGCTATCGCGACGCGTTTCTGCAGAAGAGACTTGCGCTTCAGGAAATGCAGGTCGCCAATCAAGTGCAGAGAGGTTTTTTACCATTAAAAGCTCCGACTATTGAAGGCTACGAGTTCTTTGATTATTATCGACCGGCAAAATTCGTAGGCGGGGACTATTTCGATTACGCGCCTCTTCCTGGCGGTAAAATCGCTATTGTTCTTGGCGACGTCTCCGGCAAGGGAATTACCGCTTCATTGCTTATGGCGAAGCTTTCTTCCGAGATGAGGTATGGGCTTCTTCTGGAGAAATCATATGGCGCCGCCTTGGAGCGACTGAATCGTATTTTCCTCGAAAACCATTGGGGCGATCGGTTCGTTACTTTGATCATGGTGATTTTGGAGCCGGAAACCGGCGTTCTGAGAATCTTCAACGCCGGACACTTGTTTCCGATTCTTTCTAAGAACGACGGAAGCGTTGCGACGATCGGAGACGGTTACAACAGTTTCCCGTTGGGAGTCGTTCCCGACTCCGAATACCCGGAGTTTACGTACACGCTTGAAGAAGGCGAATCGATCGCGCTCATGAGCGACGGTTTCCCCGACGCGATGAGCGACAAAGACGAGCCGTTTGGCAACGAACGCGTTCAAGCGGCGTTGCGCAATCCTAACGGCGACGTCGCAACGACGATAGGCAAGCGACTTGTCGATTCGATAAAGTCCTTTGCCGACAAATCGAATCAAACGGACGACCAGTGTCTTGTCGTCTTTCGAAGATCAACGACTATGAAATGAGAATCCGACGCTCGTTTAAATTGTGGCGTCGGATAGATACTTTTACGTTTATAGAGGAAATGAGATGGAAGAACGATCAAAGGCGTTTTTTTATCAGTTGGTACAAACGCCGAGTCCGTCGGGATACGAAGAGAAAATTCAGAAAGTCGTCCGAGAATATGTCTCCGATTTTGCCGACGAGGTTCGCGTCGACGTTCACGGCAATCTTATCGCTACTCGCAATCCTTCCGCACCTTTTTGCGTTATGCTCGCCGGGCATTGCGACCAAATCGCGCTCGAGGTCAACTACGTCGATTCCGACGGTTTCATCTACGTTTTGCCGATTGGAGGCTGGGATCCGCAAACGCTCGTGGGCGTTCGAGTGACGATTTGGGGCGCTAACGGTCCTGTCGACGGCGTTATTGGACGGAAAGCGATCCATTTGCTAACGGAAGACGAGCGTAAAAAGGTTCCGAAGGTTACCGATCTTTGGGTTGATATTGGCGCGCAGAATAAAGAAGAGGCGGAAACTTACGTGTCCGTTGGGGACGCCGTAACGATACCGCTCGATTGCCGCGAACTTTTGAACGACCGCGTCGCCGCTCCTGCGACGGACGATAAGTCGGGCGTGTGGGTTGTGATGGAAGCTTTACGCCGTATTGACGCGTCGAAACTTAAGGTTGCCGTTCACGCGGTCTCGACAGTTCAAGAAGAGGTTGGTCTTCGCGGAGCGCGCACGAGTTCCTTTGGACTTGACCCCGACGTTGGAATCGCCGTTGACGTTACCCACGCGACGGACACGCCGACCGTCGACAAGAAGATATGCGGCGATATTCAACTTGGGAACGGTCCGGCGATCGGTAAGGGACCCAATATGAATATGCGTCTCGTCAACGATCTCGTCAAAATCGCCAAAGAGAATGAGATCCGCTATCAGATGTGCGCAGAAAACCGCATTACCGGAACTGACGCCGCGATGATTCAAGTTGCGCGCGCCGGCGTTGCGACCGCCTTGATTTCCATACCGAATCGTTATATGCATACGCCGGTGGAAGTCGTCTCTTGGAAGGACATGGACGCAGCTGCGGATTTGATCGCGCGCTATATAGAGTCGCTTGATCCAGAAGTCTCCTATATACCTCAATAAAATTTTATTAAAGGCGCTCTTGATTAGATTCGTTAGTATGACGAAAATGGGTCAGTGGACGCTTTTGCTCAACAAGATTTGTAAAATAGTCGATAATTAGGTCGACTGTTTTGAAGCGATGCGCCGACGTCGTTGCGATTCGCCGTTTTTCGCGGTGAATCGCGTTATTTTGGCGTCGGTCGTTATGGTTAAGGAGCGCGCAAGGCGCGAACGGAATCGAAAATGAACTGGAAAACCTGGACTTTGTTACTTGTGGCGCTTGTCGCGGGTAGCGCTACGGCGTACGGTATCAAGTCGATCTTTTTCGTCGAGAAGACTCCTGCGCAAGAGGAAAAAGCCTTTGGTTCCGGCGTGAAAGAAAGACTTTTAGTTGCTAAAGGCGCGGTTGCCGCCGGTTCAGTTTTAACGGCTCAGAACACGCGCTTTGTTCTTGTTGACGAGAACGACGCGCCGCGCGACGGCGTCGTTTCTTTCAACGGCGTGTCTGGACGCGTGGTTGTGCGCGATCTTAAGGACGGCGAAACGATCTCGCTTTACGATCTTGAGAATCCCGCCATGTCCGAGGTTTCGTCCGCAGGATTCGTGCCCCCAGGATACTCGATTGTTTCCGTCGAAATCGCGGCGGCGAGCAAGGAAAATGGGAGTCGAAATTATTTGCGCACGACGAAACTTGATCACATAGTTCGAGTCGGAGACGTCGTTGATGTTTCCGTTGTCAAGGAAGAATCGGATAAAACGGACGGACGAGTCGTTCGCAGACTTGTGACGGAGTCGATTGCGTCCGAGGTCGAGGTTTTCGCCGTGGCCGATGAGGAACGTTTTGGATCCGAGGGGTCGGAGCGTGTTTCGACGCTTTCTCTTCTACTGACGAACGAGCAACTTGAAAAGACGCGACGCGCTTTTGAGCAGGGTAAATTGAAGATATCTCTCAATAACGCGTCTGACGCGGACGTTGATTTAGACGGCGCGGACGTTTATTCGAATCGTCTAGGCGTTGGTTCGCGAAAAGGGGAACCTTCTTTCGCAACGGTGAACGAAGGTTTTGTAATTAAGAATCTTGAATCAGAGGACGACTCAGAGACGTTGTCGGCGGACGAGCCTGTTGAAGTCGAATCGGACGACGAGTCGACGTTGATTTCCGGTAACGACGGATTTGAAATTTCTTTTCCTCAGACCGACGCGGAATCCGGTTCGGACGCGTCCATGCCGCGAGTTGAGGACGTCCAGAGCGACGCGCCGGAAACCGCGCCTGACGTTGACGTTACACAGGAAGCGCCGAAGTGGAACAACGTGAGCTTTGCCGGTTCTGAATTGGAGTCGTCGAACGAGTTGCAGAATAATCCAGGCGGTAATTATAACGGTGATCAGAACTGGATTGGCGAGCGCACTTATCGTTCGCGACCAACGCAAACGGAGACGGTCGACTCTTACGTTGTTTCAAATCCTGATTTGCCCGTCGCCGATTCCGCTCAGCCAGTCTCAGAGTCGTCCTTGGTCAACGCGCGAAACGATTTGCAAAAGGATTTTAAAAAGAAGTCGCCTTTTGTAACCGTTCCCGTGAAGAAAAAGAATTAAGTTGGACGCGTTCGATTTGAACGTTTCTTATTGAAAAGTGCAACAAAATGAGTGAAACCAATCGCGATCTCCTTTGGGCGCCATGGAGAATGGCGTATGTTACGTCGAACGAATCGAAACCAGTCAAGCCAATTTGCGTTCTCGAAGGGGGAGATCCGGAGTGTTTTATTTGTCAAGCGGCGGCGACGGAACCGAGCAACGACGGCGATTTAGAGCGATTAATTGTCGGAAGAACGGAATCGACCGTTACTCTGTTGAATAAGTATCCGTATAACAACGGTCATCTATTGGTAACGCCTCGTCGACACGTTTCCAAGCTCGAATATCTCACAGCGGACGAGTTGAACAAATTGACGAGCGAAGTCGCGGCTTGGGTTAAGATTATAGAAGAGAAGATGAATCCTGAAGGATTCAATGTGGGTCTGAATCTTGGTCGAGTCGCCGGCGCCGGTCTTCCCGGACATCTTCACTGGCATATTGTGCCGCGGTGGAACGGCGATTGTAATTTTATGACGACGATAGGGTCGACAAAAGCGATACCGCAGGCGTTGGAAGCCGCCTGGAGTCTTTTGAGACGTTCGTAATCCGACCTTTCCTTCTCATGCGCTTCTTGTGAAAGTACGGGTCTTTTATAGTTTAAACGACCGTCGTACGATCAAGAAGAAGCGTGATTCGATAAAGCATAGAACGCCAGATAGGCGCGCGATATGGTTGATTATCAGTATATTTTTAATCAGGCCGGATTACTCAAATTTCTGGATGAGATAGCGAAAGAAACTTGGATTGCATACGATACCGAGTTCATTTCGGAGGGGCGCTATCAACCGGAGTTGTGCCTTGTTCAAGTCGCTACTTCTCGCGGCGATTATATTCTTGACGCTTTGCGAATTAACGACATGACGCCATTTTGGGAACGAATTTGCAAGGACGATATAACGACGATCGCTCATGCGTGTCGTAGCGAACTAGAGTTTTGCTATCGAGCCGTGCACAAGTTACCGCCGAGAATTTTTGACGTTCAATTGGCTGCGGCTTTTATCGGAATGGGGTATCCGCTCAGTTTGAAGAAACTGGCGCAAGAGATCGCGAACGTTAAACTTGAGAAAACGGAAACTCTTACCGATTGGCGTATTCGTCCGTTGCTTAATTCTCAAATCCAATACGCGCTCGACGACGTCCGGCACCTCAAAAAAATGTCGGATTCCCTTACGCGATCCCTTGAAAAGGCGGGGCGTCAAGGTTGGTATGCCGAGGAGATCCACAACTATTGCGAGGAACTCAAAAAGGTTTTTGACGAAGAAGGCTGGCGGCGCATCTCCGGATCGAAACGTTGTTCTCGCGACGAGCTTTCCATCCTTCGCGAGCTTTGGCGATGGCGTCGCGATAAAGCCCGCGCTCGTAATTTGGCGCCGTCGAAGGTTTTTCGCGACGATTTAATTCTCGCCGTGGCGAAACAGAAAACGGTCAATCCCGAAAGAATAGCGGTTATTCGCGGAATCCGCGGCTTGCCAAGTTCTCCGTTCGTTAGGGAACTGGCGGAGTGCGTCGCAAAAGGTCTTGCCGTTCCTGACGACGAAAAGCCTGAGACCGAAAACGACGATTATCCATTGTACCAAATAGCGTGCCAATTAGTCGGCGTTTTGTTGACGCAATATTGCGCGCGGCACAATATGTCCTACGGACTCTTTGCGACGTCTTTGGACGTAAGACGCGCCATCGCCAACTATGAAGGAAAGTTGCCAAAATATGATCGCGACAAATTATCCGCAGGTTGGCGCGCTGAATTTCTCGGCGATTTTTTAACCAACGTTTTGCATGGAAAGTACGCAATGCGTTTAACGAGCGATCTAGAAGGGGACTCGTTACAACTTCTCGATATTTCGGACGTCGATCTGAAAGACGCGATCGAGAAATAAGAAGGTCAATATTAGGTCGATTTTGCTTACAGAAAAACGCAACGTCTCATTTCAAGGCGTTGCGTTTTTTCATGTCGATTCATTGTCTCGGTTCAAGCGAACGCTTTTCCCGTGTCCACATTTGTCAGTTATTCGACGGAAATAGAATCCGCCCATTGCCAATGCGTGTGATCCAAGCGAACGACGATGACGTTGAGTCCCTTTTGTAGGTGAATTTCGACGTTGTCCTTCCATTTGGGCGAGCGCGGAGAAAGACAATCGAAATAGACTTCCGTACCGTTGAGGTACGCTTTAAGGTATGAGGTCGTGCTGAAACCTTCTGAATTGAGATTGAGCGTAGCGTCGCGGTCATCGTCGCTAAAGACGTAGCGTACGGCGTACGCGGCGTCAAACGCGTTCGCCGGAGCAAGACTTGCGACGTCGAGCGAGTTAGGATTGGCGGCGCCCGTTTTGTCGGCGGTCGGATAGTACGCGCTCCACGACGTAGTTGCAAGTTCCGTTGACGACGTTTCTTTGAGCGATTCTTTGAGAGGGTCCTTGCATTCCTTGGCGAGCGCGTCGATTATCGTTTCCGTTTTATCTTTGGGAAAGTCGCTCAGATTGGGGTACCGGTACGGATCCATGGCGACGCCGGTTGTTACGAAATAGGGCGCGTTGACGAGAACTTCGCGTTCAATTTCGTTCGACTTCAATAACGCTTTCGTCGGTAAGTCGCTTATATTTGCGACGAAGGAAACGGTGAATTCATCAGGCGCCGTTTTTTCAACCTTGAGTTGCTTCGCGATATCACAGGTTACAGAGAGTTCGTCGATCTTTTGAGCCTTGACTTTGATTTCAACGGGCGCAAAAACGGCGTCGTTTTCTCCGTAAGAAACATTGTTTTTATCAGACAGCGGGACGTCGTTGACAAATGCGGCGAATCCTGGGGTTGTGTGGTCGAGGAGTTTGGGAGCGACTTTTTTTTCAAGGTACGCCGTTTCAAGCTCTTCGTTTCCGAGCGCTTTTAGGAACGACCACGCCATAATTTGATGTCCGAATTCGTTGGGATGGACGAAGTCGAGCGTGATTCGGAAGTCAGGCTCGGCGTTTCTTGCCGATAGAAAAGCCCGGGTAAATTCTTTGCGAAGATCGAAGAATTCGCAGTCGTTTTCTTTCGCGACCTCTTCGACAAGACCGCTCAATTGATCCATGAAGACGTTTTTGAACGTGTATGGAGATTCCGTTAAAAGCGTCGGCGGAGTCAGGATGATGCGTTTAACGCTGGGAACGCGGTCGCGAAGATCGGCGACGAGCTTGGCGTATTCCTCTTTCCATGATTTCAAGCCGTCTTCATTGTATTTAATCGAAGGTTGGAGGGCGTCGTTCATGCCGAGGTGAACGATCATGACGTCGGCGCCTTTGTCAAACTCCTCTTTGATCATAATGCCTTCGATATCAAGACGGAAGTTTTGCTCTTTCGAGTTTTTAACGATATTGCGCCAACTGAAAATCGTCTGACCGCTTCCTCCGAGGGGCACGAACTCGACGCCAGCCTTGTGTTCGGAAATAAGGTTGCGGATTTCGTGCGCGTATCCGTAGGGGAGGTTCATCGAATGCCCCGTAATACTGTCGCCAACGACTAGGACGCGTTCGTTGCCGTTCGCGCGGTTCGCATAGAAGGTAAGAGACGACAGTAGCAAAGTCAAAATCGTTAACGACCGACGTAAGTTTGTCATATCAAATTGCTCCATGAAGTGGAATTTCAACGTGGATTTGCGGCGAGGTGAGTCGGCTCTTTTGCAAAGCTCCAACACGCGTCGACTAAGCGCATTATACAGGGAACGCGCATGTATGAAAAGAAACAAAGCCGTTGGGTTGGCGGCGTTTTCTTGACTTTTACGTCAGAGTGTGTAGCATGAACTACAAAGGTCTGTCAGACGTAGTTCCCATAAGCATCAGGAGTCGTGTGATGAAACGCTTACGTTTTGCAACGAGTGTTTTCCTCGTCGTTTTGACATTATTCAGTTTTTCCTCGTCATATGCGGCGAATCCTTCGAAATCTCCGTTGGACGTTCTTATGAGCGACGAGTTCTATCAAGATTTTTTTGGCGTGAACGCGCTTGATCTGCTTGATATGGGCTCCGACGGTCGAACCTTGAATCTCGACTTTGCGACCGATAATGAGAAACCGCGCGTTAGTCTCGACGAGCCGTTTAAGGTCGATTGCTCGCAATTTTCCCAATACGAGCTCATAATCGACTGCGAAGGCATGAACGCCGTTGGGTACGTTACCCTTTACTTGCATAGCAAGGCGGGGTGGTATAGCGCGACCGGTCAGGTAACGCGCGGCGGTTCGAATCGGTATTCCATCCTTTTTAACGGCAATTCATTTTCGACCGAGGATAAACCGGGCGGACTTGACGAGGTCGACGCCGTGCGCATTTCTTTTTGGCGCGGCAAAGCGATCGATTCAACGCTCAGAATTCGTAGTTTTAAAGGACTGCGTCGTGATTTTGCCGCTATCGAAATCGACGATCACGGTCGCGAGAATCACAGGATAACGGAGTCTTTTGTTCGCGCGATGAATCGTATGGGGCGTCCGTGCGATCATTTGTTTGACGCGAATTTGACGAAAGATTCTTTGTCTCGATATTCCGTAGTCGCTCTTCCTATCGCCGGAGGTATTTCTAACGAAACCGTAGATCTAATTTGCGATTACATAGACAACGGCGGGTTTGTTGTCGCGTGCTATAATATTCCGACAAAAATTCTCAATAAGCTCGGGATCAAGAACGAAGGCTATATCAAATGTTCCGACGCCGGAATTGAGATACAAGGCATGACGCTCAATCAGAAGTTTTTAGAAGACAATGGATTGAACGACGAGACTTTACCGACGTTAATCCGTCAGAACTCTTGGAACTTTGAAGTTGTGTCCCCGATTGAGAATTGGAGTTCGCATAGAACGACGCCGCCCTTTATGAACGGACAAGCGCGCGTCGTTGCCAATTGGACGTTGGTTTCCGGTGAAATTACGAAGTATCCTGCGTTGATTTTGAGTCCTCACGGTCTCTATTGTTCGCACATTATTACGGAAGAATCCGTGAACGAGAAGCGAGCAGTACTCGACTCTGTTGCGACAGTCTTCTCTGCGAATGTGGCGCGCGACGTTCTACGCCGCGAATGGCTTGATATTTTTCAAGTCGGAGTCGCTCCTGAAAAAAATATCGACGAGTTGCGCGCGGAAACGTTTAGTTATTTAAAGAAATCGCTTGGCGAACAGGGCTGGTCGATGGAAGACGTCGCCGAGTTGCTTGTCGGCGCTAATGATTCCACTCTTGACGTTAAAAAATTTGGAAAGTTGAGAACTGATCTTCGGCGCGCGTATTCCGCGCGAATCGACGATTTCCTCGCTTCGGCGCGGTTCCCGAAAGATCAGGTTCGAATGTGGTGGGAACACTCCGGCTGCGGAATTTATCCGGGCGATTGGGAGCGAACGATGCGCGAACTCTCTGAAGCCGGCTTTAACGGCGTCGTTCCGAATCTGCTCTGGGGCGGACTCGCGTATTACAAAAGCGATGTTTTGCCTCAGGCGTCGTTGGTCCAAAGGTACGGCGATCAGGTTGAGCTCGCGGTCGCCGCCGGAAAGAAATACGGCGTGAAAGTTCACGCTTGGATGGTTTGCTTTAACGCGTCAAATTCAACGCGTGAGTTTCTTGATCAAATGAAAGCGGAAGGTCGCCTCCAAAAGACGCTTGAAGGCGAGGAACAACCGTGGTTGTGTCCGTCTAATCCCGAAAATCGCGCGCTGGAACTTGCCGCGTTGGAGGAAGTAGCGACGAAATACGACGTTGACGGCATTCACTTTGATTACATCCGTTTTCCCGACGACAAAACATGTTTCTGCGACGGTTGCTGCAAGCGTTTCGGCGAGTATTATCGAGAAAAGTACGGAATCGAACTCGAGAATTTCCCCGCGTGTTTAAGCGGCGCTTCAAAGGTTAGCGACGCCTGGCGCGAATGGCGTTGCGAACAGATCACAACGTTCGTTCGTTCCGTCAATGAATCGGTTCGAGCCAAACGACCTGATATTCAAATTTCCGCCGCCGTTTTTCCGCAATATCCCGGTACGAAACGTTCTATCGGGCAGGATTGGGGCTTATGGGTTGAAGAAGGCCTTTTGGATTTCGTTTGTCCGATGGACTACACGAGCGACCCCGGTTACTTTAAGCAACTTGTCGAATCTCAGACCGAAGTCGTTCAACACAAGATCCCGCTTTATCCGGGAATTGGCATGACGGCGACGGGTATCGCGATGAAACCGCACGAGGTTGTTCTTCAAGCCAAAATTGCGCAACAATTGGATTCCGAAGGTTTCATCATTTTCAACCTTGCGAGATCAACGGCCGAATCCGCGTTGCCCGCGTTCAAAAAGGGCATGGACTCCCAAAAATAGCGGCGAAAACGACTTTTCGTGACAGAGAGACTGCTGATTGAAACACGACGACGCTTCGCAAAAGCTGACTTTTTTTACGTTATTTTGCGTTGACTCATAATTAGCGACCAATGATAATAAGGGAAAGTCATTCTCCGCGACGCCTGACGTCGTGTTTCAAAAGCAATTATTCGCAAAGGAATAGAGATTGATGGACGCACAAGAAAAACGTTTTGCCATCGGCGTGGACTATGGAACGAATAGCGCGCGCGCGTTGATCGTCGATATAATCGACGGCGTTGAAATAGCGACGGCCGTCGCGGACTATCCGACAGGGGATTTGGGGATTATTTTAGATCCGTTGCAGCCGACGTTAGCTCGTCAGTCGCCGCGCGATTATGTCGATTGTTTTTATCAAGCGGTCGGCGAAGCAGTAAAAAAAGCCTACGACGCGCCTGCCGCTTCGTCTTGCAAGTTCGATCCGAATTTGGTGGCGGGAATTGGCGTCGACACAACGGGTTCGACTCCGATCCCGGTTGATCGCAAAGGCGTTCCGCTTGCATTTTACCCGGAGTTTGAAAACGTTCCCGCCGCGAACGCGTGGCTTTGGAAAGATCATACTTCAGTCGAGGAAGCGGACGCGATTACTGCGCGAGTTAACGAGCTGAAGAACGGGTATTTGGACAATTGCGGCGGGCTTTATAGCTCCGAGTGGTACTGGGCGAAGATTTGGCATTGTCTCCGCGAGAACCCGACCGTTTTTGACGCGGCGTATTCCTGGGTGGAACTCGCCGATTTTATTCCCGGATTTATCACAGGCGAGACGGATCCGAACGTCATGCCGCGTAGCGTGTGCGCCGCAGGGCATAAGGCGATGTGGGACGCGTCGCGCGGCGGACTTCCCAGCGCCGACTTCTTAGCGTCATTAGATCCGAAACTCGTTGCGTTGCGCGAGCATTACGCGTCGACGACGTATTCTTCCGATCACCTTGCTGGCAAACTTCGCGCCGACGTTGCGGAGAAAACCGGATTGGTTCCCGGGATACCGGTGGCGGTCGGCGCTTTCGACTGTCATATGGGCGCGGTTGGCGCCGGGGTTGCGCCGGGCGTCCTTGTTAAGATTATGGGCACAAGCACGTGCGACATTACGGTTCAGCCAGTCGACGCCGGTTTAGATACGATTCCCGGCGTTTGCGGCGTCGTTTCCGGTTCCGTTCTTCCTGGATATTACGGGATAGAGGCGGGTCAATCTGCGGTCGGCGATATTTTCCGTTGGTTTGAGCGATCCCTTGCTCCGGCGAAATATACGAATTCGTCGAGCGTTCTTGGTGAACTCGAAAAGGACGCCGCGTTATTGTCGCCCGGTCAGAGCGGACTTGTCGCTCTCGACTGGAATAACGGCAATCGTACGATACTTGTCGACACGGCGCTTACCGGGGTTATCGTAGGCAACACGCTTAGTACGACGGCGGCGGAGACGTATCGCGCTCTCATAGAAGGCACGGCGTTCGGCGCGCGGGTGATTATCGAGCGTATTGTCAGTCGCGGCGTCGACATTAACGAGGTTGTTGTTTGCGGCGGCATAGCGGAGAAGAGCCCGACGATCATGCAGATTTACGCGGACGTATTGAATCGACCGCTCAAGATAGCGAGAAGTTCCCAGACATGCGCGCTAGGCGCCGCGCTCTTTGGAGCGACGGCAGGCGGCGCGTTCTCCAACGTCCTTGAAGGACAGCGTCGACTCGTCGGATACAAAGACGCCGTCTATCGTCCGCAGGAGCAAGCGGTCGCCGTATACGACAAGTTGTACGGCGTCTATTCTCGACTTCACGACGCATTCGGCGTGAAAAATTCCCAAGTTGACCTTTATTCTGCGATGAAAGAACTCATCGCTATTCGAGACGCAGTGCGAGAATCGAAACGCTAATCGCGCTAAAATCATACGTTTGATTTCGCAATCGTTTTATATTGATCAATAAGGTATTGAAATGATGAACCTTGCAAATTACGCTGTTTTCGCGCAGATATCAAGCGCGTCGTTCAGCGGCTGGGACTGGGGCGCTTTGGGACTTTACTTTGCGCTCCTTTTGGGACTGGCATGGTGGGTTGTCTCTCAGAAGAACGACTCGTCGAAAGACTATTTTCTCGCTGGTAAGAAGGCGGGCTGGATCGTCATTGGCGCGTCTCTCTTTGCGTCGAATATTGGTTCGGAACACCTAGTCGGTCTTGCCGGAACGGGCGCAAGCGACGGTATGGCGATGGCGCACTACGAGTTGCACGCGTGGTGTTTGCTTGTTCTCGGATGGATTATGGTTCCGTTCTACGAACGAAGCGGGATCTTTACGACGCCGGAGTTTTTGGAGAAGCGATACTCTCCGTCAGCGCGTTGGATTCTTTCATTGATTAGCCTTGTGGCGTACATCTTTACGAAGATTTCCGTCACGCTCTTCGCCGGCGGCGTCGTATTCAAGGCGCTCTTTCCGATCGACCTCATTCCGGGAATTAGTAATTTCTGGGTTGGCGCGGTCGGAATGGTATTACTCACGGGACTCTACACGGTTCTCGGCGGTTTGCGAGCCGTACTTTATACGGAACTCTTACAGACCGCCGTTTTGCTGATCGGCGCGGCAAGCGTGCTCTTTATCGGTTTGCATCAGGTCGGCGGATGGAATGAGTTGAAGAAGGTCGCTCAAGGCGTCGACCATTACGCCGGGTACAAGATAGTTTTGGACGAGTCGGAGATTAATTCGCCGTCTCCTGCCGTACTTCAAGAGAAGATCGACGACGAGACGACTCAGGATTTGATCATTAAACGACCGCATTTCGACGCTCTGTGGAAGAACAAGACGGACGAGCAAAAGGAAGCTCTCGCTCGCTCAAAAGAACGTTACGCAAATTACCTTTTGATCTCTGAGCTTTCGCGAGAAGAAGTCGACTACATTAAGACGAAGGTCGATCCCATTACGTTTAACCGTTTGTTTAGCGGTAAGGACTTTGCATCGATCGACCAGCTCGTTAAGAGTGAAGTTCGCGCGAAAGTTGATTACTTCAATCTTTGGAAACCGAATTCCCATCCGAAGTATCCTTGGTTTGGGCTTCTCTTCGGCGCTCCTGTCGTCGGGTTGTGGTACTGGTGTACGGATCAATATATTGTCCAACGGACCCTTGCGGCGACGGATCAACGTGCGGCGCGTCGCGGCACCATCTTTGGCGCGTACTTGAAACTTACGCCGGTCTTTATCTTTATTGTGCCGGGTATGATCGCGTACGGATTAGCGGTTCAAGGAAAACTGAGTCCGAACGTCTTGTTCGACAGTAATCAAGCGTTTCCGATTCTCGTTAAAGAAGTTCTTCCGCTCGGTTTGCGCGGCGTCGTCGTCGGCGGATTGCTCGCGGCGCTCATGAGTTCTCTGGCGTCAGTCTTCAATTCGTGCTCGACGCTTTTTACGATGGATATTTACCGCAAACTTGCGCCGAACGCTTCCGAAAAGAAAATGGTGTGGGTCGGTCGAGTCGCGACCGTCGTTATGGTTGTTCTCGGACTGCTGTGGATTCCGACGATTTCCTTAATGAAAGGCTCTCTGTACAATTATCTGCAAAGCGTCCAGTCGTACATGGCGCCGCCGATCTTTGCGGTCTTCTTCGTCGGGGTCTTTTCTCGCCGCGTCAATTCCTACGGTTGCTTGTCCGCCTTACTCCTTGGTTTTATCCTCGGGATGGGGCGTTTGGGGTGCGAGATCGTCGACGGAATTCATCCTTTTGCCGAAGGTTCGCTTATTAAATGGTTCGCGACGACGAGCTATACGTTCATGTGCATTTACCTGACGGTAATTTGCGTGGCGATTATGTATTTCGTCAGTCTTATGACGCCGCGTCCGTCCGCAGAAAAGATTCAAGGTCTGACCTACGGTTCCGCGTCCGCCGAACAGACCGCAGTAACGCGCGCGAGCTGGAATTGGGTCGACGTCGTCGCTTCTTGCGGATTGGTCGCGATTATCATTTGCATTTACGCGTACTTTATCGGTTAATGTTCGCAACGTTGAGTAACCGACGCGCGCAATTGCGCGCCGGTTACTTGGCGCTTGCGTTCTCGCGAGTTCTTACAATGACGTTAGACGAATTAAAAAAAGAAGTTTTTGAGGCGAACCTGGAAATTGTTCGCAGAGGTCTCGTGCTCTATACGTGGGGCAACGCGAGCGGAATTGATCGCGAACGCGGTCTTGTTGCGATTAAGCCGTCCGGAGTCGATTACGATACAATGCGCCCGGAGGACATGGTTCTAATCGATCTTCAAACGGGAGAGGTCGTGGACGGCGATTTGCGACCATCTACGGACACGCCGACGCACTTAGCGATCTATCGCGCATTTGAGGGTGTAGGCGGCGTTATTCATACGCATTCGACGCACGCAGTCGCTTGGGCTCAGGCGCAGCGCGATATTCCGATTGTCGGCACGACGAGCGCCGATTATTTCTATCGTCCGATTCCGTGCTGTCGCGCGCTAACGAAAGAAGAGATCGAACAGCGTTATGAAGCGGCGACTGGAGACGCGATCGTCGAAACGTTTCGCGAACGAGGTCTCGATCCTCTAACGACGCCTGCGGCGCTAGCTCGTAATCACGGTCCTTTCGCTTGGGGTAAGACTCCCGCCGAGGCGGCTTATAACGCGACGGTTTTGGAAGAATCCGCTAAAATGGCGTTATTGACCGCGATTATCAATCCGGCGCTTCCGACCGATGAAAATCTGATCGAAAAGCACTATTCGCGCAAGCACGGCGCCAACGCTTACTACGGTCAAAAGAAATCGTAGCGATCGACTGGATCGTCAAATTTAAACGTTTAACGTTCGTCGTTTACATTTTTGGGCTTAAATAATGAACACAAAATATTCGCTTTGGTTTTTGGTCGGTTCTCAAACGCTTTACGGCGAAGAGACGCTCCGTCAGGTTGACGCGCAATCGCAAGGCGTCGTTCAAGGTTTGAATTCCACGAACGCGATCGCGCTTCCCGTTGAATACAAAGGAACCGTGAAGTCGACCGAGGAGATCGAACAAAAGATTCGCGCCGCTAATAACGATCCTACGTGCGTCGGCGTGATCTTTTGGATGCACACGTTTTCTCCCGCGAAAATGTGGATTCGCGGGTTGAAGCTCCTCCAAAAGCCTATGTTGCACTTGCACACGCAATTCAAGCCGGAAATCCCGTGGTCGGAAATCGACATGGATTTCATGAATTTGAATCAAAGCGCGCACGGTGACCGCGAGTTTGGGCATATTACGGCAAAGCTTGGAATTCCGCGTAAAGTCGTCGTCGGACATTGGAGCGATTCCGACGTTCAGCGTAAAATCGACGCGTGGACGCGCGCTTGTCTTGCTTGGAACGATTTGAACCATACTCGAGTCGTTCGATTCGGCGATAATATGAACCGCGTTGCCGTAACGGACGGCGATAAAGTGAGCGCCGAAGAAACGTTCGGTTTTCGCGTGGAATATTGTCCAGTCGGCGAATTGGCGGCGGAAGTCGCGAAGGTTTCTGAGTCGCAAATCGACGAGCTGGTTAAGATTTATGAAAGCGAGTACGACTTCGACGAATACTGCGCGAGCGGCTCCGGACGCGTCCAAGTCCGAGAAGCGGCGAGAATTGAAATCGCGTTGCGTCTTATCTTGGAGCGTTGGAACGCGCAGGCGTTCACGACGAATTTCGACGATCTTTACGGACTGAATCAGCTTCCGGGACTGGCTGCGCAGCGTCTCATGAAGGAAGGCTACGGATTTGGCGCCGAAGGGGACTGGAAGACCGCCGCAATGGTGCGCGCAATGAAGACTGCCGCCGCAGGTCTTCCCGGCGGAACTTCATTCCTTGAAGATTACGTCTATCATTTCAAAGGGCAGGGCGCCGCGCTTCAAGCGCATATGCTCGAGGTTTGCCCGTCGATTGCGAAAGCGCGTCCGCGCATGGAAGTTCACCCGCTCGGAATCGGCGGCAAGGCGGATCCCGCGCGTCTCGTCTTTACCGGCGCCGAAGGACCTGGCGTTGCGGTTACAATCGTTGATCTTGGTTCTCGATTCCGAATGATTGTTAACGAAGTTGAGTGCGTCGAACCGGAAGCCGACTTACCGCGTCTGCCGGTTGCGCGCGCGTTCTGGGCGCCGAAGCCGGACTTAAAGACGTCTGCGGCGGCGTGGATTCTTTGCGGCGGCACGCACCACACTTCGTTCTCGTCCGCTTTAACGCGCGAACACCTTGAGGATCTTGCGGAGATTGCGCAAATCGAAGCGATCTTTATCGATTCCAAGACGACGATTAGCGATTTGAAGCGTGAACTTCGGATCAACGAAGTCTACTACGGTCGTTAATCAGAACGAGAAAGAGAAGGTTGGTTATGTCGCGTCCTCCTAAGGTGGCGTTGCTTATAGAGACCGCGCGCGGTTACGGTCGCGACGTGCTTAGGGGGGTCGCGCGTTATTCGCGCACTTACGGACCTTGGCGATTTTATCTGACTCCGGGCGATTTTGAACAGGTTGTTCCGAAAATACGCGAATGGAGAGGGGACGGTATTATCGCGCGGGTTCTCGACGCGGAGATGGCGGAAACGCTTCTTTCGACGAATCTTCCGGTTGTTATGCTGGACTTTTCGATAGCCAACCTTCCCGTTAAAGGTAATCGAGCAAAGTTTTGCGCCGATCTTACGAGCGACTCGACAGGCGCCGCGTATATGGCTGCGCGCTGTCTTCTCGAGAAAAAGCTCGTGAACTTTGCTTTCGTTGGCTATCCTTTTCAATCCTGGTCGGCGAAACGCGAGGTAGCCTTTACGAACGCGATTCGGGAGGCGGGATACGCAACGCACGCGTATCGTCCGCCATTGCGGTTCGGTCGGGCGTTGCCGTGGGAAAGCGAAGAGCCGATCTTACGCAAATGGCTCAAACAACTTCCGAAGCCGATCGGGATCATGGCGTGCAACGACCAACGGGGACGCGAAGTTCTCGACGCGTGCGAATCCGCGCAGATACGAGCGCCAGAAGAAGTCGCGGTCGTCGGCGTGGACGCGGACGAACTCTTCTGCGAACTCTGTTCTCCGCCGTTGACGAGCGTCGCGTTGAATTCAGAGAAGGGCGGATTTCTCGCGGCGAAGACGCTCGATGAGATGATGAAGGGCGTGGAACCGGAGGTCAAGCATATTCTCGTGGAACCGGTGGGCGTTGTCGAACGTCGTTCGTCGAATATCGTTCTTGTCGACGACGAGGACGTCGCCGAGGCGTTGCGAATTATCCATACGGAGCGCCTAGAGAATCTCACAGTGGACCGTGTTGCGCGCAATATTACTATCTCTCGACGTCAGCTTGAAGTTAAATTCAGACGACATATTGGGAGAACAATGCTTGAGGAGCTACAACTCGTTCGTATTGAGCGCGCGAAGCAAATGTTGCGCGAGACGGACGCCTCGGTTGAGAAGATCGCGCAATTGATCGGTTTCAGCGCGGCGGGATCGTTTTATCAGACGTTTCGCAGTAGAGTTGGCGTTACCCCGGCGAGATATCGACGCGAAATCCGCGCCGAGTAACGTTTCTTTACGCCTCTCTGTTATGTCTGGAACGTAGCGACTACGAGCGCGCTCATTTTCTTTCCTCTACACATTGCTCCTATAGCTCGATGTATTAATAAGTTCGTAATTTCATCGTATGAAGACAAAAAGTTCACGGTCTTTAGCTATTTTTGACCGTCTCCATGGCGGATTTGTTTGATCATGAGGCAAGAAAACGTAATATTATTCGATTTTACGAAAATATTTGTTGACTCCAGCTATTGGTAATGTTACAACCAAATGGAGCAGATGGACGAGCGAGGCAATCCCGTTCTAAGATTGCCTGCGGTGGAATTGCGAAAAAGTTTTCCCTATGAAAGACGCCTTCGGAAAAAGAATCCAGAGACTATTCGCTCTGTCAAGCTCTTCCCGCGTGCCTTGGTCGGAGCGCAAGCGTCGCCTTACCTTCGAGACTCTCGAAAGGCGCGAACTCCTCGACGCCGCCCCGAATCTCGCGATCTTCGATCAAACCGCCCGCCTTCAACTCGATAATCTTGACTCCGTCGCCTTAACCTCCTACCTCGCCGATTCGACCGGCTCGCCTGTCGCGCCTCATTACGGGGAAACCGTTTATCGTCGCATCGCCCTTCAAAATACCGGCGACGCGCCCCTCGCGATCAATTCCGTCGTCGCCTCCGAAGGCTCGCGTCTCGAAATTCTGAATCAAATTCCCGAAAGCCTCGCCCCTAACGACGAAACGACGATCCTCCTGCGGTGTCGCGCCTTACTCCCGGAAACCGCCTCCCTTACGATTCAAACGAACGACCCCGATCTGCCGACTCAGGTCGTCTATCTCGTCGGCGCCGTTCAGACAAACTCCCTTCAGCTTCCTGAAATCACGTCCCTCTCCCTGCTCCGCGATACAGGCGATAGCGCCTCCGATAAAATTACCTGCGATCCCGCCGTCGTTGGAACGCTCCAAGGCGACCTCTACGGCGGGCGCGTCAGCGTCGAATTTGATCTCGACGGCGATTTCATTCCCG
>ONGM01000140.1 GCA_900317365.1 uncultured Planctomycetota bacterium
CGATACGTTCAAGTACGTTCCCGGCGAAGGGAATCTCGTAACCGGGACGTTCGAGCATATCGCGCAGGAGACGATTGATCTTCAAATTGAGGGTCAAGAGAAGCCCATCGGTTGCACGCCAACGCACCCGATCTGGTCGGAAGATCGCGAAGAGTTCGTCCCTGCCGGCGACCTCATCGAAGGCGAGCGCGTTCGCGTATTGAACGGCGATACGAAGCGCGTCGTTCAGAAACTCCCGCGACCTGGTCCCGAGGTTGTTTATAACCTTGAGGTCTTTGGGGAGCATGTGTACCATGTTACCTCCGACGGGGTATTGGTTCACAACCACGATTGTGGCGGTACGGTTGACCGACGTAACGTCTCAGGATTTGCCACTATTAGCCCTGGGAAAAAAATGCATCCCATGGTAGAAGCTGTTTCAGAAGAATTGCTGTCTCATAAAGGTGGGTTCAAAAATTGGGGATGATTTTAGAAAGGCGTTCTGGACTGCTGTAAGCATTTATTTATACCCAGGAAAAACAAGGTGTATTATGGAAAAATTTACACACGATGAAGTTCTCTTGCAAGTTAAGAGACTTTATACTTTACACGAATTGTCGCTTTCCGAATCGAATTCGGAAGTACAAGATCGAGAAGCGAGATTCACGTTCACTAGGTTTATGAACAATCTTAGCGAACGTTTCAATTCTCCCTTGGTAGATTACATCTTCTGGGAAGACAATACGGTCGAGAGTTGTACTGAAAAAGTCATGAAGAACTTGGAAAAGTTGGAAGACGATAATTAACGGTTTTTTTCAACTGACCAAACTCAGTTTTACTTAACAATAAGTATTGTTGAATTCAATTGAAGGCAACGTTATGAGTAAATATACATTTGAAGACCTCGTAGAAGTCGCGAACGCGAATCCGACGATTTTTAATCGTTTTCCCGGAACTCTCGACGGGAAGCAATTGACCCCTCCGTCCGAAAGACTCGTCAAACTTATTGAGAAAGCGCTCGAGGTAACCTTTCCTGAGGATTATCGACGCGTAATCTCCAAGTGGGGCTATCTGGCGCTGGGAAAAGACTGCGGCTTTTTTGGCTTGTGGGGGGACGATCCGCGCGTTTTTCTTGACGAACCCTTTAACGTCTTTCAGGAAACCGCTATTGCGCGAGATTCGATGGGGCTTCCCAAAAACTGCGTCGTTATTTGGAGCGATCCGGGCGAGGGCGTCGACTACGGCGTTATTGATACGACGACGGGCAAGGTCTTGTCGTATGATCGTTACGATAAAGACTCCTACGAGGAAGTGAGCGATAGTTTTGTCGACTGCGTCTTCCAGGAGCTTACTCTTCATCGCCGCGCCAATGAGATTATCTACGGCGCGCCTTTCCAATGGCCCGAATCGGTTCAAGAGAAGGTCGCCGAGGATATGCTTCGCCTCAAGGAACCCCTCGACGAATACGACGAACTCTTTGATCGGTTCGAAGAGACGGTAAAGAACGCCTAGCGCTCGTTCGTCTGGAGCCTTTCATGGGATTTGACGTTGCGCGTTTGATTTGACAACTTACTTCGGCTAGTCTTACCGAATGTCGTTGGCTTTTTCATATGCGTAACGTCGATATAGGATCGTTGTCTGACTCCTTGTCGAGGCAGATTTTCGTCCACTTTCGCGAGCTCCGTATTGTCGAGCGATTCTTTGAAGGCGTTTCAAGCGCCTTCAAAGAATCGTGTCGACTTCGCACGGAGGATAGAACGTCGTCAAGAGCGGGAAACGCGGGCTTCGGTTGTGCGATATGGCAAACGTTTCATAGGCGGTGTTCCTCGTCTGGCGTTCAAGTTCACGTCTATCGCCCGTCGCTTACCGATGTGGAGAAGGCGGTAATCTCGGGCAAGAAAATCCGCCAATTGTAGCTGAGCCGGAAGTTTTTCCCGAAGAGTTCGCCGTCGACGTCGATATGAAGAATAGTGCGTCGGACGTCGTTGACGAGTCGTCGACGCTTGCGTTAGTCGGGAGCGACGTCGCGCTTGACGAATCGGGAAGGCTTTGAGCCTAACGCGCCTTTTGCCGAGTCGTATTGAGACGGGCTTGAAGAAACGGCGAGCGACGGCGTTCATTGGATAATAAGACGTCGCCTTTTATAGGCTGAGATTTTATAACAGGAGAGGAAGAAAATGACCAAAAAACAAGCGCTCGATTTTTTGCGCTCTCATCAACCTATGCCCAATTTGGACGAGTTGTCCGAAGACGAATTTCAAGGGGTGATGAAAGAATGGGCGCAAGCTTGCGAGTATTTTACGAAGCATCCGAATCTTGACTCAATTCCTCTTTTCCTCGGCTCCTTTGGCGAAGGAGACGACGCTGAAGTTTATCAACTATTCCAAGACGTGGTTCAAGCGACCGTTGAACTTGACGTCGACGCGGTTGCGCGGCACATGATTGACGCGCTTTCACCGTCCTCTCCGCTTCCAACGCGCGTTCATGCCGCAGAAGTTTGTGGCGACGTTCTTTCCAAAGATCCCACTTTTCATGAGACGTTGCTGTCGATCATTGAAAACGACGATGAAGATGAAGACGTGCGTTCGTTTTGCGCCGCCGCATTTTCGATAATCGGTCAGGAAGAATGTTTTGACGTTGACGCCTACAGAAATCGAGTCGAAGCAGTTCTCCAAGAAGAAGACGACGAAGATATCTCCATGTTCTTGAGCGATCTTCTTGGTGACGACTACGACGAAGACGATTACGACGAAGACGGTTGCGACGAGGACGGCGATTACGATGAGGACGACGATTACGACGAGGAGGAAACTTCAAACAAAGACAAAAAATCAAAAAAGAAATGAGGATAACCAAAAAGAATTAACGCCATACCTGAAGTCCATTTGTTGGGAATAGATGTGATCCAATATGGTTGAAACGCTCCGTAGAAAAGACGGAAAAAGAGAAGGAATCGAGCATAATGGAATCGTCAAAATCGACGAAGTTAAACGAACCTTTCTTCATGCTCTTTTTGGGTCGGAGATTGACTTTAGCGCGTTTGTTCGTCTTTACGTTTTGCGTGTCCACGATCATTGCGTTGGCGTTTAATTCATGGCGTGAGTCGCCTAATAAATTGCCGACGGAGCAACACGTCGCGGCGAGTAGACTGCCGTTTCTGACGAGGCTCCAGTCGCCGCGCTTGGCGCGTCCAAAGCGACCGTCTAGTTCAGACGACAGGCGTCTCCTTGACAAAGTCGATTGAGCTTTTGCGTAACAGGCGCCGTTACCTTATTATGTTGCGTGGAACTTCGAGCTTGAAGTTTGAATTGATATGAAATCGGTAGGTCTAAGTTCGTGAAAATCGACGGTTCGCGCATAGCGATTTTTAATACGATCTCTCTGACCTCGACCCAGATTGTTTTTACTTGATGAACGAGACGGTTTGCCTATACGACAAATCGTCGAGGAAAGAAGACGCGGCAAAGTACGAATTATGGATTTTGAAGCCTATAAATATACCCCGGAGGAGATTCGTCTCCGAATCAAAGACCTTGTTGAAATGCAACGTAGTCGCGAGGAGTTCTCAGAGGAAACGCTTGCTGAATTTGAGGCGATTCTGAAGGAGTTCGTTGACAATACCGTCGATAAGAAGGACGATAAAGAGAATATCGAAAGATGGGCGACGACGGCGCTTCACAAGTTGAATCGCGTGAATGAAGAAACCGATTACGCTTTCATCGAAACGACAGAGCGCGACGAATTGGCGGTGTTCTTCTGCGACGCCGGCAGTTGCGTAGGAGTCGATATCTTCGACGTCGTCGACAACGAACGCGATTGGTAATTTTTCCGCGTTCGAAAATAACAAAATAACCAAGATCGCCGCGCACGATTTGACGAGTCAGATTGCGCGCGGCGCTTGTTTTGGCGCTCGTCTGCGGATAAGATATAGGGCGTCGGCGTTCGTTGCGCCGCGCGATTATGATTCACGAGTCAAATGGAAATAGAAGAGGGGAATCCGACGATGCGACGTCTTGGAGCGTTGGGCTACGCGTGTATGTTCGTTTGGGCGTTTTTATCGACTTCGGCGGGTCTTGGCGCGGACGCAGGGGAGGCGGCGAACTTCGACGCGCAAAAGAAGCTCGACGCGGTTCATAAAAAGATTGGGCACGAGCCGAAACTCGGGCTGAATCTCGCCGGACTGTGCGATTGGAACACGGAGTTGCCGTTCGTCGACGTCTTTCGTGAAACGCGCGCGTGGGTTAGTCAACGCGAAGGCGCGAGCTGGGGCGGCGGTCCGGAACTCGCGCTCGACGCGCAAGGCTGGGTTACTCGACTTGAGAAGAACTGCTGGGCGGAGGTTCCGCTTTGCACGATTGAAGGCGGGCATTATCCCTCGGGTATCTATACGCTCGAGTACGCAGGCAAAGGGCGAATAGAGATCGGAGGCGGGCGGATTCTTACCGCCGAGCCGGGCAAAACGACGTTCGAGATCGACTCGAAAGGCGGCGCGTTTTGGGTGCGCGTTAAGGAGACGGATCCAGCGGATTATATTCGGGAGATCAAGGTCTACCTTCCAGGCTACGGGGAGGCGTCGAGTCGCGAGAAGACGGGAATTTGGAATCCTTCGTTTTTAGAGCGCTGGCGATCGATCGCGGTCTTTCGCACAATGGATTGGCAACGCACGAACGGATCCGAGCAGAAGGAGTGGTCGGATCGCGCGAAGCCGGACGACGCGACGTATTCTCGCGCCGGCATGCCGCTGGAACTGATCTGCGACTTTGTCGAGCGGGTCGACGCCGATTTGTGGTATTGCGTCCCCGATCAGGCGAGCGACGACTACGTTCGTCGCGCGGCGGAAATGATGAAGCGACTTTTGAGTCCGACGCGCAAGATTTATTTGGAGTATTCGAACGAGGTCTGGAATTCGTCCTTTGAGCAGTCGCGTCGCGCAGGCGCGAAAGGTCGCGAGCTTTGCGGCGCGACCTCCGATTGGGAAGGGGCGTGGTTCTATACGGCGCGTCGTTCCGTCGAGATTTTTAAGATCTTTGAAGACGTTTTCGGCGACGATTCGCGGATCGTTCGCATTCTTCCTTCTCAGGCGGTGAACCCTTGGGTGAGCGAGCAGATCTTGAAGTTCGACGACGCGTATTTGCACGCGGACGCGCTCGCGATCGCGCCGTACGTCGGATGGAGCGTTCCGTCGGAAGAGAAGGATAAGGTTTTGGAACTCGGGGTCGACGGGGTTTTGGATCGTCTGGAAAAAGAAATTCTTCCTGAAACGATCAAGCAGATTCGCGCTCAGAAGGCGCTCGCCGAGCGTTACGGACTTGAACTTGTCTGCTACGAGTCGGGTCAGCATCTCGTCGGACTCTGGGGCGCAAACGACTCCGAAGAGCTGAATTCGATTCTGATTCAGGCGAATCGTAGCGAGCGCATGGGCGCGATATACGAGCGCTATTTCCAAGCTTGGGAAGAAATCGGGGGCAATTTGACGTGTCATTTTTCTTCCGTAGGAAAGTGGACGAAGTGGGGATCTTGGGGACTGATCGAATACGCCGACGAAACGGCGGAGTCGTCCCCGAAGCTTCGCGCGACGCTCAAATACGCTCACAAGTGGAATCAACGGTGATTTTGCCGACGCCGGAAGTCGGCTTTCTTGTAACGAGAGGAGATTGCGAGATGAAATTTTACAAAATCGACGGAGAGATCGTCCCTTCGAGCGCGGCGCTGAGCGTCGGGGAAGAATTGATTCCGAACACGACGGACGCGGCGGGCGAGAAGCACGTTCCGGTCGTTGAAATCGAAGGCGACAAGGTTGAGGTTCGCGTCGGTTCCGTCGAGCATCCGGCGTTGCCGGCGCACTTTATCCAGTGGATTCTACTGGAGACGGCGACAGGCTGGCAGAAGAAGAACCTTACGAGTTCCGACGCGCCGCGCGCGGTGTTTCTGGTTACGGAACCGGTCGTGGCCGCGTACGAATACTGCAATTTGCACGGACTATGGAAGTCTGACGCGAACGCGTAAGATCGCGCGACTTTCCGCATTGCGCTTTTTCCCTTGCGCGCTTGGACTTTTTTCGTTACGATTCGCGCGCGGCGTCGCGGCGTTTGGACGCGCCGTCGACCGCGATCGTGCGACATGGAAGTCGAAGCTATGGTTTGGGAACGTAAGAAAAAACGTAAGAGATTGGGCGCGTATCGAGCGCGGGGCGCCGCGCGTTCGTCGGAGAATCTCGCCGACGGACAAGACTCCTTTTTGGACGTCGTCTCGAATCTCGTCGGCGTGCTCATTATCTTAATTATGATCGCGGGCGTGCGCGTGCGAAACGCGACGAGCGATCAGACGGCGCTCGCGACCGAAACGACGTCGACGCTGTCGGAGGAAGAGCGCGAAGAGCGGGACGCGTACGTCTTTGCCGCGACGAAGCTCGCCGATTTGCGCGCTCGCGTCAAAGATCTTCAGAGTCGCGAGCAAGAGACGAGCGATCAGGCGGCGCTTCTTCGCGCTCAGGCGGACTCTGCGGAAGCCGCGTATCGCCAATACGTGGAAGAGTCGACGCAAATGACGACGCTTTTGGAGCGCGAATCGGCGAAGAAGTCGGAAAAGGAGCGAGAAGAGTACGCGTTGCAATGCGCGATTCTCGATCGCGAGAAGACGCTCGACGCGTTGCGTCAGGAGAAAGCCGCGCTTGCGAACGCGCGCCCGAACGCGATTACGATCGAAAACGTTCCGACTCCGATTTCCCAACGAGTCGAAGACGGGCGCGAAGGCTACTTCCGACTCAAAGGCGGGAGACTCTCGCACGTTCCGATACGTGCGTTTGAAGAGCGCGTTATGCTCGGATTCAAAGGCTATCGAGGCGACATGACGCCGCGTTTGATCGACACGCGAATCGGACCGATCGACGGGTACTATTTTCAGTATCAGGTCGAACTCACGGCGTCGCGCGAGTCGGACGGGGTGCATTACGCCTTTTCAATGCGCTACGGCGAGTGCCAGCCGACGACGGAGCCGCTCGGCGAGCCGGTCGACGAGGCGTTGGCGCGGCGCGATTCCGTCTTTTTGAACAGACTCATGAAATATTCGCGTCAGGACACGACGATCACAATCTTTGCGTACGCCGACTCGTTCGCGTATCTCAACGATATTAAGAAATATCTCTTTTCACTCGGATATCAAACGGCGATACGCCCGATGCTCGATTCGGCGCCGATCGCGATCTCGCCGCAAGGAACGAAATCGTCGACCTATTAGCGACTCTTTTACGGCGCCCCGCAACGCAATTCGTATCCGTTAATTCAGGGGCGTTTGCAACCCGTCAAGCGACCAACGGGAGCGAAGATTTGTTCACCGCGCGGTAGCGCGAACCGGGATGAAACGCCCGAGCGTTTCCGTTAGAGGATGACGTCGTAAAAGCGTTCGTTTGCGCGCGCCCAGAGTTCGGCGTAGCTGTCGCTGTAAACGAGTAGGGACATATCTTCGTCGAACGCGTCCGCGCCGATTTTCTTTAGACTGAGCGGCAGGACGATCGAGGCGAGCGACGGGCAATTTTCAAACGCGCATTCGCGAACGATTTCCACGCCGTCCGTAATGCGCGCCGAACTTAGGGAAAGACAATTTGCAAACGCCGCGACCCCGATCTCTTTAACGCTTTCCGGAATCGTTATCGCGCGCAATTCGTCGCAATCTTTGAACGCCTCGGCCTCGATTCGTTCGATCGTTTCCGGAAGACTGACCTCCGCGAGCGCGGAACATCCCATAAACGCGCGCGCGCCGACGAATCGAGTTGAGCGCGGAAATTCAAAATTCTCCAAAGACGAGCAACGTTGAAACGCGTTTTTCGGGATTTCCGTAATCGCGTCGTTCAGAATCGCCTCGCGCAACGAGAGACAGTCGGCGAACGCCGCGCGGCCGATTTGCGCGCACGACGCCAGCGAATCGATCAAAGAGAGCGCCGAGCAGCCTAGGAAACCGTTCGCTTCGATCTCGCGAACGCGCTCGAACTCCGTCGCTTCGGCGAGGTCGGAACATCCGCAAAACGCGCCTTCGCCGACGATTGCGAGCGACTCCGGCGCGCGATACGTCCCGCGACGACCCGCCGGATACGCCACGAGTCGCGACCCGTCGCGCGTATACAGCGCTCCGTCGATCGTGCGGAACGCGGCGTTGTCCGCGTCCACAAGAATTTCTTCGAGTGAAAAACAACAGTAGAACGCCTGAGGATCGACGTGTCGAACGCTTTTCGGCAGCTTAATCGAACGTAGGTTTTCCGAGCCGGAGAACGCTCCTTCCCGAATGATTTCGACCTTTTCGGGAACGTCGTAACGCGAGTCCGCGCGCGCCGCCGGATAAGCGAGCGCTTCCGATCCGTCTTTACTGAAGAGGACGCCGTCGATCGAACGGTATCGCTCGTTGTCGTCGTGGACGACGATTTCGTCGAGTTCGAATCCGCGCGAGCGTTTAAACGCGTCCCACGCCACGCACGTCGCGCCGTTAAAAACGCCCTGACGGAGCGGCTTGATAAAATAGTACGGATCGAACGCGCCGGAACCAATATGCTGAACGGACGACGGAATAACGACGCGTCGCAACGCGAGATTGTCGCTAAAGGCGCCTTCCGCCACCGAAAGAACCGGCAGTCCGTCGATTTCGCGCGGTATCGAAAGATCGTACGGCGTCGCGTCCGAATCGCGCTCTTCCGCGCCGACGACTTCCTGACCGAGAAGATTGCCAAGACCGCGCCACATCAACGCGTCGTTATAGAACCTCATGATCTCGCCTCGCTAACGTCCGCTCGACTGACGAATGCGCGACTTGCGACTCGTCGGAACGCGGAAGAAGATCGAGTAGAGAATCGGCGCAACGTAAAGCGTCAACGCCGTCGAGAAAATGAGACCGAACATAATGACCGTCGCCATCGAGTCGAAGAGCGGATCCCTCAGAAGCGGCGTCATACCGACGATAACCGTCATGGCGGCGACCGTTACCGGGCGCATTCTCTCCACGGACGCGTCGACGATCGCGTCGTATTTCGACTCGCCCTTCGCAAGCTCTTCGTCGATTTGATCCATAAGAACGACCCCGTTCCGCACCATCATGCCGAGAAGACTCATCGCCCCGATCAACGCCATGAATCCGAACGGTTTGTTCATGACGAGCATTCCGATCGTTACCCCGATCATTGCGAGCGGAAACGTCAGAACGATAATGAGCGGTTGACGAAGCCCGTTAAAGAGCGCCACGACGATGAGCGCCATGAGAATAAGAGCGATCGGAGTCTCGGCCAAGAGCGCCTTCGTCGCGTCCTGACTGCGCTCGTATTGACCGCCCCATTCGATCGCGTATCCCGGCGGCAATTCGATCGCGTCGAGCTTCGGTTTGAGCGTCTTATACAGTTCCGACCAGGAGCCGTCCTTGGGATCCGCGCCGACCGTAATCGTCGGCGTTTGATTGCGACGCGCGATGATTCCCGGTTCCCAACGCACGCCGACGTTATCTGAAACGAGCGAAAGCGGAACGCTTCTGAGATTCTTGCCCCAGACGGGAACGTCGCGCAAAAATTCCGAATTATCCCGATCTTCCGGCGCCGCGCGGAGAATGATCGGAAGCAGTTCTTCCCCGTCTGGGAAATAACTGCACGCGATCCCCTTCGACGCCCAACGCAACGCGAAGAGCGTTTCCGCGCGAGAGATCATCGCCTGACGCCCTTTCGCTTGAGAATACTGCGGCGTCCACGTCGGAACGTCCTGACGCCAATCGTCGCGCACGAATTTCGCCGTCGGCTCGCTCGCGAAGATCGACTTGATCTCGTTCGCAAGCTCCCGTAGGACCGTCTTGTCGGGACCGCTTACGCGCGCTTCCACCTCGGACTTAGTCGTCGGACCCATTGCGAAACGTTGCACGCGCGCTTCCGCTTCCGGACAATTCGCGAGAATCCAGTCTTCCGTCGGCTGAACGAGCTCGTTAATACGGTCGAGCGAATCGACGTTCACGACGACCTGCGCGTAGCTCGTGTTCATGATTTCCGGCTCGTACGGCAGGTAGAATCGAGGCGGACCAGCGCCGATAAAGCTCGCGACGTTGACGACGCCGTCTTGCGCCATGAGTCGCTCTTCGACTTTGCGCAGATCCTCCGAGACGCGCGTTATCGACGTTCCTTCCGGTTCCCAGAAGTCGATCATGAACTGACAGCGTTGCGCGCGCGGAAAGAAGATTTGCGGCACGCGTTGGAAACCGACGCACGCGAAGACGAGCGCCGTTAAAAGACCGACGATCGTTATGTAACGGAACCGCAACGCGAATTCCAGCGTATGACGATACGCGCGATAGACGATTCCGCCGTGCGGGTCTTTGCCGGACGTTTGCGGCGCTGTGCGAACAAACCAGTAGTACGCCACCGGAGTCTGAAGCATGGCGACGAACCAGCTAATAATCAGGGAGAACCCGACGACGATAAAGAGCGAACCGGCGTATTCGCCCGTCATATTCGGCGAAAGATAGATCGGCCAGAACGCGAGCGCGCCGACGATCGTCGCGCCCAAAAGTTGAAACGCGGCGCGGCGCGCGCCGTCCACGCACGCCTCTTTGTGGTCGACTCCGCGTTGCATTCGCACAAGAATGAGGTCGCCGACGACAACCGCGTCGTCGACCAAAATGCCGAGCGCCACGATCAGCGCGCCTAACGACGTGCGCTGAAGATCGACCCCAAGCGCTTTCAAGACGCAGAACGTCCCCAAAATAACGACGAGCAAACTACTCGTAATAAGAAGTCCGCTCTTCCAGCCCATCGCGATCATAACGACGAACGTTACGATAATAATCGCTTCGCGGAGGTTTTTCGTGAACGCGTGAATTGAGACTTGAACGCTGTTCGGCTGGTAACTCACGGCCTCGATTTGGTATCCGACCGGGGAGCGCGCGAGAATTTCGTCGATTTTCGCGCGGACCTCTTTGCCCATAAGCAGCACGTTGCCGTTGGGAATCGGGGAAAGCGCGATCGCAACGGCAGGCGCGCCGTTTGAGCGCATAATTTGGCTCGGCTCGTCGTTTGAAACGCGGCGCACCGTCGCGACGTCCTTTAGGCGGATTTGCCGTCGACCTTCGCCCCGACGCTCGTCCAGACGCGACGCCAAAGCGTTGAGCGGCGCTGCGTCGTCAAGAATTTCCGTCGCGTACGCCGCAACGGCGCCGCGCGCGCCGTCCGAAAGCGCGAGGTTCTCGATCTCTTCCAGCGATTCGAACTTCCCCTTCGCCGCTACCCGGATCTTATCCCCGTCGGAACGCAACGCGCCGGAATCCGCCGTGAGGTTCTGACTCTGAAGCGTGAGAAGAATTTCCGCCGGAAGAACGTTCAGTTCCGCCATGCGCGCGCGAGAAAGCTCGACTTCGATTCGTTCGTCCGGCAAGCCCCAAAGCTCGACCCGACGAACTTGATCGACTTTAAGAAGCTCCTTCTGAAGCTCGCGCGCCTTGCGAACGAGTTCCGCGTCGGAAAAGCCGTCTGCCGTGAGCGCGAAAACGCACCCGTAAACGTCCCCGAAGTCGTCTTTCACGATCGGCGGAAGCGCTTCTATCGGAAGCTCCGTCTTAACCGTCGACATTTTATTGCGCAAATCTTGCCAGAGAACCGGCATCTCGTCCGCGTGAACCTTCTCTTGAAGATCGACGAAAACGAAAGAAATACCCGGTTTCGAGATGGAACGCGTGCGCTCCAGCCCCTTAATCTGTTGCGCGGCGCGTTCGACAACGTTTGTTACTCGTTCCTCGATCTCTTCTGACGACGCCCCAGGACAAAGCGTAACGACGACCGCCGTCTTGACCGAAAACTCCGGGTCTTCAAGTCGACCGAGCGTCATATAAGACCATGCGCCCCCCAAAACGATGAGAAAGACGCAAAATCCAACGACAAAGCGGTGGTTTACCGCGTAATTTGGCAACATGAGGTCGTCCTGTTTCCTTAGCTGACGCGCCTAGCGCGCGATTCTGTCTTGCTTACAAAGCGCCGCGACGTCATTTCGTCGCGGTTTCGTTCGCGTTTTCGTTTTCAATCGAAACAACCTGTCCGTCGGTGAGAAATCGCGCTCCCGCCGCGACGATCTGATCTCCGACGGTCAGTCCCGAACGGATCGCGACCTTTTCTCCGTCAAAATCGCCGACTTCAACGACCCGCTTGGAGACGGCTCCCGACTTCGGATCGACGACCCAGACGGCGGATTCCGCGCCGTCCCCGCGAATGAGCGACGCCGTTGGGATCGTCGCGACCGAGTCCGTCGTCTTGAAACGTATCTTGGCGACTCCAACCATTCCGACGAGCGCGCCGTCTTCCGGCGTTACGTCGACTGAAATCGCCGTTAAATACGATCGATTGCCTTTCTGCGGCGCGGTTGAACTGCGCTTCAGCGTTGCGGAAAACGCGCGATTCGGAATCGAGTCAAAAACGCATTCGATCGATTCGATTTCGTCGCTATGGAGCGGAATTTCCTCCGGCGCGTTGAGTTCGCCTTCAAACGCGCGGTCGTCGACGAGCGTTACGATCGGCGCTCCCGGCGCCACCGACTCGTGGTTCTCTACGTATTTCTCCGAAACAAGCCCGGAGAAGGGCGCCGTGAGCGTAACGTCGGACAGCTTGTTCTCCGCAAGTTGAAGGTCGATTTCCAGCCCGTCGATCTTCGCCTTAATCATTTCGATTTCTTCGTCGCGCGAACCTTTCTTCGCCTTTTCGAGCGTCTTTTCAGCGGCGCGCTCCGCTGCCTTCGCGGCGTCGAGCGCCGTCTTCGCAAGGTCGAGCTGCATATCCGACGCCGCGCCGTCCTTATTCAGACTCTCGACGCGCGCGTACTGCTTCTCCGCCGTCTCGCGCTGCGAACTCGCCGCCGACAACGCCGCGCTCGCTGAGTCGACGTCTTCCGGACGCGCGCCCGTCTCCATAGCCTTCAGCGCCGCCTGTGCTTCAAGAATCGCCTGCTTCGCGCGATCCGCGATCAGTTGGTAATCGCGCGAATCGAGTCGCGCAACGACCGCGCCTGCGTCGACGCGATCGCCGACGTCAACGTTAAGCTCTTCAATGCGTCCCGCCGTGCGGAAAGAGAGTTTCGACGCGGACGCGCTTTTAAGAAAGACGGGAAATGTGCGCTCGGCGCGCGAATGATCGTCGGAAACGACAAAAACTCGAACAGCGCGCGGCGACGTCTCCGGAACCGCGATCTCTTCCGCGCCGCGACGGCACGACGTCGCGACAAGCGCGAGCGCCGCCGCGCACAATCGCGCGAAAAGACGAACTCCGCGTCCGCGCGAATCTCCGTGATTTTTCTTAGTTGACATGCGTTACCTCGTCTGTCGTCGGCGCCCAAAGTCGCGAAAAGCGTTCTGGGCTTTCGGCGAATCGCAAGTGCGACCCAATCGGTTATTGTAGTTTTTTGTCCGCCGTCGTCAAGACGTTGCCCGCCCCGTCCCGGCGTTCGCCATATTGCGTCGCCGCCAATCGTTACGACGCAAGTCAATGGATCTTGCGACATATCGGCGAGACGTCGGCGATATGCCGCGATCGAACCTCTCTTGCGCGTCGAGAATATTTTCGGTACCGTTCGAGGCGGCGACGGCGCGGCGCGTCTTGCGTCGCTCGATCGTATTCAAACTTCTCGCTGAATTTTACTCGCTGTTCGCACGGAGACTTATATGAAACCGAATCAGCCTGCGATCGTCGGACCTTACCGTTGCGGAACGAACGAGCCTCTGCTACTCATCGCGGGACCGTGCGTTCTACAACGCGAAACCTCCCTTCAAATCGCCGTCAGATTGAAGGAGATCGTCGACGAACTTGCGAAGGAAGGCTACCCGACGCAGCTCGTTTTCAAGGGCTCCTTTGACAAGGCGAACCGCACGAGCGTCGACAATTGGCGCGGACTCGGGCTCGACGCCGGGCTGGCGCTCTTGCGTGAAATTAAGGAGACGACCGGGCTGCCGGTTACGACCGACATTCACGAAACGTATCAGGCGGCGCCGACGGGCGAGGTTGTCGACTTAGTGCAGGTGCCGGCGTTTTTAGCGCGGCAAACGGATCTTCTTGCGGCGGCGGCGAAGACGGGCAAGGCGGTGCACGTGAAGAAGGGTCAGTTCATGGCGCCGCGCGACATGGAGCACGTCGTCGGCAAGCTCATGGCGTTTGGCGCGCGCAATATCTTATTAGGCGAGCGGGGCACGTTTTTCGGGTACGGCGCGTTGGTGAACGATTTTCGCGGACTCGTCGTTATGAGGCGGACAGGCGCGCCGGTCGTTTTTGACGCGACGCACAGCGTTCAGGAGCCGAGCGCGCAGAACGGATCTTCCGGGGGCAAGCGCGAATACGTTGCGCCGTTGGCGCGCGCGGCGGCGGCGGTCGGAATCGACGCTTTGTTTCTGGAGACGCATTTTAACCCGGCGGAGTCGCCTTGCGACGGTCCGAATATGCTGCCCCTCGATCAGATTCCCGATCTTTTGAGAACGGTCGTTCGCATTCGCCGCGCCGTCGGGCAAGTTTAGGCGCGACGGTTTAG
>ONGM01000132.1 GCA_900317365.1 uncultured Planctomycetota bacterium
AAGCCGGCGGCTTTCCCCGCGCTTATGGAGCGCGGGGCGCGCGTGCGCGCGGAAAATTTCGCTGCCTATCGGCGCGAGGGGCACGCTTCACGCGAATGGGGCGTTTGCAACCCGGCAAGCGACCAACGGGAGCGGTGATTTACCAACCGCGCGGTAGCGCGAATCGGGATCCAACGTCCTCACGTTGGCGCGAACCGGGATCCAACGTCCTCACGTTGGCGCGAACCGGGATCCAATGTCCGCACGTTGGCGTTACCTCTTGCGATTTTTCAGCGCTTTGCGCTCGACGCCTACGATTTCAAATTGAAAAGACTCCTGATTCGTCGGAACGTAGGGGAGGTCGAACTGCTCGACAGGCTCGTCGGCGTAGTCGAGGAAGGCGGCGTCGATTAGCGCGGGGGCGACCTCCTCAGGCGACTCGAACGTTTCCCGGGTCGAGGTCGCGTCGATTAGGGCGGACTCTAAGGCGGGCTCGTCGACGGCGGTCGTCGCCGCAACGGCGATCCCGTCGAGGCGGAAACGACAGGCGTCGAGCCCGAATTCGTCGATTAAAACAAGATCGACGTCGTAAACCCTCGCGCGATCCGTCGGCGCGTAGACCTTGCCTGCGTTGAACCCGCTCCCGACGTAGTAGCTCGACGCGCCGTCCCCCCAGTCGATTCGCCAACGTCGCGATCCAACCGCGCCTAACTCGTTGATCTCTATCGAATAGACGACCGCGTTCCCCGATAAATTCATCTTTGTCGCCTTAACGCTCGGAACCGCGTCGACGATCTGCAAATTGATCTCCCGCTCGCCAACGACCTCGCCGGTCGACGTCTCCGTCCTGCCGCGCAAAAGGTAGGCGCCCGGCGTCAGGCCTAACTCCGCGCCCGTCGCGTAAAACGACTCAGGCGTCTCCTCGTACGCCCCCGCGCCCGTTCCCGAAAGATCCCAGAACGTCTTCGCGCCCTCCAACCCGGTCGAAAGCTCGAACGCCTCGCCTAACCCGACCGTCAGACTCCCCGCGCCTGAGGGAACGGCCTCGTACGCGCCGACGTCGATCGATTTACCAAGATAGCGCCGCGTCCCGCCTAAATCCGTCGCAAACGCGCTCAGGCCCGACTCGATCCCCTGCGCCGAAGAGCCCGCGTCGATCGCAAGCGAACCCGGCGCAAGGCGATAGTCCCCTAAATACGGATCGATAAATAGCGCGCTCGAGCCGTCGTAACGAATGATCCCCGAAGACGCGAACGCCTGAGACGATACGACCTGCGACGCCGTTATCGTCGCGTCGACCTTGCCGACGTCCGCGCCCGTCGTCCCGCCGCTCGTCGCCGTATTCGTCGCGACGATCGCGTTGACCAATCGCGCGGTTCCGCCTAGCCCGTAAAGACCGCCGCCGGACGCCGCCGCGTTCCGCGCGATCGTTACGTTGACCCCGACGAACGTCCCCTCGCTTAAATAGATCGCGCCCCCTTGCGCGCCCGCCTTATTGCCCGAAAAGAGCGAATTGACGACCTGCGTCTCGCCGGACCCGTAGATCGCGCCTCCTGCGCCCTCCGAAACGTTCCCTCGGAACGTCGCGTTGAAGAGCGTCGCCGCGCCTGCGTTGTAAAGCGCGCCCCCGGCGAACTCCGCCGCGTTCCCCGTAAAAAGAACCCCGGCGCAGGAAAGCGTCGCCTCAGACTCGTTGTAAATCGCGCCCCCGAGTCGGCCCCCGCATCCGTCGAAAACGCAGTCCTCTATCGTTAGCGTTCCCTCGTTCCGGATCGCGCCCCCTTCGTCCGCCGTGCGCCCGTTCGCGAACGTCAGTCCGACGAGTTTGAGCGTTCCGCTATTGACGACGAGGCTTTCCGACGCGTTTTCCCCGTCGAGCCCGATTAACCCCAGGCCGTCGATCGTAACCTCGCGCGCGGTTTCAAGGGACGATGCGAGCGCAACGACCCCCTCGAGCGCCCCGAACGTTACGACGTCCCCGTCCCCGGCGAAATAGAGCGCCTCGCGCAACGACACGAGATCGTCGGTCAGTTCGAAGGTATCGTCGAGCGTCGTCACAACGGTCGACGGCGCCTGGCAGTATTCGTACGCGCCGATATCGACCGACGTTGAGATTAGGCGAGGCGACCCGGCGGCGTCGTACTCGCTCGTCGCGTAGGACGAGTCCCCCGCGTTGACGCAGACGCTCGCGCGCGTTAGGCGGAGGTCGTATTCCGTCCGGTTGAGTAGCGTTCCGGAGGCGTCGAAGAGAGGATCGACCCGGAATCCCGGCGCGCCCGACGCGAGGCTGCAGACGCTTTCCGTCGGCGCGCCCTGAAGATTTGCCGCGCCCGACGCCGCGTAGTTCCGCGCGATGATCGTATTATAGAGCAAGGTCGCAAATTCGGCGGAACCGACGCCTAGCCCGCCGGCGGTCGTCGCCGTGTTGCCCGCGATCGTGCAGTTCGTTAACGTCGCCACGTTCCGACTATTCGCGCGACGCTCGTTATAGACGCCCCCGCCGACCTCCGACGCCGCGTTACCCGAAATCTCCGCGTTGCTGAGGTCGAGCGCGCCCCCTTCGTTCAAGACGCCCCCGCCTCGCGTCGGCGTCGCGTTCCCGCTGATCGTACCGCCGTCAAATTTCAGTACGGAAGAGTAGCCGAGTTCGTCCGTGCGATTGATCATGCCCGAAAGAGCGTTGTTCGATACGACGCAATTGGTTAGGGTCGCCTCGCCGAGATTGTCCAGACCCGTCTTGCCGTTATTGGAGAACGTCGAGTTCGTCGCCGTGATCGTTCCGTAAAGATTGCGAACGCCGATCCCGGAATTGTCGACGACGAGCGCGCGATCGAGTAGGGTCAGACCTTCGCATTGGATCCCGTCCGACGCGTTGTTGCGAATTGCGGAACGGGAGACGCGCAGTTCTCCGCGCGCGCGAATCGCGGCGCTCGACGTCGCGCCTTCCACTTCGACGTCGACGAGCGCGAGCGCGTCCGCCGCGTAGATCGCGCCCCCGGTCCCGTTCTCGCCGCAACGCGCGCCGACCAGCGCCGTCGATTTCAGACTCAGACCGGCGCTCGCGTAGATTAGACCGCCGTCGCTCGCGCTCGACCCGTCGACGAGGCGGAGCCCGATCAATTCCGTCGGCGCTTCGATAAGGAACGCGCGCGATCCCGACTGCGCGTCGACGACGATACGACCGTCCCCGTCGACGACGACCGCCGACGTCGCGACGAGCTGCGAATTGAGGCGAATCGTGCCCGCCAGCCCGGCGGCGAAGACGACGCGCGCGTTCGGCGGCGCCGCGAAGAGCGCCTCGCGCAACGACGTCTCCCCGTCCTGCGGATCAAAGGAGTCCGCGAGGGTCGTGACGACGATTTGATCCCCGCTCGGCGCCTTTTTCGCGCCTGAAAATTCGTACGCCCCGGCGTCGATCTCAACCCCTGAAACGCGCGCGGAACCGGCGAAATCCGTCGTCGAGACGTTGTAGACGGAGTCCCCGAGGTCGATCGCCGGGCTCGTCTCCGTCAGTCGAAGATCGATCTCCGCGAGGTTGGCGAGGCTTCCCGACGCGTAGTCGAAGATCGGGGAAACGACGAACTGCGGATTTCCGCCGACGAGCGACCCGTCTGAAGTCGACGCCGCGCCGTTAATATTCGAATCGACGTCCCCTGCGTAATTCTGCGCGATAATAGAATTTAAGACGAAGAGGAGCGAGTCCGACGACGCCGACGCGATTCCCCCGCCGGCTCGATCCGCGACGTTCCCGGCGATCGTGCAGTTCGTAATCGCCGCCGCGTTCGGACTACCGTCGCGCGCTTCGTTATAGATCGCGCCCCCGTCGACCGTCGCCCTATTCCCCACGAAAACGGCGTTCGACGCCGTGAAGCGCCCGAATCGATTCTCAACCGCGCCGCCGTTCGTCCCGACGTTCCCGACGAATTGCGTGAAGCTCGCCGTCGTTGAGGCGGTGAAGTACGACCCGTCCGCAAGAGGAACGCTTTCGTTCAGAACGCCCGACGCCCCGTTTCCTTCGATCGTCGAGCGCGTTATCGTCGCCGAACCCATATTCGCGAGACCCGCGCCCCCGTTCGACTCCAAGACGACGTTTGTCAGTTCAACGCTCCCCAGCAAATCGACGATTCCCGAGCCTCCGCTACCTTTCACCGACGAATCGACGAAACTCGCGAATCCGGCGTACTCGTAGAATCCGTCCCCCTGAGCGCCGACGATCTCCGTATGGGCGATCGTCGCGTCCCCTTGAGAGTAGACCGCGCTCGACCCGCCCCCTGAACTCAGCGTGGAATCGGCGATCGTTAGCGACGCGAGGGAAAAGATTTGACCCCCGCGTCCGTCCGCCTCGCCCCCTTGCAATTCGGAATCGACGATTTCCAACGTTCCGACGCTCCGAACGAGCCCGCCGTCCCCTGACGTCGACCCGCCCGTGAGCGTGAGACCCTTGAGAACGAGGCTCGATTCGTTGAGAAGAACCCGCCCGTTCCCTTGCCCGGAAAGCGTGATTCGACCCCCGCCGTCGATTTCCAGCGCCGTCGTCGAAATTAGCTGACCCGACAGTTGGATCGTCCCTTCAAGCCCGTCGGCGAACGTTATCGATTTGTTCTTCGACGTCCCCCACGAAATCGCCTCGCGAAGCGACGTCGCCCCGTCCGACGGATCGACGACGTCCGCCAGCGTCGTAACGACGAGACTACGCTCCGGCGTCGTTTCGCCGCTGTTCCGGTATTCGTACGCCCCAGCGTCGACCCGACCGTAGAGCCGCTTCTCGCCTTTCAGGTCGAGCGCCCCGTCCGGAACGCGCGCGCTGTCCCCGACGTTGACCGCCGCGCTACCCGACGTGAGGCGAAGATCGTACGCACCCGCGTTTTGCAGCCTTCCCGTCGCAACGTCGAAGATCGGCGGCTCCACAAATTCGACGTTCCCGCCGACGACGCTGTTTTTGACCGTCGCGTCCCCGGACAGGTTCGAATCGACGCCGAACGTCATATTCTGCGCCACGATCGTGTTGTAGATCGCCAGCCCGAAATTGGAATCGCCGCAGATTCCGCCGCCCGCCTCGCCCGCCGCGTTGCCTGCGATCGTGCAGTTCGTGAGCGTTACCCGATCGACAAAGTCCGGCGTCGACTCGTTCGCCAGCCCGCCTCCGAAGGTCGTCGCCTGATTATTGGAGAACTCGCAGTTCGATAATTCGACCTGCCCGCCGATATTGCGGAGTCCCGCCCCGACGTCAGACGCGTTTCCCGAGACGAGAACCCGATCGGCGACGAGCGTCGACGCGTAGCTCGCCCCGACCGTTACGCTCGCGTTGAGCAGTCCGGAGCCGGAATTGTCGACGAGCCGGCAGTCGGCGAGCGTCGTCGCGCCGGAGTTGGCGAGCCCGCCTTGACCGTTTGCGGCGAAGACGGAGCGTTGCGCGTTCAGTTCACCGAGGTAAACGCTCGCGCCGCGCCCGGCGTTCTCGGAAAATTGGCAATCGACGACCGTCGCCGCGCCGCCGGACCCGATCGCGAGCCCGTCGCCGTCGCAGGAGACGATTTTGCAGTTCGTTAGCGTCGCCTCGCCGGAGACGTAGACGCCGTTCGCGCCCTTCGCGCCGCTGAAATTCGAGTCGGACGCCGTTAGCCTGCCTGTCGAATACACGGCGGCGCCGTTGGGCGCTTCGGAGGCCGCGACGAGGCAGGAGTCGAGGGCGAGAGCGCCGGCGTTGAAAATCGCGCCGCCGGACTCGGTCGCCTTGCCGTTTTGAAAGGAGACGTTTGCGATCGCGAGTTCGCCGACCGCGACGGAGAGACAGCGCGCCAGCCCGTTCGCGTCGATTGTGAGCGGCGCGTCGCCGAGCGCGACGAGCGTCGTTTTCCCGAAGAAATCGGCGTCGAGTTCGTATTTCAGCTCGTCGTTGGAGGCGGCGAATCGCGCGACGTTCGCGGACGCCGTAACGCGTGCGACAATGAGGTCGTCGGCGCGCGTCGAGCCCGCCTCTTCCAACGCGGCGTTGAGACCGGAGATCGAGATTCGGTCCGCCGGAATTTCGACGATATTGATTTGACCGGCGTCTTCCGGCAATTCGAGGGCAGGGTAGGCGTCGCGAATCGCGGCGTATTCGGCGAGGGAGACGGCGAGGAGTTCGCGATTCTCAAGCGTTTCGAAGCCGAGCCTACGCGCGCGACAGGATTCGCGTCGTCCCTTCGAGTTCGAGCGTTTCAGTTGCGAAATAATGAAATCGAGCGTTGCGTACGTTCGCGCCATGATCAACGTCCTTTCTGCTTACGGCTTCGAATAGAGAAAAGCGGGTCGATTCCGTCCTTTTCTCGAGGGCATTATATCGAAAAAAACCGATTTTAAGGGACGGCATTTTGGCGACGTCGGCGTTTTTTTTGGAAAAAAGAGACGCGCTAGATAAAGTTGAGAAAGGCTTTTGGGGGGCGAGAGAAAAGAAAACCGTCGCCGACGATTGACGCGTCGACGACGGTTATGACGTTAGATCGCGAGGGTTCGCGTTAAACGATTCTTACAAGGCTTCCTATTTCTTCTGAGGAGAGGTTTCAATTAGGAGTTCGAATCGATAGGTCTTGTCGCGGAGTCGGAACTGCTCGTAAGGCTGGGCGCCCCAGGAGTTGTCGCCGCCGACGCCTTGCTGGAGAAGATCGACGCTCACAACGTTGTAAGATCGTTTCGGAATCTGCCAATTGTGTTCGACCGATTCGAGGTCGCGATCGAGGCACGGCTTGACCGAGAAGGAGAGGGTCGCGGCGCCGTCGGCGTTCGTGCGCGTTCCGTTGGCGTCGATCGGGGTGAACTTCATGAAGTTCCCGTCTTTGTCGGTGAGGCGGAACCATCGGCAATCGGTGCGCTCGCCGTATTCTCCCGGTTCCGAATACTCGACGAACATCTTGTCGGCCGTCGTCGCGTACAGCTTAATCGGGGAGCCGTCTTTACGATCGCAGTAGTTCTCTTCGGGTCCGCGACCGTAATATTCTACGTTGACGTTGGGGCTGACGCCGATGAGGGGCACGGTGAAGCCGACGCGAGGCGGTTCGGGCGTACGGTCGCCGAGTTTGACCTCCATCGTAATCGTCGCGGCGGATTTTTCCGGATTCAGAACTAATTTTTCGGCGATCGTCCCGTCGATCTTTTGGAATTTTCCGGTTCGTTCGAAGACGTTCGGTTCCGTAGCGCGGATATCCGACCAATCGATCTCCTGACCGGCGTATCGCCAGACGCCTTGACGCCCGACCATATTATTGCCGCGATCGTTGTCGATCGGAGCACGCCAGAAGTTCGGCGCGAACAGTTTGTCGAGAGTTAGCGTCGCAAGCTCTTTCAAACCGTCTTCGCCGAGCTCTTTTACAAACTCTTCTCCCTTCTTAACGAGTTCGGGGGCGATTTCTTTCGGTTCCGCCGCTTTCCAGATCGGGAGTCTCGTTTGATCGGTTCGCATAACGCTGCCGGCGTCGACGAGCGCTTCGCCGCCGGTTACGACGACGTCGAAGTTCAGAATATATTCGGAATCCGGCTTAACTTCCGGGTTCGTGAGCGCTTCGTCGTTCAGGGACAATTTGACCGTTTCGCCCGGTTTCGCGACGTCGAAATCGACGCCCGGTTTGTACGTCTTCGACGCGATCGGCAGACCGTTTTCGAGGAGCGAGACCTGAATCTCAATATCGGAGAGATCGCGGAACGAGTAATCGTTCGTCACGAGGTACTCGTTGTAATTCTCCGCGTTTTCGTCGCGCTTAATGAGGACGTTCGCGTAGGAATGCTTCACTTCGGCGCAGCCCGGATGGTACTTTCGATCCGGGGAAATCAGCCCGTTCATGCAGAAGTTCTGATCGGTGGGCACGTTGACGGGCCCGAAGTTTCCGCCGTATCCGTAGTAGACGTCGTCGGTCGGTTCGATCTTCGTTTTGCCGAAGTCGACGAAGAGTTGGAGTCCGTCGCGATTTTCGCGTTCGTAGAAGTTCTTGGCGATTTCTTCGCTCGAGAGCGCCTTATCGTACGCGCGAACGCATCCGATGAGCGCGCCGGCGAGTCGGTCGGTGTGATAGGAGTTTCGACCGATTTCAATCGGATAGAGCGATTCCGCAATTTCGCCGTTGAACGGCGTGCGTCCGAGTTCCTTGCCGTCGGCGTAAAGAATGAGTTCGGAACCGGTGTAGACGCCGGCGACGTCGTGCCAGTTCATGAGCCAGTTGTCGACTTTACCGGAGACGGAGACCCAATTTCTTCCGTCGAAGACGTAGAATTGAAGTCCGCCGTTCTGCTGTTTCAGCGCGTATTGGAAATCGGATTTGCCGATGTACGGACCTTCTGCGGAGCTATACGGGCAGACGCGCGCTTCGAGCGTGAAAGGTTGCTTTCCTTTGAAGTTCAGACCTTGAATCGAATATGCGGAAGGTTGCAGGAACGGCGACGGCGTGTCCAACGGAGTTGCCATGTCCATTTTGAGCGATCCGACGATCGCGTAGCCTTTGAGTCCAAGCTCGCTCTTGCGCGGCGACGTCTTGCAACCGGTGAAGATTTGCCCGATTTCATCCTTCGTTCCGACGATACCCGCGATCGTGATTTCGCGCTTCGCCGGAGACTGATCTTCGACGGATTGCTTCGGAACGCGCATGGCGATTCCCTGATCGACCCAGTCCCAAATGCACCCGCCTTGCAGATGCTTGAACTTGCGGATCGCGTCCCAATAGAGGGTGAAGTTGCCCGTGCTGTTCCCCATCGCGTGCGCGTATTCGCATTGGATGAGCGGACGCTTGCCGTCAGGCTTCTTCGCTTCGTTGATCGCGTAGTTAATAATGGAACCGACGGAAGAATACATCGGGCAATAAATATCGGTGTTGCGATCGAAGACGGCGCGCTCGTATTGAACCGGGCGAGTCGGGTCAAAGCTCTTGAGCCAGTCGTAGGTCGCAAAGAAGTTGGGACCGTTGCCCGCCTCGTTTCCGAGGGACCAGATAATGACGGACGGATGGTTGCGGTCGCGGTACGCCATGCGTTGCGTGCGGTTCATGTGCGCCGCCTTCCACTCCGGCGGGTTGGCGAGGGATTCC
>ONGM01000255.1 GCA_900317365.1 uncultured Planctomycetota bacterium
TAGTTTCCAAGGAATTGACCTTGCGTGGGCGAGGGGTTGGAGTTTTGTTTATTGGGGATTGTACGGCGGATTTCGGGGTTGGCGCCGGGAAAATCGCGCGTTGGACGATATGGATTCCCGTATTGAACGCATTGCCCCGTTTTGATTTTAGCGGGGGTCCGCCGGTTAAAACCGGCGGCTTCCCCGCCTACGGCGGGCGGCGCGGGCTTCGCCCGCTCGGAAAAAATTCTCGCCCAATGGGCGAGACGCGCTCTCGCGCGATTGCAACCCGGCGAGCGACCAACGGGAGCGACGATTGGGCAACCGCGCGGTAGCGCGAACCGGGATCCAACGTCCGAACGTTGGTCCGCCGGTTAAAACCGGCGGCTTCCCCCACCCTTATGGAGGGCGGGGCGGCGCGGGCTTCGCCCGATCGGAAAAAAACTCGCCCAATGGGCGAAGCGCGCGAACGACGATTTCGTCTCTCTATCGATAATCACGCGTTCTTTCTTGCAGCCATAAGAGTCGCAAGCGCGCGAAACGCCCATGCGAGGGACCAACGCATATAGACCGTTTTGATCGCGTAGTATTTCGTTTTACGGAAATAAAACGTTCCGTTCTTTGAGTTCCAAAGATTCGCCATGAACCAATTGAAAATTGAGCGAACAAGCGTTTCTCGATTCGGTTCCTCGGCAAAAAAGCAGATTCCCTCCGCCGGCGCGTGGACGTCGACAAGATAGAGCCTGTCCGCGTAATACAACGGCGTTCCGTCCGATAAGAAAAAATGGCGAGCGTAAAAATCGACCGCCTTGTCATACGTCGATCGTCCCTCCGCGATTAAGCCTAAATTCAGCATACGGCGAATCGATTCAAGATTAAAACCGGTGTGAAAGGAGTCTATCCAACGCTGCTCTCGCCGCTCCGCATAGAACCACGATCCGTCTTCGCGACAGCGATTCAACGAATATCGCGCCGCCGAAAGCGCAGGGTCGAGAACGTCCTTGCGACCGTATGACGCCCCTATGCGCGCCAATAGACTCGCGCCTAAAAGATTCGCGTTGTGAACGTACGTCTCCTCGCACGGGGAATAACTAAAACAATGCTCTCCGTCGGAAACGCGTAGCCTTGGAATGTCGTTCAGTATAAAGTCCGGAGTCGAAAGGGCGGCTTCCAGAGCCTCTTGAAATCCAAACTCTTCGTACGCGTCGAGGAGCGCGTGCCCTATAAACGACGTATTGACGATCGTCGGCATATAAGGCGGCTTGTAGGAAAGACGATTCTGCCAGGGAAAATTGTACCCCCACGACGAACCGCTCAGACCGTCCGACCTCAGTCTCAAAAGCCGCGACGTCAACGACTCCGCGATCGCGCGGTAATCAAAGGAATCGTCCCCGCTGCGCGCAAGTTTCGTCACGCCTTCGAGGAAAAGTCCCAACGCCTTCGGATTCGCGCCCGGCTGAATTCGAAGCAAAGGCCGCAAGTTCACTGGCGAACGACGAAGAAGCTGCGTCAGCGCCATGCGTCCGAAACGAGAGCCAAACGTGAGAACGTTCGCAAACGGCGAATTCAACGCGTCGTAGGGATCGATCCCGTTAAAATCCCGGGAAAGGCACCAGCGCAATAACATGCGCAACGCTACGTCCAAGTTCTCGTTTCCAAATTCGCTATCTTTGCGCATAACGTCCCCCCGTCGCGAGAAGGTTTACCTCAAAGCGACTTCCCTTCGCGTCGCTATCGACTCGCAGGCTCCAAACGCCGCCAGCGTCGAAGCGAAAATTTCGTCTAAAGGAATCGGCGCCGCGCCGCCTTCAAGGTAGAAATCGACGACTCGACGAAGCATTTCCCTTTGTCCTTTGTCCTGCGTTCCCTTTTTACGAAGCGTTCCCTTGGTCGGATCGTAAATCGTCAAAGAGGAAAAGTCGTCCAAGACGGCGCTCAATCCCGTCTGAAAAACCTCGACGCGTTCCTTCGCTAGCCCCGGCGCGCCGTTGGCAAAATAATGAATCGTCGCGATCGACCCGTTCTCCATTTCAAGTTGAATCGACGCGACGTCGTTCAGCCCGCGCGGATCCGTCGTCGCGCGAGCAAATACGGAAATCGGCTTCGCGCCGGAAATCCACGCGGCAAAGTCGATAAAATGGCACGCTTCGCCGAGAATGCGTCCGCCCCCGACCTCCGGATCCTGCGTCCAGTGGGAAGGCGGAATCGCGCCGGCGTTGACTCGATAGACGATCGACATAGGCGCGTTCGAAAGAACGCTTTTGAGTTTCAACGCCGTCGGCGCAAATCGACGATTGAACCCAACGATTAACGAAGGCGCGTCCGGACGATTCGCCTCGTTATAAAGCTCGAGATACTCGTCGAGGCGAATGCAGAGCGGCTTTTCCACAAAGACGCGTTTGCCGTTTCTGAGCGCCGTCAACGCCTGCCGCGCGTGCAGATGATGACGCGTCGCAATAAAGACGGCGTCGACGTCGGAATTTTCAAAGACGTCGGCGGGTTCGGTCGACGCGCTTGCAAAATGAAACTTCTCCGCCGCGCGCGTCGCTCCGGCGCCGGTTCGCGAAAGAGCTACGACGCGCCGCACGCGAGCGTCGCGAGGCAGGTTCGGAAGCAACGTCCCCTGCGCGTAGCTCCCGACCCCGACGAAGGCGACTCCGATCGAGTTCGCGCCTGCGCTCGAACTCCGCGTCTTCTCGACAAGAGGCGGCGCGCTCAATATTTTCCGAGCGTTCCGCGCGTCGAGCGACTCCGTCTCGTAGCGCAGAACGACGCCGAGGTAATGCTCTTCGCGTTTGAGAATCGTCTCGTACGCGTTCGGAGCGTCGTCGATTAAAAACTCGTGCGTCGTTAGGCTGGCGACGTCGATCTTCCCTGCGCTAATAAGCTCCTGGAACGCCTGCATATTGCGCCGCTCCGTCCAACGAACGTAGGCGATCGGGTAATCTCTCCCCTTCTCTTCGTAGTCGGCGTCGTAACGTCCCGGCCCGTAGGAGCAGGACATGCGCAGGTCAAGTTCCTTTGGATAATAATTCGGATTCCGTTCAAACCCGGTCGGAACGGCGCCAACGACGACCACCTTGCCTCGCTTGCGCGCGAGACTTCCGGCAAAGTTGATCGGATCGAGACTTTGCGTTCCGGCGGCGATGATCGTCGCGTCGACGCCTTCCCCGCCGGTCTGCGCTTCGATTTGGTAAAGAAGCTCGCGCGACTCCCGCAAATACGCGTCGATTCCTAATTCGCGCGCCTTCTCGACAGCCGTTTGCGACACGTCGATTCCGATCGTTTTGACGCCGGACGCCTTTAAAAGCTGACAGGTCAGCGCGCCGACGAGTCCGAGCCCGATAACGGCGCACGATTCGCCAAGTCGCAAGTCGGCGCGACGAACGCCCTGGAGCGCAATGGCGCCGAGCGCGTTATAAGCGGCGGCGCGAAGATCCGCGTCCGGCGCCAACTTCACGCAAAGATTCGACGGCGCCAAGACGATTTCCGCGTGATTCGCGTATCCCACCCCGGCGCACGCGACCCGATCCCCCGGCGAGAACCCGACGACTCCTTCGCCGACTTCGAGAACGACGCCGGCGCTCGTATAACCTAACGGGGAATAGGCGTCGAGCTTCTTCGCCGCCGCGCGATACGCCTGCGTTATCCCCTGACGTCGGGCAAGCTCCAGAACCTTTTTGACGTCGGCCGGACGTTCGAGCGCCTTTCCGACGAGGCTTTTCCGCGCCGAACGAACCGTCGCGCCTTCCGTGCCCGCGCTGATCACCGAATACCGATTCGCGACGAGAACGTAGCCCGGCTCGATTTGCGGCGCCGGCACGTCGAGAACAAACGGTTTCCCGTCCGCAAGTTTTTGCAAAAGCTGTTTCATTTCGACTCGTCTCAACTTAGCGTCGGAACCGACGCGCGACATATTCCCAAAGAACCTTACAAACAAAGAGCGGCAAAACGCGTTGACGCCGCCAGCGAGACGGTTGCGACAGAAGCCGATAGAGCCATTCCAATTTTATATCGCGCCATAATTTCGGAGCGCGTTTAACGACGCCGGCGATCACGTCGAGGGATCCGCCGATTCCCATGCATAATCCGACGTTCAGTCTTTCCGAGTAGGAGTCGATCCACCGCTCCTGTCGCGGACTTCCCAGCGCAAGAAAGAGAACGTCGGCGCCCGATTCGTTAATTCGATCGACAAGCGCGTCGTATTCTTCCTCGGGAAGATAGCCGTTTTGCCGACCGACGATCCGAATATCGGGAAACTCTTCGCGCAGTTTTTCCGCCGCGAGCGCGTTGACCTCCTCTTTCGCGCCGTAAAGAAAAATCTTCAACCCCTGACTCCCGGAAGCTCGGCAAATCGCGGTCGCCAGCTCGACCCCGGGAACGCGACTCGTCTTGATTCCGAGCAGAATTCGCGCGGCGAGAACGACGCCTATCCCGTCGGGAAGCGCCAAATCGGCGTTTTCAAAAAAGGATGAAAGAAACGGCTCGCGGTTCACCGTCATGACCTTTTCCGGATTGACGGCGACGACGTAACTTGTCTTCGTCTTATCCTTAGCGAGCGCGAGCGCCGCGTCGAGGGCTTGGTCAAAATCAAGCGCGTCAACGCTCGAGTCGAGAATGCGCACGCGTTGAACTCCGTTCATAACCGTCCCCTCGGCGTTAGTAAACTTGGCGTCGACGTAAGATTGACGTCGTGAGATTAAATTGTCGGACCCGAATCGACGCTTTCCAGTCGCTCGAAATCGGCGTCTTCAAAGACCACGCGCGACTGTACGATCCTTGGAAATTCCACTTGAAACAGATCGCCGTACGGAAGAAGCGCTTCCGCGCACATCTTCAGTAGCTCCTGCACGCGTCGCGCCGCGTCCGTAAATTCGACGACGTTCGGATCGAATTGTATTCTCAAAACGCCGACTGCGGAAGAGTCAAGTCGGAGCGGTATCTCAAAAGTCATCGCAAACGGCTTCTGAGAATTCTTCGAGATCGCTCGCCACTCTTCAAGACGTTCGCGCATCAATCGTCGCCGAACGCTCCACTTCCCTTGCCAGTCGACGGAAGCGAACGGCAGGTTAAAATTCAGTCTGACGCCGAGGCATCCGTCGGTTCGCGCGGCGTTCAAAAAACTCGTCCAAAACGCGCCCCACGTCCCGGCGTCCTTGGCGCATAGGAAAAGCCCGCGCTCGTCGTAACGACGACGTGCAAAGCGACGAAGATAGAACGTGCGAACTCGCGTCAGCGTCGTTTTGATCTCGTCTCGACCAAAAATATCGAATCCGACGAGCGCTCCGACGACCGCGACCGACGCCGTAAAGGGTATGACGTCGTTGCGAAGGGAAAAACCGAAATAAGCCGCCAAACACAGCGTCGACTGCGCGACAAATAACGCCGCAAGCGTCTTATACCCGCGCCCAAAACGACGCTGCAAAGAGTGGTGAAGGTGCGAAAGATCGGGCGAAAAGACGCTGCGTCCGGCGTTATAGCGTCGCAGGACGGCGCACGCCGAATCCGTCGCCGGCAACGTTAGTAGGCAAAGCGCCGGTATCGCGCGAAACGATCCGTCCGCTTGGAAAATACGAAGCGAAAATACGCCGAGTACGAAACCGAGCGCAAGACTGCCGGAATCTCCAAAATAGACCTTCGCAGGGGGCGCGTTCATCGCTAAAAAGCCCAAGATCGCTGCGGAAAGTAGCCAGCATGCGCTCGCCAACTGACGCGATCCGGTCGTCAACGCGGCGGCGCCCAACGTAACGAGACAGAGAACGCCAAAGACGCCGACAAAGCCGTCGGCGCCGTCGAGAAGATTCACGGAATTGACGCAACCGAAAATCCAAATGGCGGCAAAAACATAAAAGAAGAACCCGAAGGGCAAAACGCCGTCGAAGAGCGCCGCGCTCGAAGGAGCCGCAAGCGCGCTCACCGCGCACACGATCGGCGCAAACTCGACGAAACTCTTAGCGACCCCGCTTAGCCCCCAGCGATCGTCGAACCACCCGATAAGAACGATCAACCCCGTCGCCAACGTAACGACCAGCAGCGGCGAACGCGATATGAAATCAAACTCGACAGGCGCCAGTCCGCGCAATCCGAGCCAGCGATAGAAGAACGCGCCGAGCGCGAACGCCGCGTAGACGACCACGCCGCCGCCGACCGGCACGGCGCGCTTCTGCAATTTTCGCATCGCGTCGGGACGATCGAGAAACCCCAAACGCGGCGCGACGCTACAATAGAGCTTCACGCCTAAAAACGACGCGATGAAAATCGCAAACAAAAAGGTAATAGTCGTCATATCGCTGAACGCCGCGCGTTCTATTAAACTTATTAAACTCGAATCGCGCTATGTCAAGTCGTCAAATGGAAAGCGTCCGATCGCTTTCGCGTTAAAGCAATATAAAAAGGCGCCGGTCGCCAACTCTCATTGTACATCATTTTGCAAGACGTCAACTCGGCAAATCGTCCGCGCCGCGCTTGAAATTTTATTTTCCGTCGCTTACAATTGGTTCGTTAGGCGTATGCGTAACGCTTACAATCCGCACGGTATGTATCGACTTTTTCAACCAAAAAGGACGGTCTATTATGCTCATCGCGAAACGAACGAAAATCTTACTGTCGGTTATTTCAATTTTAGCGATTCTGCCAAGCGTCAAAATTGCAACGGCGGACGATTCGGCAAAACCTCAACCTTTCATTCAAGCGCAAGGTCTCTGCGACAATCCGGAAGCCATGCTCAGAGAGAAGTTCCTCTCCGAAATCGACGAGGCTAAGGAAAAATGGATCGCTACGTACGAAACTCTCAAAACGCCTGAAGACGTCGCCAACTACCAAAAGCGTTTGCGCGCCAACTTCAAAGAAGCGCTCGGGCAAATGTGGGATCGTTCCGCGCCGCTGAATCCGCAAATCACCGGAACCTTGGTTAAAGACACGTACCGCGCGGAAAACGTAATCTTCGAAAGCGTGCCCGGCGTATACGTTACCGGAACGATGTTCCTCCCGTTAGAAGATAAGTTCAAGGGTCCCTACCCGGCGCTCCTCGTCATGTGCGGACACACTCTAAACGGAAAAGCGTACGAACTGTATCAAGGTCTCGGAATCCTCGCCGCGACAAACGGTCTCGCGTCCTTCGTCGTCGATCCTATCGATCAGGGCGAACGCTTCCAATACCTGAAAGACGGTAAGCCGACCATTGCCTCCGTCGCCGCTCATAATATGGTTCACGCCGGCTCGATTCTTGTCGGTCGAAACTGCGCCACATTTGAAGTCTGGGACGGTATGCGCGCCATCGATTACTTGCAAAGTCGCGACGATATTATCGCCGACAAGATCGGCGTCAGCGGCACCTCCGGCGGCGGAACGCAAACTTCTTATATGATGTCCCTCGACGATCGCGTCGCGCTCGCCGCACCCTCATGCTACATTTGCAGTCTTTTCGACGACCTCACGCATAATCTCGGTCCGCAAGACGGCGAACAGAATATCTTCGGTCAGCTGAAATTCGGGATGGATCACGCCGACTATCTCTTCCTGCGCGCGCCGATTCCGACGCTCATGTGCGGCGCGACAAAAGACTTCTTCAATATTGACGACGGGTGGCGCTCCTATCGTTACGCAGTGAGAATCTTCTCGCGCTTAGGTTATCAGAACCGCATTTCGATCGTAGAAAAGGACGACGAACACGGCTATTCCGACATAGCGCGAGTCGCGACGGTTCGATGGATGCTCCGATGGCTCGCGGGCCGCGACGAGGAGATCACGCTCGGCGACCTCACGCTACTGAACGACGAAGAAATTCGCTCGATTAAGAGCGGCAAAAGCGTCATGACGTTGCCGAACGCGCTAACGTCGCGCGACCTCAACGTTCGTTTCGCCAAAGAGCTTGAGCCGGCGCGCCGCGCCAAATGGCAAGACGTCAAACCGGAAGCCGCCGCCGCGTTGGTAAAAGAACGCGCCTTAGTTCGCAACGACGACGCGCGTCCCGAAGCGAAACTCGTCGCGCGCGAAAAGGTCGACGACGCGTACGACGTCGCGTATGAAACGGACGAAAACGTCTATTTAACGGCGCGCGAAAACTTCGCCGACGACGAACAATTTGACGCGCTTACGATCGTAATCGGCGACGCCGGACGCAACTCCGAATACTCCCAAAAGGTCGCGGCGGAAGGCGGCAAGGTCGCCTGCGTCGAACTTCGCGGATACGGCGACACGCAAGCGATCGGACGCACGTACTACTCCCACGCGCATTTCGGAACGGACGGCTCCGACTACTGCCTCGCATACCTTTTGGGCAAATCGTACGTCGGACTGCGCGTCGACGATTTGGTCGCGCTCGTCGAATCCTATCGCAAAGCGCATGGCGTCAAAACGATTAAACTTTGCGCGGAAGGTCGCGCCATGACCGTTGCGTTGGTCGCCGCCGTCGCGTTTCCAAGTGAATTCGACAAGGTGGCGCTGGCGTCGACGCCGACGACGTGGACGGCGCAACTTGCGAGCGAATACGGTCCGATCTATATGGACAACGCAATTCACGGCGTCCTGTACGACTTCGACCTCGACGATTTGACCGGCTACCTCGCCAAAGTTGGTAAGCTCGCCGAATAACGCGTCTTGTCGACTCGGCGTTTCGTCGTATAATAGCGGAACCTAGTATTGAACGTTTCGCGCGCGACTTTCTGCGCGCGAAACGCTTTATGTGCGTTTATGTGCGACAAGGATCCACTATGAAAAAGAGACTTTTAACGGGTCTTCAACCCAGCGGCGAACTGACGATCGGCAATTACATCGGCAGTATTAAGCAAGTCGTTAATTACGCGAAAGAATACGACACGTTTCTCTTTGTGCCGGACATGCACTCGATCACGGTTCCGCAAGATCCCGTCGCACTTCACCGTCGCGTGCGCGAAATCGTAGGCATGTATCTTGCTTGCGGCGTCTCCGGCGTGGAAAACCATATCTATATCCAATCTGAAATTCCGGAACACGCGAATCTCTCTTGGATTCTTGAATGCACCGCGTATATGGGCGAGCTGTCCCGAATGACGCAGTACAAGGCGAAAACGGAAAATAAAAAGGAAAAAGAGATTCGTTGCGGACTCTTCACCTACCCCGTTCTCATGGCGGCCGACATTCTCCTTTACAACGCCCACTACGTTCCGACCGGAATCGACCAAAAGCAGCACGTGGAATTGGCGCGCAATCTTGCGCAACGTTTCAACGCGAAGTTCGGCGAGACGTTTGTCGTGCCGGAACCGCTCATTCCGCAAGTCGGCGCCAAAATTCGCGACTTGCTCGACCCTGAAAAGAAAATGAGCAAAAGCGCCGAGAACCCCAAAGCGTCCGTCTTCCTCAGCGACTCGGAAAAAGATATTCGCAAAAAGATCATGGGCGCCGTTACCGACTCCGGCGACAAGGTCTGCTTCGACGAAGTCAATAAGCCCGGCGTCTCGAATCTGCTCACGATCTATTCCGTTTTCAAAAACATAACGATTCCCGAAGCGGAAGCGCATTTTGAGAACGCGAGATACGGAGATTTGAAGAAGGAAGTCGCCGAGGTTCTCGTCGAAAATTTGACGTCGCTTCAAGATCGATACGCTGAGGTTATGAAGTCGGGTCTCGTCGACGAGACGCTTGATCGCGGGCGCGATTACGCTTCGGCGATCGCGCGCGAGACCTATCGAACCGCGCGACTTCGCGTCGGATTAGGTCGAGATTAGTCTGACTTTTGGCGCCAATTTTGCTCGTTTCTATCTGACCGATCCGATCCCGGATCGTCGCAAAAGAAAGAAGAAAGAAAAGAGGATTCAATTGGCGACAACAATACGAACGCGAAATGCGCGCGGCGAAATCGTCGGCGTGAAAATTCTGCAAGGTCCGCCCAAAAAACGGGATTTGTGGAATTACGTCGGTTTCGACGATCCCTATCATCCCGTTCTCTCCACGGTTAATACGCTGGAGAAATTATACGACGAATATCGATTCGTTCACGAACAGTTGGCGCTCAACGAGACGCGCGCGGGATTCAACCTCGTTGATCCGGAAACGACGCGGCATATTCTTGAGGGCGTTCCAATCACGCGCATTGTTCGCGCAAAGTCCCCAACGGGCAAAGGCTACGAGAAAACGACGACGATTTCCGGATGGAGCGGCGGACACGGAAATCCCGAAGCGGCAAAGTTCGGCAAAACGCAAATTCCGAGCTACTGGACGAACGAACGTTTCATGTTTGAGGTCTCCGACGTCTTGGCGAGCGATTCAACGCGATGGTTCAAGCAAGATTCCTCGCCTACCTTCATTTCAAAGGACGACTCCGTTGAACGATACGTTTGCGTCGAAGAGCGCTACGGCGTCCCAATTCGAGTCGTCGCCGATAAGGTCGAAGACGGGTTCCGTTGCGTTACCGCGTTTCCGGATTACAGCGACTTCCCCATCGATCAACGCTCCGGAGTCGTGAAATCGGAAAAGAACGACGCTGCGGACGAAAAATCTCAAAAGTCGTCCTAACGCCAACCGTCAAAACGAACGAAAAAGAAAAAGGGGCTTCCGAACGATCGGAAGTCCCTTTTTTATGAAGAAAACTCTTCTCCATGATTCAAGCGTCGCTATTCAGTCGTCGCCGTTATTCAGGCAAAACGACGACTTGGTCGGCGACTTTCTCTAAATACTCGGCTTCCTCCGCCGTCAATTTGTACTCTTTGCCGAACTTCGAAAGCTTTTCGTATACGCCGACAGGCGATTCTCCGGTGATCGTCTTGTAGAACATGCAACCGCCAAGATACGTGCCTAACGGATTCGGATGGTACGGCGTGTTCTTGCCTTCGTCGCAGAACAGATTGTACTTGTCGCCGACCGTGAAAAATCCTTTACCGACGGGAACAACGGTCGAATCGGTCAGTTTTGCCAGCTGATCGTAACCGCCTTGAATACCGTCTTTCAACGCTTCGACCGTCTCTTGATTCGGCGCCTTATAACGCTTTTCCCACGACTTCAGAACGGCCTCGCGACGCTCGGGATCGTCTCCGTAACCTTCAAACATTCCGTCGCAACGCTCCCACGTCTGATACAGGAGAATTTTCGTCGTCGGATTGTTTTGTCGAATCATTTCGGCGAGTTTTTGACCGTATTCTAAAAACTCGGCTCGATCGGAAACCGCGCCGGAACTGTACTCTTGGAGAACGACGTAATCCCATTTCTGGGACGCGATGACTTCCGGAGTCGGTTTGTCCTTAGATTTCGCGGGAAGCTCGCCTTTAAAATGCTGACGGAACCGCCAGCCGCCCGGCGCCATGCGCACGGCTTTCGCAGAATATCCCGACGCGTTGAGCATGTCCTGAACCGTGTCGTTCAAGGAGTTGTAGAACGTAAAACTGTTCCCTATGAAGAGAATCTTCAACTGCTCTTTCGGCTCTTGATTCGAGTCTTCCGCGCGCGCGCCAAGCATAACGCCAAAAACGCAACACAGCGCGACCGCCAATCGTAACGCGTTTCTCATCTCTATATCCTTTCACTACAGAATCGAACGTCGACTCGCGTTCGTCAGTACTTAACGCACAGATGAATGGCAAATCCGCCGATTTCGTCGTTAATGTACGCGGCGATCATCTCGCCGGCGTCGTTGGTCTTGAAAAAACGGAACGAGTAACCGCGACGTTCCAAATGATAGATCGCGCGCTTCATTGAGTTCGTCGCGATCGCAATGTGCCCGTTCGCGCCGAAGCTCGGCTTCTTCATCGCTTCAACGGCGGATCCTCCGAAGAACGAAATATCGATCTCACGCGTATTGAATCGGAAAATCTTCGCAAAGTCGGTCGCCGCCGCTTGTGCTTCGTCGACCGATTGGCAGTTGATTCCGACGTGCCCCATTGTAAATCCGAGCGAAATATCGATCGCGCGTTCCGCCGTCGCCGTAATCGCGTCCCAATCTTCGTTTTCTACGGCCGCGCTCGGCGTCAAAAAACTTCCGCCGATCGCGAAAACGGCTTTGCTGCTCGCGTACGTCGACAAATTGCTAAAATTCACTCCCCCGGTGGGCGTGAATCGCACGTCGGCAAAAGGACCGCGCAACGCGTTAATCATTTCGAGTCCGCCGGAAAGATCCGCAGGAAAGAACTTCACGACGTTGAGTCCGAAAGAACGCGCGGCTTCGATTTCCGTCGCCGACGTCGCGCCGGGAATGACCGCGACTTCGCGCTCGCGACACAGTCGGACCGTCTCGGGACAAATTCCCGGACAAACGATAAAATCGGCGCCTGCGTCGATCGCGCGCTCGGCGTCGCGCGCGTTATGAACCGTGCCGGCGCCGACCAGCCCGTCGGGAGACGCTTCGCGCGCCGCGACAAGAGATTCGAACGCGCTCGCGTCGCGCAACGTAACTTCCACCGCGTCGATTCCGCCTTTCGAAAGCGCTCGAACGATCGGCGCCGCTTTCGATGGGTCTTTGACGTTGATTAGCGGGAGAAGCCCGATCTTTTCTATGAGTTCCAAAGCGTCTTTGCGCATGATTTCACTCCGCAATATGACTCGTTAATTGTGTGCCACTGAGTTGTGTGCAATCGATCGTTTCCGAATCGTTGAGTTCCCGCTTTCAAGGGGACGCCCCTCGTCGGCGCGCTCAACACAAGTATTATATGGAGTCTCAACAAATCGTCAAACCGTTCCGTATTGTTATCAAGCCCCTCGGCGCTCTATGGGTTTGACAAATTGCGTGCGTCGTCATATACTCTTGAAAGCCAGCGTTCGTACTTTTTTAACCTGAGCGCGCGGCGTCGCATCCATTTCAATCGAAGAAGGACGCTTCCTATGGAAACAACGTTCGTTAGTTTTAGGTCGCGCATCGCGCTTATCGCCATTGTTCTGACGTCGCTTTGCGCATCGCAAATCGCGTGCGATCACAATCAGCAAGATCAGTACGGCGCGGATCAGGGCAAAACGGTCAAAGATAAGCAGTTTCAAAACCGAACGCTGATCGATCAAGTCGTCTCTACGGCGGAAAATCAGGATAATTTTCCTGATCTATCCTATTTGAGCAGCACGCTCGGACGACTTAATCCGTGGCTTCAAACTCGTCAGGAAATGAAGGACGTTGAAACCGACCCCGAATACGACGCCCTTTCAAAAGAGATCGTAACGCTAATCGAAGCGTCTAAACGCGCGAACGAACTCGTCTCGCTCTTTACCGACGACGCCAAGACTCCGGAGGCGAAGAATTGCGAAGAACTTCAAGACGTCCTCAAAACGTGCGAAACGCAACTTCATAAGTTGGCGATCGCGCTCAAAGCAAACGTCCTCGTCTCCTTCGAGCGTTTCGTTGCCGACGTCGAAGAAAAACTCGAAACCGCCCGTGAATTCCAATTCGCCGACCCTGTCGAAATCTTCAGAACGCAACTGCGTCAGGTCGCGGCGCAAGAATCTTACGCGTTGTTTAACTTCTCGACTCTCACGGAAGGTTTGACCGACTACAATCGTCTCCTCAAAATTGACGAAAAAATCTTCCTGCCGCAAGACTCCGAATTCCTCCGAGGACAAATCTGGCTCAGGGACGCTTTCAGTTGGGGAAAAGGCTCTAAACAAGACGACATGGAAATCGTCAAACGACTCTTCGATTGGACGATCAAAAACGTCGTCTTTTCGAATCGCGAAATTGGACCGACAGGCCCGATCGAGCCGCTCGTTTGGCAAACTTTGCTACTCGGCCAAGGCTCCCCGATGGACCGCGCGATCGTCTTTATTGAACTCTTGCGCCAACATCGACTCGACGCCTTCGTTCTTCGCCCGCAAAACGACAATTCGGAAGACGGCTCGGCGTTTCCGCTCGTCGTCGGCGTGCGGCTCGAAGGAGAAACATACCTCTTCTCCCCGGAACTTGGACTCCCATTCGTTGCAAACGATTCGGACGCCCTTGTAGTCGACGGCGGGTTGAACGTCCAAAAGATCGCCACCTTATCGCAAGTCGCTAAGGACGACTCGATTCTCCGTAAGTTCGACCTTCCCGATCTTCCGTACAACGCCAAAGCGGAAGATTTCGTCAATATGACGGCGTTTGTTCCGTCGACCCCGTTCCTATGCGCCGCAAGAATGAACCCGCTGGAACAGGAGTTTAGCGGAAAAGTCAACACGGTTCTTTCGACTCCGTACGCGTCGCAACGAGAACGGATTCTCGAACTCGACGGCATCGCCGACGTTCAACGACTTCACGAAGCGGACGCGCCTATTCTCGAACACGTCCTCTTCCCGTTCGAATCGGAAATCCTCACCGCAATCTACATGACGCCCCTCGAACAATCCGACAATCTCGAAGTGAGCGCGTCGACGGATCGAACGGAAAATCCCGACGCCACGAAGGTCGAGAACTACACCGGCTCCAAGGCGTTTTCTGGAAACGCGTCCGGCGCGCGAAAAGCTGCAATCGCGCCCCTCTGGATCGGGAAAATTAAATACATACGCGGTGATTTCGTCGACGAAAACGGCGCCACGACATGGTTCTTACACGGTCGAATTTCCGATCGCGCGCTACGTTTGGAAGAATCAAACGCGCAAAAAACGGTTCTCGCCCGCCTCAACGAATTCACCGAAGCGAGAGCGCAAACCGGAGCGCAACCGACCGAAGAAGAACTTCAACGTTACGCAAACGAGACGATGAGCGCGCTACGCTTCGATATCGCGACAAAGCGCTTTCTTAAAGTCGTAACGAGCTATTACCTCGCGCTACTTTCCGACGCCAGCGGCAACGAATCCGCCACGATGGATCGACTGGTCGACGAATCTCTGCGCGTTACGAACGCTAACGAGTCCTATGCAAACGATTTCAAACGCGCCGCAACTTACCTGCGCGCAAGAATCCTTGAAAGCGAAGGCTCGTTCCCCGCCGCAATCGCGAACTATCGCAACACCAACGAACGGGGTTCCATTGTCCGCGCCAAGTGGCTCGCCGATCTCACCGGAAACAAGCTTGACCTCGCTCCCGACCAAGAAACAACGTCCGAAAAAACTGACGCGGAAGCTAGCGCGGAAACTAACGCTTCCGAACAACCTGCCGATGAAACCGTCGAAGAAACGACGCCTCCGCAACCCGAGCCTCAAACTGCGGATCAAACGGAAGAATCGCCAAATTCGAACGACCTACCCGATCAAAATCAGGCGACCGACGAAGAGCCTTCAAACGCCGAAGAGAACCCCGCCCAATCTGAGGACGCTCAAAACGGCGGCGCCGAATAACGTTCTTCATCGATTCATCGCGCCTTGACGCCAGGCTATGTCAAGGCGCAATTCCTTCATTTGTCCTCATTATTCGCGTTCTCCTCGAAAGGATCGCCATGGAAACCTCATTTCAACGTTCCGCAACGCCTCTCGAAAAGGCTGAAGATTTTATTCAAAACGAAACCCAATTCCATCTCGGCGTCTTAACAACCGAACAATCTCACCCGAAAACGCGCACGCTATCGCAAACCCTCGCAAAAGACGTGCCCGCCGGTATGAGACAGCTCTATTCCGTCGACGACGATATTCCGCCTGTCCTCGACAAGGTCGTTGCTTCCGACGAATACAAAAAGCTCGAAAATTCGCTCTACTCGACGCTCTCCAAAGGCGGTCGCGTGAGCTTCAGCGGTTGCGGCGCGACAGGCCGGCTCTCCATTCTCCTCGACGCCGCCAATAAGAAATTCTGTCGCGACGCCGCGGCGAAGCTTCCGAAACGCGCGGAGTTCTTCGCAAAACTCTCCGCGCAAACGAACGCGATCATGACAGGCGGCGATTTCGCGCTCATTCGTTCGGTGGAAAGTTTTGAGGATTTCATCTCCTTTGGCAAGCGACAATTCCAAGATTCCGGTATCGGTCCGAACGACGCCCTCGTCGCTATTAGCGAAGGCGGCGAAACGTCGTCGGTCATTGGAACCATTCACGCGGCGCTCGAAGCCAATATCACGGCGTTCTTCCTCTTCAACAACCCGTCCGAACTCATGGCGGAACGCGTCGAACGTTCGCGCAAGGTCATTGAAGATCCGCGCGTAACCGTCGTCAATCTAACGACGGGTCCCATGGCGATCGCGGGTTCCACGCGTATGCAGGCAACCACGATAGAGTTGCTCGTCGCAGGCTTTGCGTTTGAAACGGCGCTTGGTAGGCTCTTAAAGGACGCGCTCGACGATTCGGAGCGCGCGGCGCTCGGATTCGGACTCGACGTCGAGGTAAACGCGAAAGTCGCGGCGTTCCGTCAAATGCTCAAGGAGATTCGAGACGACGCCAACGTACAAACGGCGGCGGATTACGTCGATTACGAATGCAATCTTTACAAGCAAGGCGGTCGCGTAACGTATTTCGCGCGCGATTACGCGCTCGACGTCTTCACCGATACGACGGAACGCTCGCCGACGTTTAAGATTCCGCCGTTCCGCTCCCTCGACGAAACGGACGCGCCGGCGCCTTGGGCGTTCGTTAAGGATCCATTGCGCAACGCCAAAGACGCGTGGATCTGGCTCCTCGGCGGCGTCGAGCCGCGTTGCCTCGAATGGACGCCGGACGACTACAAAGCGATGGGCGGAACTCCGGCGCAAATCAACGATCCGCCGCAAATCGGTCGGAAAACGGTGTATCGTTTCCCGATCGGCAACGAAGAAGATCCGTCGCGTTACGAGGTTTCTCCGAACGCTGCGGTCGCCGTGCTTGCCGGTTCTGAAACTCTCATTTGGGGAGTCGAGTCCGACAAGTGGTTCGCCGCTTACGAAAAGAGCGCGGTTCCTTTCGAACAGAAGGCGGCGCTACTGATCGATAATACGCTCGACGCCAATCCGCGCGGCGAGAACGCCAAGCCGGTCGACGCTAAGGAATACGTCTTCAGAATGGCGATTCCCGCAACGCCGCTCGACGTCTTCGCGCACATCGCGCTCAAGCTCGTCCTGAATAATATTTCCACCGCAACGATGGGAAAATTCGGACGTCTGAACGGCAACTGGATGGCGCACGTGGACGCGACGAACAAGAAGCTCATCGATCGTAGCGTCAGACTCGTTTCTGAAATCGGCAAAGTGGACTATAAAACGGCTTGCGTTACGCTCTTTGAAGCGCTTGAAGAAATGGAAGGCTGGTCGCTCGACAAGAAAAAGACGATTTCTCCCGCCGCGTACGCCGTCGAATTGCTCGCAAAACGCTCCTAACGCGCGTTGACAAAGCGCCGACGGGGACTTGTTTTTTCCCGCGTCGGCGCTATAATGCGCTTAAATCGGGAGGATTTGGTCCTCCTCTGTCGTAAAGTAATGGGGGCGCTTTGTTTAAACAAGGCTGAGAAGAACCCCTTGAACCTGCTCCGGATAATGCCGGCGAAGGAAATTACTACGGTTGTCTTGCGATTTCGCTTGCTTCAATCGCGAGCAGGTAACAAGCGCGCAAGTCAGACGCAATTTCTTTCGACCGCGCGCGAAAGGATGGCCTCTATGGCAAAGTCTTTGGAAAACATTGTTTCCGCCGCGATCGTTTCTAGCTTCTATCAAAAACTTCTCGACAATCTCGTCGTCGACGTTGCGGTCGTCGGCGGCGGTCCGTCCGGGCTCGTCGCTGCCAAAACCCTCGCCGAACGCGGATACAAAACCGTCGTTTTCGAACGGAAATTGGCTCCTGGCGGCGGCGTCTGGGGCGGCGGAGCGCTCTTTAACGAAGTCGTCGTTCAATCGGAAGCGAAGAGTATCCTCGACGAATTCGGTATCAACTCTACTGAAATCGCCGACGCGCCCGGATATTTCTCGTTAGATTCCGTCGAGTTGGCGAGCGGTCTCATCTTTGGCGCCTTAAAGGCCGGCGCGAAAATCTTCAATAACGTCAGCGTCGAAGACGTCGCGTTCAAGGACGACCGTATTAATGGTCTCGTCATCAACTGGACCCCTGTTACAAGACTGCAAATGCACGTCGACCCGCTCGTCGTCATTACGAACGCCGTTCTCGACGGCACCGGACATCCCTGCGAAGTCCTCAACCTCGTCCAACGCAAAGCGCGCGTTAAACTCGACACGCCGACCGGCGAAATCCTCGGCGAACGCCCCATGCAGGCTGCGACCGGCGAAATCACCACCGTCGAAAACACGCGCGAATACTATCCCGGAATCTTCGCGTCCGGTATGAGCGCTAATAACGTGATGGGCGGATACCGCATGGGTCCGATCTTCGGCGGAATGCTCCTCTCCGGTAAACGCGCCGCCGACCTCATTGAGAAATCTCTGAAGAAGTAAGGTTCGCGGTTTCATCGAACGCTGCGGCGATTGACTCAAAGCGGCGCGCAACGCTTCCCCGCGTTTCGCGCCGCTTGCTTTTTCTTGAAGAATTCGCCCCTTTTTTCCTTTATTCCTCACAAATTCTCTCGATTTTGCCGACATAATGACTGGCGCGTCCATTTCCGATTGAGAAAAATGTTGGCGGAAAAGCGGACGCCTGCAACGACCGTTTTAGCGTGAGAAGGAATGACGAATATGGTACGTTCAAATCTGAACGCGAGCGCGTCTTCGAACTCATGCGGAACGACGCCGACGCTGTCCGAAATCTTGCAACTCGACAAGACAGGTCGCGATAACGAAGAATACGCGGCAAATCGGGAGTTTTCTGAAAACGAAACGCGTTCTCCTAGCGTCGCGGCGCTCAAAAGAATCAAAGCGAGTCTCAATCCGGATTCGCAACCCACGACGCGTCGGGACGCGGTTCCCATGGAAAATCTGCGCGTCGAATACCCTTACTACGACGGCGAAATCGAACTGACCCCCGAAAAAGTCGTCGTTACGCCGCCCCCTGCCTCGCCCGCGTCGCCCCCTACGACCGAGGACGTCGCCCTAACGTCCAAATCGAAGGAACCGGAAATTTCTGCGTTGAACGCCGGGACAAATAGGGCGAACGGGACAAACGCGTCGACGCAAGAGCGTTCGTTCAAGGATATAATTAAAGTCGCCGCTACGTCCGCCGCTCGCGACGTAGAACGCTCCGCCTCGACGGTTTCGACTTCTGAACTTCAAACGGACGCGTCGCGACCTCAATATCAAGCTCCGGGGTCTGCGAAATCGAACGCGCCCATCTTTCGTTATTGCGTCGACCTGATCAATTCCCGCGAATCGACCTATCCGCAAACGCCTGAGGAATGCTCCGCGTCGGAAACGCTCGATAGTCGCGACGTTTTACCGAATCGGACTAGAAAGCGGTTCGGACTCGCCCTCGCGTTGACCGCGAATAATGAACGTCAAAATCCGGCGGTCTTTAACGAATCGTCTTTCCTCAACCTCGTTCCGCCCCCCGCCGGAGTCAGCGCCAAGTAACGAGATCGTCATGTTTGCTTCATTATCCTTCGACGTTCCGCCGTCCCGACTCGCCGCCGTTTTGGTCTGCGTCTTTCTCATTCCTCTTGCGATCAGCAGACTCGGCTGCAATTTCATTATGAAAAAGAGCGCCGCGCTCGGGCTTATCGACCAACCTGGGGAACGGAAAATTCATACGCAACCGATTCCCTCCGGCGGCGGACTAGGAATATGGCTCGGCGTCGTCGCGCCGCTCGCGGTTATCTCAATTCTAGCCCTCTTTCGCGCTCGACTCGCTCTGCCCGACGAAGTCGCCCTACGCCTCGAAGGCGTCGCGTTTCGACTCAAAGAACTATGGACAATTCTCGGATTAGGCTCCTGCCTTACCCTGCTCGGCGCGCTCGACGATCGATATAACCTGTCGTGGAAACTAAGGCTCTCCGTCGAATTTCTCGTGGCGATCGCCGCCGTCTCGCTTGGTTGGCGCGCCACCTTTTTTGTCGACGCGCCTTACCTGACGTATCCGCTGAGCGTCCTCTGGATTGTCGGACTCGTCAACGCCTTTAATATGCTCGACAATATGGACGCGCTCTCCGGCGGCGTCGCTACGATCGCGTCGCTTTTTCTCGCAACGATCTCATTATTCCTTGCGCCGAATCCAATCTCCGGGGAACCGCAGTATTTCCTCGCGTTCTTTCTCGTAGCGCTCGCAGGAGCGATTTGCGGCTTTTTAACGTTGAATCGCCCGCCGGCTAAGCTATTTATGGGAGACGGCGGCGCGTATTTTATCGGTTTTCTCTTGGCGACGACAACTCTCGCGGCAACGTTCGTCGGCGAAAACGCCCCCCGAAGCGCCGTCTTTACGCCGGTCGTCGTTCTCGCCGTGCCGATCTACGACGTCGTTAGCGTCGTAATTATTCGCACCCTCAACGGCGTCAGCCCGTTTGTCGGAGACAAAAATCACTACTCTCACCGATTGAACGCGTTGGGTCTTACCAAAACCCAGGCGGTCTTGACGGTCTATCTTACGACGGCAATTTGCGCGAGCGGCGCCTTTTACCTGTATCAAGTCAACTTGATTTGCGCCGTTCTTGTGATGGCGCAGACAATCATGACGCTGTGCCTCATCGCCGTCCTTGAATTCACCGCAAGAAAAAAAATTCGCGAGCAATCCGAAGCGATTAAGCGCGAAGAAGACGTTGCGGAAAAATCCCGGAAAAACAAGGATTAAAAAGCCGGAGACGTCAAAATAGAGAAGACGCGCAGACAGCGCAAAAAGAACAATTCTATGAGAAAGAGTAGTCGCCCCCTTGTCGAAATGCGAAGTCGCGTTATAATTCTCAAATACGCATTCTTGATTGACGGTCGCGATTCGTGTTGACGGTCAAGAAGGAGCGCTAAGCGGGCGCGCATTTGCGAGTTGAAACGGCGTCCGCGTTTTGCCGACGCCGAACGCGGTATAGTTCGCGCGATCGAGCGACCGCGTTATATCGTTTGGAGTTCAGTCATGACTATTGATAAAAGTTTAAAGATTAAGAAAGGCGTTTCGCGCTCGCGCAACGTCCTGACCAGAGTCGAACGTATTGAGAAGCTCCAGTCTCAAGACCGTTGGGCTGAAGGTACTTCTCCGTTCAATCTTCCGAAAATTCGCGTCTATAAGGTCGTCTTGAAGAAGAAAAAGAAGGCCAAGGACGCCGCCGACGCCGAGAAGAAGTAATTGCGTTCTACGACGCGCTTCGGTCGCGCCGAAAATTTCAACAGGTTGCGTTCTTAATGGTCGCAACCTGTTTTTTCATTCTGTTTCTTCATTCTGTTTTTCATTCCGCGCGCTCGCGACTATTTGAAGTTTTTTCGCCAAAACGTCCTGATTAGATCGCTTGAATTCGCATTCCCAAATGCGAATCACCGCGTATCCAAGTCGCTCTAAATGTTCTGTCGCCGCCGCGTCGCGCGCGCGATTACGCGCGATTTTCTGCGCCCAATAGTCGTGATGATCCTGCGGCTTCGTATTCCGACAATCATGTCCGTGCCAAAAGCATCCGTCGACGAAAATCGCAATCTTCAATTTCGGAAAAACAAAATCCGGATGACCAAATAACTTCGAATTGCGACGCCAACCGGTCAAGCCGCGCTCCTTGAATACGGAAATCAATTTCAATTCAGTCGACTTGTTCCCGGTCGACCGGACTTTGCTCATGATTTCGGAGCGTTTCGACGCCGAAAAGACGTCGCGTTTATCCTTCGAGTCTGACGGTTTCGGCGCGGGATTCTTCATGCGTTTCCTCTATCTCTAATGTGCCTCGGACTGAAAAACAAGGGGTAAAAAACGATTCAGCGTCATTTCAATCATATTAACGGGAACGGCGTTGCCTATTTGCTTGCGAATTTGCGCGTCGGAAACGACTATCTTAAAATCGTCGGGAAATCCCTGGAGTCGCAACATTTCCAACGGCGTCAAGCGACGCTCGCCGTTCACCAAAAGGTAATTATGACTCGCCCCGGCGCGAAGCGCGCAACTATACGGATAAGACGTTATGACCCCCGATTTGTTCTCGTGCCAAATCCCCGGCTCAAATTGCGATTTGTGTTTCTTATGCCGAAGGGAAATAATCTTTGACGACGCGTAATATTTCCGAGGAACGTCCCGATCGTCTTGAAGAATGTCCCGGAGCGTTTTTCCGCTGGTCTTTTTTCTCGGCCATTCCATTTCAAACGGTTGCGTCGATCCGACGATCAAGACGCGTTCTCGTTTCTGAGGAAGTCCGCAATCAAGCGCGTTCATTATACGCCAATCGACGCAATAATCGAGTTCGTCTTGCAGAACGCGTAAAATCACTTCAAAGGCGCGACCGCCGTCGTGCGTCGTAAGACTTCGCACATTTTCTAAAATGAAAGCGCGCGGTCGCTTATCTCGCAAAATACGCGCGATTTCAAAGAACAACGCCCCTTTCGTTTCGTCTTCGAACCCGCGTTTTAGACCGATTATAGAAAACGACTGACAAGGAAAACCGGCGCACAACACGTCAAAATCTGGTATTGCGTCCGACGGTAACGCCGCGACGTCCCCAACCGGCGCGTCGCCAAAATTCGCGGCGTAACTCTCGCGCGCGTACTTGTCCGAATCGCAACTCAGCGCGCACTCACCTTCACGACCTATATTTTTCAGCGCGCGGTCTATGCCGTAACGAAAGCCGCCAATACCGCAGAAAAGGTCAAAATAGCGAATAGGACGCCCTAACGTTGGATCAACAAGACCGCGCGGACTTGTCGCCGCGTCGTCCGTCCTCGCCGTTTTGGAAAAGTAAGAGGATGATTTCCGACTGCCGCGCGGTGGATAAACGCGACGCAGACTCGCTCTGTCCGTCAGTCCGTTGGCAAGATTCACGATATCAAAAAGAGGCGACGATATCTCGCTTTCGAGCGCGGCTGGGGAAGCGGCGTCCGTTGCGGCCTCTGCCACGCGCGGCCCCAACGTCGATCCGCCAAAGAGATCTTCGACGGTCGTATTGAGAACGCGCGCCAATTTGAGCGCTACTCTGACGTCAATCAAGCCTTCCTCGTCGCTTTCGATCGAGCGAAGCTGTCGCTCCGGAACGCCGAGACGCAAGGCAAGCGTTTCGACGTCGAGACCTAATTCTTCTCTTCTTTTCCTAACTCGATCAGCCATGTTCGCCCCGTCGACTAATCGCCGACGCTCTCCGAATCGTCGACGTCGCACCCAAGTTCTTTAAGTCTCGCGTCAATTTCGCATAAATCCGTTTGAATTTGCGACGTCCAGCAACCTATTCCGCGACGCGTACGTTTACGAATCATCTCTTTCGCTCGATTCGCGTACTCGCGCGCCTCCTGCAGACTGTTTTGATTCGTCAAGATTTTGGCGGCGACCACGCACATTTTAACATAGTATACTTGCGCGCTAAACCAACCTCGCGAGATCATCTTCTTTGCAAGCTGCAATCCGTCGAAATTCAATTTCATCGCGCGAAGAACGTCGCGCTTTCGGCCTCTTGCTAAATAGACCCGACACAGATGCTCTTCGACTTCCAACGTCGAAAGCGCCGCTCGTTTCGTGGAAAACGTTTTCGAAACGTTCCCTTCCATAACGGGTCGCTGCAAATCCTCAAAACCATAGAGGTTTCGGAGGGCATGTTGGGCGAGATTGATTCCCTGACTAAATAGCCGTCGTCGAGTTGCGTACACCGAACAAACGTAGTAAATCTCCGCCAGGAATTCGCGACGAAAATCGACGCGTTTCGCCAGTAAAAAGAATCGTTCCAGGAAAATGCGAAGCGTCGCCTTAGGATCTTGATCTTGAGGAGCAAGAATCGTCTCTTCCACAAAGTACGCGAGGATTTCCGTTTCCAGCTCTTCGAGCGTCGCTCTACTCGCAATAAACTTCGTCGGTCGTTTAGAGAACGCCCCCTTGAACCAATTTTTTATCCGTTTAAGCCCCCCGACGTTAAGAGCGAAACACTCGATCACATAGTCTCGTAATTCCCGATTTATCGGCATATTAGACCACAAATCGACAAAACGACGCTTATGCTCTTCGAGAGAAGGCGTCGTTCCTTCGTTCCCAAGTTCGGAGGACTCGACTTCCAAAGGCTTCGTCTTCCACGAAAGATAAAGTTTGCGACTCGCCAACGAACGTTTCGTTCGCACCCAAAAAACAAAAGAGTTGATAAACCGAGCGTCGTCGTCTGATTCCGACGAATCTGCGTCAGAGTCGTCTCCGCCGTCAGAGCCTTGACCGTCGACCAATTTGTCAGAGGGTTGGGACTCCCCTTCAACCTCGGAGATCTTGAAACTCTTCGTTTCGTCTTTCCCTTCCTCGCCGCCATGATCGTCTGCGATTACGCGGTCGTCGGCCTCGTTCGATTTACGCGCCGACAGAATCTCTCGCAGAATACCGAAATGAAACGCGCTAATTCGGTTCTGAATATCGTCGATAAATTCCAACGACTTCTCAATATGAAGAACGCTTCTATCGAAAGAACCGTATAACGTCCAGAACTGAATCTGCATTTCGAATAAACGCGCCAATCTCTTCGTGACGTTAGAGGAATAAAAGATCTCGGAATCCTCCAAGGACTCGATATATTTTGCCGTCGAAGCGTTCAATTGGTCGATCGCGGCTCTTGAAATCTCATAACACTCGACGTCGCTCGTATAGAGATCGACGAGTTCGAAAATGAGCGGGTGAAGAGCGACGTAGACTTCGTTCAACCAAGGCGCGTCAATCTTGCCGACTTCCCGTAAAAAGCGATTGACCGCTCTCGGAATCGCGCGCGGATTCGACGCGGTTTGCATTGGCATAAACTTCGCGATTTCTTCGGAAATCCGATTAAGAAGTTGCGGCTCGACCGCGTTGTCCTTTTCACAAAGACGAAGGTGAACTCTGAGCGCTTTGAGAAGCGTTCGGTTTTCTTCGATATGATTATGCTCCGCCTGGAAAATGGACGCAAGTCGAAACAACAAGCTGCAACATACATAATCAATGTAACGATCAAGCTTCTTGAAGCTTTCGATATGCGCTTCGTAGATAGACAACGCTTTGCTATACGCAGCCTTAGCGACTGGTATCGCTTTAACCTCCAGGAAGAAATACTCTCCCAATGTCGTGTTGAAAAGAAACTCAGCCGCCGCGAGAAGCGACGGCAGTTTGCGATAACGGACGTGCAAAAGATCCCTTGAAAACACATGCAGCAAGAGGCTCTTGTCCTTCTTTCGCACGACTGCGTACGAACGCCAAAGCTCAACAAACTGCTTGGAATAGCGCGCCACGCTTTCAAAATCGTAACGCAACGTCTCGCCGCTTGCGTACGCCGCCGCGTAAACGCTCATTTCGCCTCGTCTGCGCCATTCTTCTTTCGACGGCGCTCCCGAATACTGGAGCGTTTTATTGGAGCGAGCGTCAATTCGTTCCAAATAACCTTCCCTTTGGGAGCGTATGGCGAAATCGTCGTTCGTCTTTTCACGAAGAAAAGCGACTTCAAAATCGCGCGTTTCAGGACTTTTGGTCGGTAAGTTTGGAATAACGCCGGTTCCAAGAACGCCCGCGCAAATTTCGGCGCGCAATTCGCATAAAGAACGTATGCACGACGTCGCGACGTCGTCGCGCGCATCACCTTCCTCGCTAAAATCTTGCGTCTCTTGAAGGGATTCGACCCCGGCGATCGCCGTCTTCAAAACATCCTGCGTCGCGACGTCGGATTTCCACGCGTTTAACAGAGTTTGTAGAGTCGTCGACTGCCGTTCCGGCAAACGCTCCACAAGAGCCTTCAGCGAGATATTAACTTCGTCAAAGCCGACCGTCGGATCGTTAATGTCCCACGATAAACGTCGAACAAGATACCTCATGGCAAATAAAAGAATCTCTTCGGCGTCGTCAATTCCTTCCAAAGCGCGGCGCTCGGCGCTACGCGCGCAAAACACAACGTCTCGGAGCAACGCTTGATAATACGGAACGTTGCCGCGACCTCCTTGCGATTTATCGGAATCGTCGATTTCCGACGTCGATTCGCCAAGAACCTTCAAAAGGCCCGCGTCTTCCGTTTCCTCTTCGCTCAGCAACTCGATTCGCGCGAGTCTGAAATCGATCGCCGTCCGTTCAAGAAGATTGATCTTCTCACGTTGACTGTCGTTCAATAACTCCTCTTCTTGATCGTCTCCTAAATCGGAGTCTGACTCGAGGATCTTAATCTGCATTTGCTTGACAATTTTCAGCGCCAAGCGTATTAAACGGAGCGCGGTGGTCTTGTCGCCTTCGTTTCGAGAAAAGTAAAACGCGCAAAGAACCGCCTGCGTCAACGATTGACAATCCCAATCAGGATAATGCGTTTGCCGAAGAGTCAGTCGAAAAGCGCGCGCAATATAGGAACGAGCCTCGTCTAAATCCTCCTTTATAACGCTACATATAGCGGCGCGACACAGCGTCTCCACGTATACGTTCGCAGTCGTTCCGTCAAGGGCGTCGTCGCGACGCAAACTTTCAAGAATCTTCATCATGGCGACGCAATCGTCGAACGCTCTCGCCGAGTCGCGACGCACTGTGTAAAGGTAAAGCGCGCGCTGACGCAACGCTTGAACGAGCGCTTCGCGGTCGTCGACGGAAAGATCGTCGGAATCGTCGCTTTGAATGAGCGCGACCGCGCGATTCGCCATTTCAAATGCGGTCTTGTCGTCCTCGTGAAACGCGAAATAATTATGCGCTTGAAGATAAATAAACGTCAAGCGATCGCGAACATAGAGTTTGTCTGAGTCGCTGAGTTGTTCGTAAAGAAGCTCCGCATACTTGATGAGCTCAAAAATCTCCGAAGATTCTTTTTTACCGGCAAATAACGTCTTGATCAAAAAGAAAAGAATAATAAAAATCGGTTTCCGAAGGTTAAAATTCGGATCAAATTTCAAACCGAGACTAAGCGAATGAATTGCGTTGCGCGCGTCCTCCACGACGGAACGAATCGGATGGTTCAAAAGATGACGCGCCGAAGCGCGGCGCAAATACGAGTCCGTCGCAAGACGAAACGCTACGTTTCGCTTCTTCGCGTTGGGCTCCTGTTCGAGAAACTGCGCCAAAATGGAAATGCTGCGATCTAAAAGCGCAAGCGCCTCAACTTTATGACGTTGGAATAAAAGATCGGCGCGAATGTTCATGTAAAAAACAAGTTCGACCGCGTGCTGCGACTCGTCAAAGGAATAGAGTCGTTCCTGCGCGTTGATCGCCTCCTCGAGATACTCCATGCTCTCTTTCGGAGAGACTTTCTGCAACGTCATCGCCAAATGGAACGCAGACGTCGCAAATTCCGATAAGTACACGTCGCGATCGCCGCGATCTTTCCAGTAATTAACGACTTCGCGAAACGCCTTAAGCTCTTGTTGCGAATCGCCGATTCGTCGATACGCTTCGGCGAGCGATCGCAACGTGACTCCTGTCAAAACGACCCTCTCCTCCGACTCGCCGTCGAATTCGCTCCCGCTAACGGTTTCATACGCCTTTTGAAAAGCGTTCAGCGCCACTTCCTCAAGCTCGTTCGCTAGATATACGCTTCCGCGAACAAGATATACGCGCGCTAAGAGGAGCTGGGAATCTTCAACCGGATAAGCGCGATACAGTTCGCGCGCATGATTCAATGCCTCGTTTACCGCTTCTATATTCGGTTTTAAATCGTTTTTCAAACAAAAAATCGAACGCTGTAGCAAGACGTATATCAAGAGTTTTTGATTCTCCGGATCGTCGGGATCAAAGAACTCCTCGTCGCCGAAATCGCGATCGGCGGAAAGCAAACTTTCCGCTTCGTCGAGCGCGCTCATCGCGTCCTTTTCGCTCGAAGCGTCAAGCTCCTCGACGTAGTTTAACAACGCGTAGACCAGCGGAACTCGCGCTAAATGACGGCCTTTTTCAAATTCATCGCGCAAACGAGCGACTTTCTGCGCGTACGACATGGAGTCGTCGTCAAGAATATGATCGGTAAAATAGGATTCGTCAAAGTCATCTTCATAAGAATCGAACGACGAGTCCTCGTCAAAATCCTCCTCTTCGTCGTCGTTGGACGCCTCGTCTTGATTAGAGCTCTCGTGATTCTCTGGACGCGCCCACTTTCGATCCGATTTTTTCGGTCGCTCGGAATCGTCCGATTGCTCCGAATCGTCCTCGCGAGAAAAATAATTCTTCTTTTTGAAAAAGGCGCCAAAATAATTTGCCGAATTGAGACCGTCGTTTTCCGTGCCGCTCTCTTCGTCAAAATCCTTCCAAGGATCGTCTTCGCTCGAAAAGAGAGAATTGCCGACGTTTAAACCGTCGGCAAAGATCAGATCGTCGTTTAACGTAGAACGTCCCCGAGCGCCGGGATCCCGAGTTCCGTCGGCGGCGTCCTCAACGCCGTCTTCGGAAAAACGACGGCGATCGGCAAGATTCTTGATAATATCGCGCAGTTCAGAATAAACTCCGTCCAAGAGATTTCGGAGAGAGTTCTCGTCTCCATGATCGTCGGAATCGTCGGTCAACATAGCGCCCAAGGCGAAACAACCGCATGTCGTCGCGAACGTTAGAAAAAATTCCAAGATCATAAAAAACCCTGTTCCGTTGTTCATCGCAAACCTTCAAATCGCGTCAAAGCGAACTTAAAAGATTAGGCATTTTCACAAATACGTTCCGTCAAGATCGCGAGGTCAACGTCGCCAACGCTTCTTTGTGTCGTCCCGAACGACAATCGTCCGCAAGTTTTTCGACAAAATGAACTTGTTCGTCCGTCCACAAAATCAAATCTTCGCGACCGCTCTTGGTCTGAGCGCGATCCAAACGCCCTACCGTACGGCAAAAAATCGCGTCCATAAGCGCGTCTATTCCGGCGCCTGTTTTAGCGCTCGTTGAAACGAACTCGACGTCCGTCGGTCGATTCGCAACGCGCGCCAGGTCTATTTTGTTCCATACGTTCAGGAACGTCGACGCGGATTCGTTCGGCGCAAGCGCCTGAATTACGACGTCTTGATCGCGATAATCGCGCGTCCCGTCGTATATTCTCAAAATTAAGTCCGCGCGACGAGCGACTTCACGCGCCAACTCGATCCCTTCACGTTCGACTTTATCGTCCGTTTGGCGTAATCCGGCGGAGTCTACCAAACAAAACCGCCATCCGTTGATCAGAAACGCCGAGTCGAGCAAGTCGCGAGTCGTGCCTTCATAATCGGAAACGACGGCCCGATCCCGACCGAGAAGCGCGTTGAAAAGACTGCTTTTCCCTGAATTCGCGACGCCTAAAAAGGAAACGACGAACGGCTCAAAGAGTTTGCGTCCCCACGTTCTCCGGCTTAAAACGCGCGCCAAGGCGTCTTCAAGGGAAGCGTTGGCGTCCGGCAGACCGCGCGCCGCTTCGCGTAAAAGCGACGCTATTTTATTAGCAAAATCGCGCGCCGACTCGCGCTGATCGCACGCGATTTTCGCGGTCTCTTCCGTCGACGCGTTGGCGATCAACTCGTCGCAAGCGTCCAAAAACAGCGTTTGAAACTCCGGCGAATACGGCGCGACCTCGCGGTCGACTTCCTCGCGCTCCTCGTGATTGACAAGTCTGTTCCACGCGTCTCCGGTAATCTTTCTCGCGCCGCCGCGAATAAAGTAATCAAGAATTTTGGTCGTTACAAAGTCGCCGCCGTGACAATCAAGTTCAATGGCGTTGCGACTTCGCCAGTTCGCGACAACCTCTTCCCCCGGCGCGTCGAGACCGGCGAAGTGGAAACGTCCAAAGATCGGGCGTTGAGCTTCTTCGACGCTCCATTCTCGCCAGTTGTCGGAAAGCGCGCCGTCCACGCGACGCCAAGCGTTGCGAACAAGCTCCGACGCGGCGGAGCCGTACACGCCGACGCACGAAACGGCCGAACGTCCTACCGGCGTTAGTCTTGCGACAACCAACTCTTTCTTGGAACTCGTGTTCATTAGACGTTTACTTACCGCTTTCGTTTCCGTCCTTTGTCGTCTCTTTCGCGTTCGATTCGGAAATGACAGGCGCGCCGTTGGCGTCTTGAATGATCCTCCGCAAGCGTCGCCGACCTCCGGATCCGTTGAGAGCGCACGCGTCGTAAGGCGTTCCGTCAACGCTACGTCGAAGAAGAAGATAAATCGCGGTTGCGTAAACGACGCTCGCGTGACACAGATACGCCCAGGGACTCGCGACAAGAACGAGTCCCCAAAAGTCGATCCATCCCGATTCCACGTCCGCGTAAGCTCGACTATAAACGAAGGCTGAGACGTTCGCAAGATAGGCGACGACGATGAAACCGATTTTCAACAGGAGAAGCGCGATCGCAGAATAGATCAGTCCGACAAGAAAACGTTGAGTGGCGTAAGAAACGCTTCGCGAAATCGCGTCGAATCCGTCGCAATTTTCAGTCGCCAACGCCGCTATTGCAAGGGGAGTTCCAATCGCGGTCGCGCCGGCAAAAAGAACGAAGAGGGCGATAAAAAGCGTCGACAACGGCGCGCAAAACGCGCCGAAAACTCCCGTCGCGTCCGCAAGCTTCTCTATTCCCCAAACAACGCCGACGAGAACGAACGGCGTCGCGCCGACCAAGAGGATCGACGGTATCTTCCGAAACGCAAATCGAACGGACGACAAGGTCGAGGAACGCGCGCTCGTCGCAAGACGCACTGCGGAAGAACGCGCCGCGACCAGCGATAAAAAGAGCAAAAGGCAACAGTATCCTCCGACGCACGCTCTGATCGTCCAATCGTTTCCGGTTCCGAGACGCCGAACCATTGAGTCAAGGGAACGTCCTAGGCGCATGACGTTTTGGGGCGTTTCATGCGCGCAGAAACAGCCGACGGGAAAAGATCGCGAAGAGCGCGAAACGGAAAACGAGGCGGCTTCGGACGCCTTTCCTCCGTCGTTCGGGGAATCGAGTCCGTTGAAGACGGCAACCGCGCCGGCGATGATCAACGCAAATAAGGCGATCAGCGAAAACTTAAAAGTTGCGGAAAACGCGCGAAAGAAAATCGTCGGTGGGACTATTTCCAGCCAATCGACGCGTCGAATCGTGCCTTCGTCAATATCTTTAATGATCGCCATCAGCGTCTCCTAACGTTTAATCCAAGCGAAAACCGTTGCCGCATATTATATCAAATAGAGAGGTTTTACCAACAAGTAGCGATCAAAAAGACCTCATGAGGAATGAAAAACGACCGAAAAAGGCGCCGTTGCGAGCGTCTTTCTTTCGGTCGTCTATGTTCCTCGCGTGAAATCGAGTCAAAGAATCACGAATCCTCTTCCGATTGAAATTCTTCGCTCTTGAGAATCTCCTTTTCCAACTCGTCTTCATTGACGGTTTCTATCGCGTACTCTTCGCAGAGCCAGCGTTTGGCGTCAATCATTTTGCAACGCATCGAACAAAACGGCAACGAATCTGACGATTCGTCGGGATCAACCGTCTTATGACAAATGGGACAACGCATTTCGTTACACGCAAGAAGAAGGAATCGCTATTTCGACGTCTTGGCGCCGCCGGAAGAAGAACTCGAAGTCGACGACGGATTCTTCCCTTTGTAGTCGGTGCAGTAAAACCCGGATCCCTTGAAGATCACGCCGGCGCCGCCGCTAATTCTCCTGTGTAGCTTTTTGGCGCCGCAATTCGGACAGACTTCGACGGCAGGAGACGTCATCGATTGAAAAATTTCACAAGACTCGCGACACGCGTCGCAATAATATTCATACGTAGGCATTTGACAAGAATTCAGCGTAAACGAATGACAAGCGGCGGAAAAGAATCGCCTCGCGACGACTACTCCTCGGCGGCTTTATTCTCAGGTTTCGGCGTCGCGAGCGCCACTTGCGTCGCGCGAACGACGCGATCCGCGAGCGTAAAACCTGTCTTTAACTCGGCGACGACCGTATTCGGTGGAAACTCGTCCGTCTGTAAAAAAGCGACGGATTCGTGGAAATTCGGGTCGAACGGCTGATGCAACGCGTTAATCTTTTCAATTCCGCAACTGGCGAAAACGCGCAAAAATTCGTGGCAGACCATTTTGACGCCGTCGATAACCGCCGCGCCGTTCTTTTCTGGCTCTTCGATCTGCAACGCCAAATTCAAATTGTCCCACACGGGGAGAATCGCGCGCGCCAAATCCATCGAAGCGTATTTCCGTTCTTCCGCTTGAAGTCGGTTCGTTCTCGCGCGGTAATTCTCAAGATCCGCCAACGCGCGAAGACCGCGATCCTGAGCTTCCGCAAGATCTCTCTTCAGCTTCTCGTACTCGGACTTTTTCAACGTGATCATCTCGTCGTCGGCGCTCGCTTTAGAAACTTCTTGGAACATGTTCTTCGCAGTTTCCTCGGCAAAGTCGCGCGTTTGAGCGTCCAAATCGTCGTCGAATGGTTCGTTAGTTTCTGGTTGCATTTTCCTCATGGCGCGATGAATCCCGCGCCGCTCCACGATTGATTACCAAGTCGATCCATGCGAAAAGAAGACGGTTAGCTCTTCTTTTCGCTTGTTCCTTCTTCCGAAGTCTTAGCCGGTTTTTTCTCTGGAAAAAAATCTTTGACGAACTTCTTCAACCGAGCGCCAAAAGACTTACATTCAGTTAAAGTAGCGTCTCCTTCATATTCGGCTAGCTTGCGCAAAATAGCCGCGTGTTCCGGTTTGATTTTCGTCGGAACCTCAATATACAATTGAATAAGCAAATCGCCTACGATATTGCGTCGCGGCGTCGGCATCCCGCGTCCGCGCAAACGAATCACGTCGCCGTTCTGCGTTCCGGCCGGTATCTTCACCTTCTCGACCCCGTCCAACGTCGGCGCGTCGATCTCCGCGCCTAACGCCGCTTGCGCGTATCCGATCGGTATCTGACAAATGAGGTTTTGACCTTCGCGATGGAAAAGCGGATGCTTCAAAATTTGCACGTAAACGTTGCAGTCGCCGGAAGGACCGCCGTTGGGACTTTGATCGCCTTCGCCTTGAATGCGCAATCGCGCGCCCGTGTCAACGCCCGCCGGTATTCGCACGACGCGAACTACTTCCCGCGCCGTCAGACCGCTGCCGCGACAATCTGGACACGGATCCGCTATGATCGTGCCGCGTCCCTGACATTTTGGACACGTCGTCTGAATCGAGAACATTCCCGCAGACTGTTGAATTCGCCCGCGACCGCCGCAATACTTGCACGTCTCCGGCTTCGTGCCTGGCTTCGCGCCGGTTCCGGAGCATGTGGAACAGACTTCGCGACGGCGATATCGAATCTCTTTTTCGACGCCTTTCGCCGCCTCGTGGAGATCCAACGTTACCCCGCAATTGACGTCGGCGCCTTGCTGGACCCGACCGCTATGACCACCGCCGCCGAAAATATCGCCGAATAGATCGCCGAAAGATCCGAATATGTCGCTAATATCCTGGAATCCGCCCCCGTATCCGCCGCCGTTCCGATCAAGACCGGCGCGACCGTAACGATCGTAAATCTCTCTCTTTTCCGGATCACCTAAAACGTCAAACGCTTCCGCGCAAAGCTTGAACTTAGCCACCGCTTCTTCGTCGCCGGGATTGCGATCCGGATGATACTTCAACGCGGCCTTTCGATACGCCGACTTAATTTCTTCCGCCGACGCGGATCGATTAACGCTCAGTACTTCGTAATAGTCGATTTCTTCGGCCATTGTAGTGTCCAGAAAAGGCGCGCGCGAATTGATTCCGAATTGATCTCGTACCAATCGTTCGCGCGCGAAACAGAATCGCGCAAGTTTAACAGAACCCCCTCGCCGCCGTCGCGACGAGAGGGTTAAAACCAATAAGAACGCCCTTCAAACGCAACGCGCTCGAAAGGCGTTCACGAACGCGTTACTTACTCTTCTTAACGTCGGTAACCAACGTTTCCGTCGTAAGCATGAGTCCGGCGACGCTGGCCGCGTGCGACAACGCCGCGCGAACGACCTGCAACGGGTCGATAACGCCGGCTTCGTACATGTCGACGTATTTCCCAGTCGCCGCGTCATAGCCTTCGGAACCGGTCTTCGCGGCGACTTCGTCCGCGACGACGCGCCCGTCGGCGCCGCTATTGTCGACGATCTGCGTTAGCGGTGCGTAAAGCGCCCGCGCAAGAATATCGACGCCGATCTTTTCGTCGCCGCGCGCGTTTGCCCGCGCCTTTTCGACCGCTTCTCGGCATCGCAAGAGCGCGACCCCGCCGCCTGGAAGAACGCCTTCAAGCGCCGCCGCGCGAGTCGCGTGCAACGCGTCGTCGACGCGATCTTTCTTCTGCTTCATTTCCGCTTCGGTGTGCGCGCCAACCTTAACGATGGCGACCCCGCCGCTAAGCTTTGCAAGTCGCTCTTGGAACTTCTCGCGATCGTAATCGCTTTCGCTCTCCGCGATCATCTTGCGCAACAGATCCGTGCGCGTCTTGATATCCGACTTCTTACCGCCGCCGTCGATAATCGTCGTGGAGTCCTTGTCGACGTTGATCTTCTTAGCCGTGCCAAGCTGACTAAGTTCGACGTTTTCAAGTTTAATTCCGAGGTCTTCGCTAATAACTTGACCGCCGGTAAGAATCGCGATATCTTGCATCATCGCCTTGCGTCGATCGCCAAATCCCGGCGCTTTAACGGCGCATACGTCGATCAAACCGCGAAGTTTATTGACGACCAGAAGCGTCAAAACTTCCGTGTCGACGTCTTCGGCGATAATGAGGAGTTGCTTCCCCTTCTGCGCCACTTTTTCGAGCAGCGGCACGAGATCGCGAACGTTTGAAATCTTCTTCTCATGAAGCAAAACGTACGCGTTCTCAAGGACGCACTGCATTTGCGCCATGTCGTTAATGAAATACGGCGACAGATAGCCCTTGTCGAACTGCATGCCTTCAACGACTTCATAGGTCGTCTCAGACGTTTTGCCTTCTTCGACGGTAATAACGCCGTCGTTTCCGACCGCTTCCATCGCGTCGGCGAGCAAATTACCGATCTCTCGGTCGTTATTCGCGCTAATCGTACCGACGTCGGCAATCTCCGCTTTAGACGAAACTTTCTTCGCCATCTTTTGAAGTTCTGCGATCGCCGCAGTCGCCGCTTTGTCGATACCGCGACGAATCGCCGTCGGATTGCTGCCGGCGGCGACGTTGCGCAAACCTTCGCGGAAGATTTCGCGCGCCAGAACTGTGGCGGTCGTCGTGCCGTCGCCGACGACGTCGTTCGTCTTCGACGCGACTTCGTTGACGAGCTTCGCGCCCATATTCTCGAAAGGATCTTCGAGTTCGACTTCTTTACTAACGGACACGCCGTCTTTGGTGACTTTGGGACCGCCGTACGCCTTGCTAAGAACGACGTTGCGACCGGTCGGACCGAGCGTAACCGCGACCACGTCCGCTAGTTTATTGACGCCGTCTAACATCTTGCGCCGCGCTTCGTCGTCGAAGAGCAATTGTTTAGCCATGAAAATGTCCTCGTCTATTCTAGATATGAGCCTCCGGCGCAAAAACGCCGGAGAATCGTAAGTTATTGAAAGGAGCGACTATTCTGTCTCGACCGCGTAAATTACGCCGTCTTGACGACCTTCGCGAGCACGTCGCTTTCGCGCAAAATCTTGTACTCTTCTCCGTCGACCTCAACGTCGGAACCGGAATACTTGCCGTAAATAACTTCGTCGCCGACGACAATATTCATTTCGGCGCGCTTGCCGTTGTCGAGAAGTCGACCGACGCCAGCCGCGACAACAACGCCGCGTTGCGGTTTCTCTTTCGCGCTATCCGGAAGGATGATGCCGCCGGCGGTCTTCTCTTCCGCGTCCAACGGTTTAACGACGATTCGGTCTTCCAACGGTTTCAGATTGATATTCTTTTTCGCGGACATTTTAATACCTTTCAATATATGAATTTTTATTTACTTCTTGAATTGAGGTCGCCGCCTATCGGTCGGCGACCGTAAGCGGTTGCAAAGACGGCTTAGAATCCGCCCATGCCGCCCATGCCGCCCATCGCGTTCGGATCCGGCGCGGCAGGCTCTTCTTTCGGGATTTCGGTCAGAACGCACGACGTCGTGAGCAACAGCGACGCGACGCTCGCGGCGTTGAGCAACGCGGTGCGAACAACCTTCGCGGGATCGATAACGCCCGCCTCGACAAGGTCGCAGTAGGAATCTTTATCGGCGTCGTATCCGTCGTTCTTACCGGTCATTTTGCGCACGCGATTAACGACGATCGAGCCTTCGATACCGGCGTTTTTGGCGATTTCACGAATCGGCGCTTCGAGCGCGCGACGAACGATTTGAACGCCGTATACTTCGTCGCCGACCGCTTCCACGTCGTCGAGCGCGTCCGCCGCGCGAAGCAACGCGACTCCGCCGCCGGGGACAACCCCTTCTTCCAACGCCGCTTTCGTCGCCGCTTGAGCGTCTTCGTATAAATATTTGCGTTCTTTCAATTCCGACTCGGTCGCCGCGCCAACGTTAATGCGCGCGACGCCGCCTGCCAATTTCGCCAAGCGCTCTTGCAATTTTTCTCGATCGTAGGAGCTCGTCGTCTTCTCGATTTCGGCGCGAATCTGTTGCGCGCGAGCGTCGATATCCTCCTTCTTACCAAAACCGCCGACAATCGTCGTCGAATCGCCGGTTACGACGATCTTCTTCGCCTTACCGAGATCGGCGATTTGAACGGAGTCGAGCTGAACCCCGAGATCCTTGTAGATCGCGGTCGCGCCTGTCAGAACGGCGATATCGCCGAGCATCGCCTTGCGTCGATCGCCGTATCCGGGCGCTTTCACGGCGCAAACTTGGAGAACGCCGTGCAACTTATTGACGACCAGCGTCGACAACGCTTCGCCTTCAACGTCTTCGGCAACGATGAAGAGCGGCTTGCTCTGTTTGCTAACGGCTTCGAGAAGAGGAACGAGCGCGCGAGCGTTGGAAATCTTTTCCTCAAAAACGAGAACCAACGCGTCCTCGAGTTCAACTCGCTGATCGTCGACGTTCGTTACAAAGTGCGGAGAAAGATAACCGCGGTCGAACTGCATGCCTTCCACGACGTCGACGTAGGTCTCAAACTGCTTTCCTTCTTCAATTGTAATAACGCCGTTTTTACCTACCTTCAAAAACGCGTCGGCCAGGAATTGTCCGATCGTGGAGTCGTTATTGCCGGCGATCGAAGCGACTTGTGCAATCTCTTTGCGGCTCTTTTCATTAACCGGAGTCGCGAGTTTATCAACGCGCGCGCCGACGGCTTCCGCCGCCTTTTGAACGCCGCGCGACAACGCCATCGGATCGGCGCCCGCCGCGACCATTTTCAAACCTTCAAGGTAGATCGCTTCGGCAAGCACGGTCGCGGTGGTCGTGCCGTCCCCTGCCGTTTGATTCGTCTTCGACGCCGCTTGTTTGATAAGCGCGGCGCCTAAATTCTCTTCCGGATCTTCGAGCGAGACGTCTTCTGCGACGGTTACGCCGTCTTTGGTAACCTTGGGAGCGCCCCAACCTTTGTCCAAAACGACATTTCGACCGCGCGGACCCAAAGTGCTCTTTACAGCGCGCGCTAACTTCTTGACGCCTTCTGCGATGGGTGCGCGAGCGGCGTCGTCAAACGACGTCTTCTTTGCCATAGCGGAATACTCCTATCAACTAATTCTATAATGTGTCTCGATCCGCAACGTCGCATGCGCCTCTTGCGGTCATGCGACGCGCTAACCGATAATTCTCAAATGTCAAAATTCTGTCGCGCATGTTGCGCAACACTTCTTACCATAGCACACACGGCGCCAAAACTAAAATATTCTTCTTTTTCTTTATTAAATCAACAAAATTTAATAAATCCACAATTTTAACTTATGTAAAATCGCGCAATATAGGGAAAATGCTTAAAGACAAACGACTCTCAAAAGAGTTTCAGCCTGATATAGACAAATTGTCAGTCGATCAAAAAGCGAGCGTATCGCTCGTGCATGAAATCCCCAACGACTCCCTGAACTCGGTCTCGAAACGATCCCGGACTATGAATTGCCAATACGTCGAAACGCTTCCCAAACGACGCACGGCAAAATCATGAGTCTAGACGCAAGCGACGCGTTTAGTTGTCGTAAAAATCCTCATAACTCGAAACGTAACCTGGCAACAGCGACCGACGTTTCTCTTCTTCATATGCCTGGAGAATCGCCATGTGAATGAACTCCCGACTGTTGGAATTGATCGGGTGAACAACGTCGACATACATTTTGCTGGGAGTCTGCGCGAAGGTCTCAACGTACGGATCGAAACGCGCGATTTCGGCGCCGCAACTATTGCAGAACCGAGAACCGGACGCGTTCTTCACGTGACAAAGAGGACACCGAAAGGTTATTTTACGACTTGGCATCGCGACAAAATAACCTTGATTTCCCTCAAGTATTTTTAGGTCCCGGACAACTAACATATTGTCGAAGGTGATCGTGCAGAACGCGCGAAGCCGCTGTTTCAACGCGTCTCCTCCGACAAGCTTAATACGGATTTCAGTAATGTGCATCTCTAAGCGTTTCCTGTCTGCGATAAAATTATAACGCGTCAGACGTTTTCATTTCAGCAAACATACCATTGCGCGTCCTGAGCGTCTTCGCATAATAGACTCCCTCAACTGCGCGTTCCAAGTCGTCTCGAACGCATCGTTCGCGAATCGCGTCGGCCGCGTTCTTCGCTAATTCTTCGTTCGGAAAAATCGAGTAAAATGCGGCTCCGCTCCCAGTCATGCGCGCGTTGAGCGAATCAGGCGCGGCGCGAAGGAACGAAGACCAAAACGTTGCGTCTTCCCATAACGTCGCAACCGGCTCTTCCAGTCGGTTAAAAGACGCTTCTGCGACGACGCGCGGAAACTCCTCCTCTGAATAAGACGCTAACGCCGATTTCAGAATTACGACAAAATCGGCAAGCGAACGTTTATTTCGTCGCGGCGTCTCGTCGAAGCGTCGATACGCGTCCGGCGTCGCAACTCCGGCGCGCGGCTTAATCGCGACCAAATGCAACTCCGGAAGATCGAACGGCTCGACGATCTCCCCCCGTCCGCGTCCGAGCGAGGCGCCGTCCAATAAAAATAATGGAACGTCGCTACCAACGCGCGCCGCGACCGCGCGAAGCTCTTTCTCAGAAACGGGCGCTTTTACAAATCCATTAAACACCGATAACGCCGTCGCGGCGTCGCTAGAACCGCCGCCGAATCCAGATTTTATCGGAATTTTTTTAAAAATCTTTATGTGAAAAGACGGTAAGCTAGCGTCGCGACCGGTTTCACGCAACGACGCTCGAAACGCCTCGTGCGCGCGAAACACGAGATTCGTTCGGTCGTTCGGAACGTCTGTGAGCGTCTTGCCGGATATGTCGACTACTTCTATCTCCAGCTCGTCGGAACCCTCGTCGAGCAATGTAAACTCAAGTTTATCGTAAAGACTAATCGGAGCCGCTAGCGTTTCTATGTCGTGATACCCGTCCGCACGTCGATCCGATACCTCAAAAAACAAATTCACTTTAGCAGGCGCCAAAACCGACCAAGTCTTGGCGCCGCGAAACGGTTCTTCGCGCATCTACTAACCTCGCAAAGGCGACACAATCGATAACGGCGTTGTTGTCAAGTTTCTCGAATCGTAATCTAACGACCTTGAGCAAAACCGGAGCGCGCAAAAACGCTGGCTCACCGATTGCGTTGAGGCTTCCTCACTCTAGACCTCAACGCCCTTTAAATAA
>ONGM01000046.1 GCA_900317365.1 uncultured Planctomycetota bacterium
CCTCCAGAGGGACTCGAACCCACGACCCACGGATTAAGAGTCCGTTGCTCTACCAACTGAGCTATAGAGGCGTTCGCTTTCAGCGGAAGAGGAACCCGTCCTCGCCGCTAATTGTTCACGACATTATAACAGCTCTTCAACGGTTGACAAGGCTAAAAGTTGAAAAAAATAAAAAGCGTCGCGCTTTCCTTCGAGGAATGGCGCGACGCTTATTCGGACGTTATGCTAGCGCTAACGATATGCGACTAGTCTTGATATTTTCTGTAATCGCCGACCATCGGAACACTCGGGTGGGAATCAGGTCCGAAGTAACGGAGTCCGACAAGAGGTTCAGAACCGGTGTTGACGATTTCAAACCCCTTCTCAGCTGCGGTCGCCGTGATAAAGATTTCGTCGTCGGGTTCTTCTCCGAAGTGGATCATATTGGGGGATTCGACGTTGAGTTTCCCCATTTTTCCACGACCTTGCGTGGTAATCCAGCAACTCGCGGCGCCGTCTTTGACCGTGCACTTGCAACCGGGCATGACGGTAAGTTCTTTCGCGGAGAAGAGCTGCTTGCCGTCGACGAGACCGTATACGATCCAGCGATCATAGTACTCTCCGTCCTTTGACTTCGCAGGATCGACGATCGGTTCGAGGTAATTGTGTTCCTTGAAGTACGGGTCGACGTTCTTTTCCCAATCGAGCATCTCGACGATGAAATCGAGATCGAATTTCTTGTCGTCAGGCACGTTTTTAACGAGCAGATCCCAAGAAATCGCATCGTGATCGGTAAGAGATTGGTACATACCGAAGACGTCGGAACCCCATTGCGGTTCATAAGTGCAGACGGATCCGGGAGCGTGAAGGACGCCGGCGGGGACGAGCCAACCGGTGCCGGGCTTCAGTCGATACGCCTTCGCCAGATCGAGAATGCCGTTGTCGCCTTTATTCCAGTTTTCGAGGCATTTACGAACTTGCGCCTTCGTCGTGCCGGGTTCCAATCCCATGAACGTGTAGTCGAAACGATTTTCCGCCGCGTTGAGTTGGGGCGGATAATAATACGATTCCGGCTTGCCTTCTTGACCGGTCAAGACCGCGTCTTTTTGCATTTGATGCATATGGTGCGGAAGAGGTCCAAGATTGTCGAAGAACTTCGAGAAGACAGGCCAACGATGATATTTATTCCACGTGTTTTCACCGACGACGGCGCCTTTTCCTTCTTCGACGGCGACGCGCAATGTGAAGCGTTTTCCGGCGACGCGGACATAGCTCAGACCTTCGTCTTCGGTACGACCGACATTGTCCGCTTCCGTCGTGCTTCCGAACCAGCGTTCGTCGATTCCGCCGCGGTCAAGACCAAGAGCGTACCAGTCGGTTTGCGCAAGCTTGATTCGACGTCCCGGCTTGCAGAAGACGCGCGGAACCCAGTTTGGCGTCAGATAGAGTAAGCCGTCGCCTTCTTCCATAGCCTGCGCGAGCAAGGAAGAAATTTCACTCTCGTTGGCGATTTGAGAACGACTTTTAGTGAGCATTGTAAATCTCCTATTGTCTGAGATCACTAGTTTGACGGTAACAAAGTAGAGGAGACGGCGCGTTACGAAACGCGAGCTTCAAACGCCGCTTTATCCTACTTTGCGCGTCGAATCAAACGAGTCGACTACTAATTGTAATTATGACGTATCGATCGGCAAAAGTCAAATTGTTATCGCTCGCTGTTGACGCAGCGATTGAATTTTGATTTTTCGGCGCCGCCTTTAACGTTTTAATCCTCTTAATCCGTATTTAAGTTTTAACCGTCGTAGGTTCCGGTTTCCTCTTTGACGGGGAAGAAACCTTCAAGCGCGCGTTGCGGTTTTTTCACGAGGTATGTTACAAATAGTGCGAGACCGAGGGCGAGGATGCACACGCTGACGCATTGTGAAACCGTCAGTCCAGTTCCTCGGAAGGATTCTTCATCGCTACGTAACATTTCTTCGACGGCAAAACGTTCGATAGGGTAAAGAACCATCGCCAACGAAAAGACGACTCCGTCCCGCGACGTCAATTTGGAAACGATTAATAGCGCGCAACAAAGGATGAGCGCGGCGATCGAACTGTAAATTTGCGTCGGGTGCACCGGCAAAGCCGTTGTTGGATTCGGATGAAAAATGAAATTTCTGAACTTGTGCTGATGAACGCCGTCCTCGCCGGAAGAATCCTCTTCTTCAGCGACAAGCCATACGTCTTCGTCCGGATCGTTCGACCAAATATTGGTGAAAAAGTAAAACAACTGAGCGTTGTTCGAGAGTCTGAATCGCTGAATTTGATTATTGGAAACGGCGAAGTCGGCGTCGCGCTTGTTTGCAAAGAAATTTTTAGGCGCTATACCAATTTCGCGGATCTTCATACCGGGAAGAAGACCGCAACGCTCCGCTTCGCTATCGGAGTCAATTTTAGCAATAACGACGTCGGAAGGTTCTTCGGTCGCTAGGTTGACTCGTTTCGACTTCAAAGAGAAGAGCTGTTCGTCCGATGCGTCGTTTGACTCCGGCGGTTGCAGAGTTATTCCATAGAGTGAGATTCGACCTTCGTCGAGTTGCTGCATATACGCCGGACTGCCTTGTGGAAAGACGACCGACCACGGAGCGTCGCAAGGACCGCCGAAACAGCAACCGTTTAAAAAACATCCAATACGCCCGATCGCGACTCCGAGCATGAGAGCGGGAGCGAACAGGTCGAGCGTTGGGGCAATAGGAAGTTTTTTAAGAAATAGGTATATCAAGCACGCCAAAGCGCCGCCGATCATCGAACCGTAAACAACGAGACCACCGTTTGCGACGTTGAGAACGTTGATAAGAGTTTCTCGCATGGAAGCGCTTTTGAAATCGCTCCAATATTGCGCGACGTAAAAGCCGCGCGCGCCGATAATGCCAAAGACGGCGCAAACCAGAACGATTCCAAGGATCGTTTCCGACGGGTAGTTCCACTTTCTCTTTCCGCGCCAGACGGTCAAAAGAGTCGAAAGAACGATCGCCAGCATAAGCATGACGCCGTATCCTCGAATAGGAAAGCCGTCCTTTTCCGCCAAAAAAGGTCCCACGGTTTTCACGAGAAACAGACCGATAGCCGTGATCGCCGCGTAGAAGATCAAATCGTCAAACTTTCTTTTGACGAGCGCGCGTACGACAGTGATAGCTCCGACGACAAGAATAATCCAAAAGAGTATTCCAACGCCAAAAAGCGGGTAGCCGCCCAGTTGCGTTGGTATATAAAAGAGCGTTTGTCTCATACTGTGTTTTCCCTTTGCCGCGACTATTCGACGCAACGATTCGACGTAAAAGCTCGACGCGAACGGTCGTGATTCTAGTCGTTTAAAGGATTGGCGTCAATAGAAAGCTCCTTTAAAAGCCGCATATCGTTGTGCGCGCTCCAGTCGTTAGAGAATAACGCGGAGCTATTTGCCATTCGATTTTGACAAGTTTGCCCACACTTTTTTTTTTAGCGCGCAATTTCTAGACCAGCGCGTTTTTTCTGGTATTATAATAGGGGAGAATTGGTTTACGATCAACGCCGCGCGGTTCGTAACCTGGTGAGATTGGTTACGGGACGACTTGAAACGCCGACCGCGACGAGTCGCGATTTGCGGCGGTTATTTGTAGAACGTTATTGTTCGCGTTCGCTCGGTTTTATAGAGCGGATTTGCGAGCGCGTAAGGAGCAACGACCAATGGCGCGATTTTTAGCTATCGATTGGGACGTCGTCGAAATGCGTTTTGTCGCAGGCGTCGTTCTTAAAGATCGGCTTGTCATTTCAAGCGTAGGTTCCGCGTCGATCGAGGCGGAATCTAGCGGGGAAGCGTCGGCGGAGGCGCCGGACTCGTCGATTGAGGACGTCGATCACGACGAGGACGAGATTTCGGACGAGGGCGACGACGCCGAGGTCGTTGAGACAGTGGAAAAATCATACGTGCCGCGCGTCCCAGTCGCCGACGACGATGAAGAGGAAGACGAAAGCGATCCCACGGTAGTTTCTACGGTAACCAAGAAGAGCGGCGAGTCGTTTAAAAATTCTCCTCTCGCGCTCGCGATTAAACGGACCATCCGCGAACACAAAGTTGGCGGTTCGATCCTGTGCTACTCCGTTGAACGCAACGACGTCGACGTTAAATACGTCACGATTCCGAACGCGGGCGAGATGGAAATTCCCGAGTTGATATTCAATGAAGTAACGCTTAAATCGTTGAATTTTAACGAAACCCAGCCGCTCGATTTTTGCCAGCTCGGATTGCCGGAGGCGGCGAAGCGCAAAGGGACGCGTCGGTACGCCGCCGTCACGATCGCAAGAGATAAGCTTCGTCGCATTCGCGAGACTCTTGCCGGCGCATACAAAGCTCCTAAGAAAATCGAATTGCGCGACGCTTCCTTGACGGAATTTTTGCGCGCGGATTTCTGCAAGTTAAATTATGAAGAACCGGTTCTTCTCATTCAAGAACTCGCCGACGAAGTCAATATGACTCTGTGCTACGAGAAGAATCCGCTCTTCTTCCGATCGTTCAAGTTACCTCCGGATTCTTCAGACGAATATCGCGCCGCTCGCATTCACGAGGAGTTTTCACGAACCGTTGTCGCCGGTATTGACGATCTGCCGGAAGACGCCGAGGTGAATCGCGCCGTTTTTTTCACCGATCACACTCAAAACGATACGGAAGAAGTTGTCGACGCCGAGGACTCCGATCAGACGCTTCCTTCTCGCTTGCTCCAACTTTTCCGTAAAGACGGGATCGAACTGGATTTTATCAATCCTTTCCGGCTTCCCGGGATTCAGCTCAAGCAAACTGAGCCGCTGAACGCCGGTCGATACGCGTCCCTTGTCGGAATGCTTCTCGCCGAACGTCCGCTTTCCAAGCCGATGATCGATTTGTTGCATCCGCACGAGAAGCCCAAGCCGCCGAATTATAAACTTCTGTTTTTCGCCTATTTTCTGATTGTCGGCGTTTTGGCGTTTTGCGGCTGGCGATATAACAAAAAGGACTTGGAACGCGTCAACGGTGAGATTGAGGCGCTCAAAGCTCAAGGACAACAGGTTCAGGCGGAGTACGTGTCAGCGTATCCTCAGTTCGGCGTGTTGTCGAGCGTGAACTCGTGGCAGAACGCGCAAGGCGTCGTCGTTTTGGACGAGCTCAGGGACATTATGTATCGTTTTCCGAGTTCGCCTGACTTTGTCGTTACCAAGCTGGCTTATATGGCGAATTATCCGTATTCGTCCGGACGAGGACGCACGCAACGCGGACCTGCCGTCATCATTCGCGCGAAAGTAACGAGTCAGGAGGTCTTTAAACTCTTCTGGGATCGGATGCGCGCGTACAACGGTCATCAGGTTATTACGAAGGGAACGGAACCTAACGAAGGCGGCGGCGCATACAAGTACATGTTCGACGCCGTTGTTCTGTGCCAACGACGACCTGCGGCGGCGTATGCGAATATTTTGCCGCAAGAGATCAAAACGATTTTCAATAATCAGCCTGAGTACTACGTTCAGCAGGAAGAAGAGAGACGCAAGGAATTACAAGAGAAACTGGATCAGGCTTCCGATCGACTTCGCAAATCGATAGAAGCCGCCCAAGAGACGATTAAGAAAGGCGTCGCAGGAGTTGTTGTCGAGACGGAAGGCGCCGAGACGCCGACCGATAAAGCCGAGTCGAATCAAGAAGCAAAAGTTTCTCTTGACCAAGAGAAGGCTTTTCAGGGAAGTCTCGTTCAACATAGGAACGAGGTTGAAGCGCTTTACAGAGAGCTTGCCACGCTTGCAAACCAAGGCGGATTTGACGCGAACGAGTTGCAACGCCTACGAAGCCAGGCGGAAGCCGTCGCTCGCGAATTGGAGGCTGCCTACAAGGCGTCGACGACTCGAGTGAATCAGAGCGCCGTTGAACGCGCACAAGCTGAGCTTATCGCGAAATACGACGATCTTCTCGCTCGCGTAGTTAAGGTCGTCGACGCCGAGCCGTCGACCATAGACGCTCTCGTCGAGGAATGGTCGACGCAGTCTCAGCCTAAAGCCGAGAGCGCGGTGAAGGAAGAATCGTCTGAGACCGTATCTGAAACCGCCAAAGGCGACGCGACTTCTGAGACGACGCCTTCCGAGACTTCGGCGGAAGAGACTCCTTCTTCCGAGTCGACTCCCTCCGAGTCGACGACGGCTGAAGCGACTTCGGATGCGACCCCGGAACAGACGATGAAATACGCCAACTTCCTGCAGTCCGTCGTCTACCAGGCTCTAACTCGCGGATACCAAGCCCTTCAAGCGGATTTCCGCAATCGAAGGTTGTCGCAAGAGCAAGCGAACGCTCTCGATCAACGGTTCAAAGAGACCGAACAGAAAATTACTCAAAGGTGGAAATCAATTAACGAAGGTATTCGGGAAAAACAAGGCGAAGCGGGCGCGAGTAGCGATCCGACTCCGGAACAGGACGCGGCGCTTCTTCAACAGTTGCTGCAAATGCGCGCGCGCGTCGATTCTGAATTTGCTCGGATTCAGCAGGCGTTTAATCAAGGCGCAATCCCCGTCGAAAGGTTAAACGCCGCCAAAGCGGATTATGCAAAGAACGTCGCTCAACTGGAAGCGACGTGGCGCGAAGTTCAGGAGCGCGTTGCGAAACGATCGCAGAACGCCAACGTCGATGGAGCGCCGGAATCAAACGCCCAAACTACAACGGAGCCAGCCCCTGCAACGCCCGCGCCAGCGCCAGCCGCAGAGCCAGTCCCTGCAACGCCTGCGCCAGCGCCAGCCGCAGAGCCAGCCCCTGAAACGCCCGCGCCGGCGCCAGCCGCAGAGCCAGCCC
>ONGM01000179.1 GCA_900317365.1 uncultured Planctomycetota bacterium
ACGCGTATAGAGTGGGTGGTGGGCGCCCTCGTGCTAGTCTTTACCATTTCCCTTGCGATATATCTCAACAATAAAGATGCAAAGACGCGCCGGGTTCCCAAGCCAGCGGCGAGTCGACCGTCGGCTTTCCCCGTTCAACCTCCTACGCCGGGACCGGACGAGGAGCCTGTGTTCGAGACGGCGTTGAGCGATTTTGAATTCGAACAGATCGGGGACGAAATCGTTATAACGAAGTACAACGGCTCTGCGGAGCGTGTCGTTATCCCCTACGGCGTCACGAGAATTGGAGCTGAAGCTTTTGAGTTCTCGGGCGACGATTTCTTTGTTGTAGTGCCCGTTGGCAAGACGTTGGAAGAGGTTACGACGGCGCATTTGCGTGAAGTTGTGTTTCCTCCGACGTTGAAGTCGATCGAATCCTACGCGTTCTGCGGCAACTATAATTTGAAAGAGGTCGATTTGCCGGACGGTTTGGAGTCGATCGGCGAGAATGCGTTCTGGAATTGCTCTATTGAAGAGGTTTATCTTCCCGACAGCGTATCGGAAGTTGCGCCGAACGCGTTCGGCGATAGTAAGAACGGACTGACAAAATACGTAGTTTCAGAAGACAACGTGCGGTTTAAGTCGATCGACGGCGTTCTCTTTTCGAAAGATATGACGACGCTTTACAGCTGTCCGAGAACGTATGGGAAATATCGTGTTCCCGAGGGAGTCAAACATATCGCGCCGAGCGCGTTCGCTTATTCCAGCACGGAAAAGATTGAGCTTCCGGAAGGTCTCGAATCGATCGGCGAACGTGCCTTTCGCAACTGTATATTGAAGGAAGTAACGCTTCCAGCGAGTCTGTCCGAGATCGGCGATCAGGCTTTTGGCGGTTATCCTAGAACGTTCGTTAAGGGTGATATTGTCGTCTCGGAGGAAAACGAATATTTTACGGCGGTCGACGGAGTTCTATTTTCTCGCGATATGACGACGCTCGTCTGCGACTGTAGGCCTCTTCGGAAGGGTTATTGCGTTCCTTACGGCGTTAAACGAATAAGACCGTACGCGTTTGCCTGTAAATTTCTCAATTCGATCGAGTTGCCCTCCGGCTTAGAATCGATCGGTTACGGCGCCTTTTTCAACTGTCAGAGACTTAAAAAGCCGACAATCCCCAAGACGGTGGCGGAGCCGCTCGAGTATTTTTGGCACGACGGAATAAAGCTTTGGACTAGAGGAATGTGATTTGTCGGAGCGTTCCGTCAGATAATGAGGGCGAGTTATGAAAACAAACAAGAAAAAAGAAAGCGAGAACCGAGACTCTTGGGTTTTGTTCTTTTTCCCATTCTTCGTCTTCGCTCTAGTCGCTTTAATTTTCAAGTTTAATGAATTGTACGCGAACCGGACGCGCGAAATTCAGCGTCAAAGGGTTGAGCAAATTCAAGAAAAGGAATTTCAAGAAATTCGTCGAGAACTCGAACCAACGCTCAAGGAACGCGCGGCGGAAGAAGCGCGAACGCGCGTCAAAGCCGGGTCTCTCGCAAAGGTTAAAGCTCCTGTCGTTCATGACGGCGCTCCCGGGAGCGTGTTGATTTTGGGCGATAAGATTAGAGGACAATCCGAATACGGAATCACCCTCTTTCATGGATCGGTCGGGGGCGAAAAGGTCGTTCTTAACTCCGACACGAATGCGATCGGAACCCGCGCGTTTGCGGAATCGCGTTCGGAGGAAGAAGCGCCGGACGACGATGAGAATTATCTTCCGTCGCGGCTTAAAGAGGTCGTTTTTCCCGGAGCGCTGAAGGCGATCGGCGATTTTGCGTTCTGGAACTGTCCGATCAAGAAAGTCTTTATTCCGCCGAAGGTCTCGGTTCTCGGAATCGGCGCGTTCAGCGGCGCGTGCGGCGAATTCGTCGTCTCCTGGGAAAATCAATATTTCACGGCGGTCGACGGCGTTCTGTTTACTCGCGATATGTCGACGCTCGTGTGTTATCCGAGTATGTCGCCTGCGGAGGAATACCGCGTTCCCGACGGCGTGCAAACGATCGCCGACTATGCGTTCGCCGGCGCGTTTCATCTTAAAAAGGTCGAACTACCCGAGAGCGTTGTGAACGTCGGCGAGAACTCGTTTACGCATTGCGACTCCTTAACGTCGATTAATTTGCCCGAAGTTCCGAAATCGAGCGCCGACGAAACTCATTCGTCGGAAGAACGCGAACTCGGCGATCAGCGCGTTGTGTCGAAAGATCAAAACGTCGTTCAGGAATATTTGCGTAATCTCGCGATTCAACACCGTAAGGAAACGGCGAACGCTCCAGAGGAAAGAAAAGAGCGCCCGAAGTTGCAAATCGATCCCTGGGAAACGCAATTCACTCCCTTTCGATTTGTGAAATCGCAGGACGGCGTTGTCGTAACGGGCGGTAGCGCTTCAGAATTCGTCATTCCCGAAGGCGCGGTGAAGATTGCCGAGAAAGCTTTTGAATACTCAAGGGTCCAAGCCTTAGAGACGCCCTCGTCGTTGCGCGAAATTGGCGAGCGGGCTTTTTGGATTGCCGAAAAATTGAAGTCGGTTAAATTTGCCGAAGGTCTGGAGAAAATAGATACCGCCGCGTTCGCGTATTGCCGAGCGCTTGAATCGTTAGAGACGCCGAAAAGTTTGGTTGAAATCGGGAGCAGCGCGTTTCAAGGCTGCGAATCGCTGAAATCTGTTAAACTTTCCAAGGGCTTGAAGACAATCGGCGAAAGCGCATTTTTCGATTGTGAATCTCTCGTTTCAGTTGAATTGCCCGAGGGTTTGACGACGATCGGCGATTATGCGTTTGCTTACTGTCCTTTAACGACCGTTATGCTACCGTCGACGGTAACGTCGGTCGGTCCAAACGCTTTTCCTCCCGACTGTCGCGTGATTGGCGGTTCCATTCAGACTGAATAAATTCGATTCGCGGTTCCGCAAACGCTTTCAGAGAAGAGGGTGAGTTCTCGAAAAAGAGAACTCACCCTTTATTTTCGGAGCAGTTAGAAGTCGCGCTCTTTAACGTTTCTCGGTTTGATCATCGACGGACTTGTCGATTAGCGCGCCGACGTTCGCGTCGAAGACGGGGTTCTCCGCGTACCTTTCCGACGTTACTCGAACGGAATAGCAGGAGACGCCTAGGCGGCGCTCGTCGGAGGATTCCTTTCTCGTTTCCGCCGGAACCCAGGCTTTGCATCGAACGTCGAGCGAAATTTCGTCGTCTTGCGTCAGTTCGACTTGCGCCGGGTCAATCTTGATCGTTAGCTCGTTTAGCCCCGACTTGATCTCGGCGAGGAGCTCGTCGCC
>ONGM01000188.1 GCA_900317365.1 uncultured Planctomycetota bacterium
CGTCCGTACCGAAGACGTTGCCGTTGTATCCGCCGTAGAGCGCCGCGTCTGAATCGGACGCAATACCGACGATACTCGCGACCGGCGACAACTTACCGCCGACGTAGAGATCAAAGTTTTCGTCGCTCGCGGAATTTTCGGAGGCGTTGGCCGCAACGATCGTGTTGTGCAACGTAACGGCGCCGCCGAAATAAGCGCCCGGAACGTTCGGCGCGGAGTTGCTCGCGATCGTCGTATTGAGCAACGTCGCGTCGCCGGACGCGAGGTAGATCGCGCCGCCTTCTTCTTCCGCTTCGTTGCCGTAGATCAGGACGTTCGTCAGGTTGATCGAGCCGGATTCGCCGTAGATGGCGCCGCCGCGCGTTCCGTATCCGCCGGTGAGCGCGACGCCGCTGAGCGTGAGCGTTCCGCCGTTCAGATAGAAGATTCGGTCGTCGGAACCGTAAATCGTCAGTCCGCCTTTAACTTTCGACGCGTCGATTACGACGTTGGAGTCGACGGTAAGCGCGCCGGACGTAGCGTCGAGACGAATTTCAGCGCCGCCTTCAAAGTCGTCGCCAAGATCGAAGGTGATCGGGGAACCGAACTGCTTGGAGTAAGCGATCGCTTCGCGTAGCGAGACGAGTCCGTCGGTTTGATCGACGGTATCGGCGAGTGTGGTAACGACGGTGGAGGGGACGTCTTCAAATTGCGATTCGAAGGCGCCCATATCGACGACGCCGCCGCGAATGCGCTCGTCGGCGTTGAGATCGCGCTTGAGTCGCACGCCGTCGGGACCGAAGGCGTAGGAGTTGACGCCGGCGTTAATCGCGAGGGATCCGGAGGCGAGCGTGAAGTCGCCGTTTTCGACGTCGGTAAAGAGCGGATCGACGGGGCTGGTAACGGTGCCGGCGACGTTGCCGTTGAAACCGTCGACGGAGCGCCACGGATCCATTGCGCCGATCAGGTTGGCGGTCGCTTCGAGGTTATTGGCGTAGACGTCGACGTTCTGAGCGCCGCCGTTCTGAGCGACGATCGAGTTCGCCAGCACGACGAGTCCGTCGATGGCGAAGACGCCGCCGTAGACGCCGGCGCCGTTGTCGGCGATCGTCGTATTGTAGATATACGCTTGACCGTCGGTCATGCAGATCGCGCCGCCGAACCCGTAGGTCTGATCCGCTTCGTTTCCGGTGAAGAGGGAGTCGATCGCGTAGAAGACGCCGCCGTCTTGATAGACCGCGCCGCCGTGGCGATCCGCCTTATTGTCGCGAATCGTGGAGTCGAGCAGAGCGAGGGTTCCGTCGTGGATAATGAACGCGCCGCCGGACTCGTTTTCGCCGGTCGCGTAACCGTTCGCGAACGTGAAGCCGCGCATCTCGACGTCGGCGTCGCCGTTAATCATAAAGAGCGGCGCATTCGCATTCGTACCGTCGATCGTAATATCGTGATATTGCGTTTGTCCGAACTCGTCGACGTACTCGCTCGTAACGGTAACTTGCGTTCCGATAATGATCGTCTGCAGATCGGAGTCGAGGTATACGGTTCCGGAATCGGTAAGAGCGAAGAGGTCAGGCGAGAAGGTAACGGTGCGTTCCGCGACGGTTTTACCGTTGGAAGCGTAACGAATCGCTTCGCGCAAGGAGATGAGTCCGTCGGTCGGATCAACGACGTCTTCCCACGTGGTAACGACGGTCGACGCGGTCTCTTGGACGGTCGTGGACGAGTACGCGCCGACGTCGACGCCGGACTCCGTAACGCGCGCGGATCCGCCAAAGTCGACGGTAACGGGCGTCTTCTTGCCGTTGAAGTTCAGGTAGTAGTTGTAATCGACGGAACCGCCGCCGACGGCCGGGGAACCGCCGCCGAGACGCAGATTCCAATCGTTCCAGTCCTCGGACTTATTGAAGTTGGCGAAGTTCGGCTCGTAACTGAGGTTCGTCGCCGGGAGTCCCACTTCAGAGTTCTCGACCATGCTGTACTGCGCGTCGACGGAACCGCCGGCAACGACGATATCGCGAACGACGTTGTCGCCGAGAATCGTATTGTACAGGACGAACGAGCCGGAACCGACGTAGGCGCCCGCTTGTTTGTTTCCAACGACCGTGTCGCCGGTGAGCGCGACTTTACCGCCGTCGACGTAGACGACGTACTTGTTCGCGGA
>ONGM01000135.1 GCA_900317365.1 uncultured Planctomycetota bacterium
GACCGACGGCTCCACCGGCTCCTTCACGATCACCGACGGCTCCACCAACGTTACCGTTCCGAACCCGACGCCGGGCGAAACCTATACTTTCTCCGTCGTCGCCTCCAACGAAGGCGGCAATTCCCCCGCCTCCACCGTCGACTGCGTCGTTCCGCAAGCGCCGAACGCGCCGGAAAACCTCGTCGCAAACTACGACGCCGACAATAACGCGATCACCGTCGAATGGGATCCTGATCCCGCCGCCCTCGAATATACAGTGACCTATACGGCGACCGACGGCTCCACCGGCTCCTTCACGATCACCGACGGCTCGACCAGCGTTACCGTTCCGAACCCGACCCTCGGCGAAACCTATACCTTCTCCGTCGTCGCCTCCAATGAAGCCGGGGATTCTCCCGCCTCCACCGTCGACTGCACGCCGGAAAGAGCAACGGAAACCCCGTCCCTCGTCGTTACGACGGAATCCGACGTCGTCGACGATTCCGACGGCGTCGTCTCGCTCCGCGAAGCGCTCGCTTACGGAAAAGCGGATCCCTCTCTCGGCGATACGATCACGTTCGACGCGTCCAAAATCGACGGCGATATCCAAATGAACGAGCCGTTTGTCATCGATTACTCGATCAACGTTGGCGACGGCTCCGTAAGCGTTACCGTCGACGGCGGCACGGTCGGCGAAATCTTTGACGTTACCAACGGCGCGGTCGTTACGATGGACGGCGTCTCTTTGAAGCGCGGTTATGGTAAGAACGTCAACGGAACCGTTTCCGGCGGCGCGATCGTCGTCGAGGGCGGCGCCAACTTGACCTTTAAAAACGCGGATATCACCGAAAGCCAAGCGACGAACGGCGGCGCGATTTACGTAGAGTCTGGCGCTAAAGCGACGATTGCGAGCGCCAAACTCACAGGTTCCAACGCGACGAACGGCGGCGCCGTTTACGCAAAAGGCGAAGTCGAACTCCGCAACGTCCTCGTTTCCGGAAGCAGATCGAACGGCGCGGTCTACGGCGCCGCCGGCTCGAAAACAACGTTCCGCAACGTTACGGTCGCCGGAAATACCGCGCGCAACTACAGCGCCTTTAGCGCGCTCGTCTTCGCGCAAAACTCGGAGCTTCATATGTTCAACTCGTTGGTCGTTAGCAACGGTTCGGGACAAACCGTTAAGTTCAACAGTATCAACGGCGAATCACGGAACACGGCGTTCAAGGGAATGGATCAAAGGAACAACTCCGGATACTTTGGTTCCGGCGGAACCTTTAAGAACAACATCACCGGTTTCAACTCCGACTGGTACCTGAACGGCAACGAGTCCAACATCCTCAACAGCGATTACACGCTCAATAAGGAGTCGTTGAGTTGGGCGGCGAATCTCTTCATCGACGCCGGCGAAGACGACTACGTTACCGCCGATATGACGGAAGATCTCGCCGGTAATCCTCGCAAGGTCAAATACCTGTACGACAGTCAGTATGCCAACCGCGACAAAGTCGACCTTGGCGCGTATGAACTCAAACGGGATATTCCGTCCGGTTATGTTACCGTTGCAAACGATTCGCTGGATCCCTACGACGGTGAAGTTTCTATCCGCGAAGCGATCTATTACTTGTCGTCCAACAGTGAGAATCTTCCGGCCGGTTATCAAGGGACGTACGCGGCCGACTACGTTCAGGCGAACGGCAACGTTGTCACTTTTGACGGCGCTCTTGCGGGCAGCACGATCACGCTTGGCGACGACGGCGCGATTAAAGTTTCCACGAGCATGACGATCGACGGCGGACACGGCGATAAACGCGTAACGATCGACGCCGGCGGATCTTCTTTCGCTTTTAACGCCGACAAAGACTTGTACGGCGACAAGAACCCGATTAACGTTACCTTGGAAAGTCTGAATATCGTCAACGCGCACTCGTCGGAAGCGGCCGTTCGATTCTACTCTCGCGGCGGATCCTTGACGGTCAGTAACTGCAACTTCGAAAACAACGTCAATACGTCGGCGTACAACGGCGGCGGCGCGCTCTACGTTGCGGAAGGTCAAGCGATCGTTACCGACACGGTTTTCAAAAACAACGAAGCGCTGAAAGGCGGCGCCGTCTGGGTTCAGAACCAAAGCGCCAGTCTTACCGCGACGCAAGTTCTCTTTGAAAACAATACGGCGAGAGACAGCGGCGGCGCTTTGTATTGCGAAAATAACGAGACCTTTACGCTGAACTCCGTAACGTTCTCCGGCAATACGGCGACGAACGACGGCGGCGCGATCTACGCGACGTCGGGCTCGATTCTTGGACTTACCGACGTTACCGCGTCGGGCAATACGGCAAAGAACGGCGGTTTCGCGTATATTTATAACAGCGCGACTACCGTGAATTCTTCGACGGTGACGAACAATAGCGCGACGCAACGCGGCGGCGCGTTCTACGTCGCCGACAACGGTCCGGCGCGGCTCTATATCAACGGCGTTACATTCTCCGGCAATTCGGCGGGAATTTCGGGCAACGACATTTACAAAGGCGCCGCCGGAACCGTAACCGGCGCGAGCTTCTCAACGTCGCTTCTCGACGCGTCGGCGGTTCGTTTCACCGAAGCGCTCGAGCCGGAATCCGCCGCGATTACCGTTTCCAACGCGCTCGCCGCGACGCACGCGACTTTGAATCTCGAAAACGTTACGATCGAGAGTAGCGAAGCGACGCAAAACGGCGCGGCTATTTACGCGCGCGACGCCATGGTTCAGGGGATTAACCTGGTTCTGCACCGCAACGAAAGCGGTAACGGAGACGAAGGCGTTCTCTATCTTGACGGTTCCTCGGAAGCGTCGATTACGAGCGCGCTTATCGCCCAAAACGTGAGCGGAATCATTCTCAAGAACGATTCTCGAGCGACGATCGTCAACGCGACGATCGCCGGCAACAACGCGGTCGCCGGTCAAACGGACGCTCCGGTCGCGATTCGCGGCGACCAAGGCGCGTACGTTACGCTCTACAACACGATCGTCTACGAGAACGACGTCGACGTCGCTTTCACCGCGTACAATTCGGTCCTCAATAAGGATTACGGAATTTCCGACGCGAACCAAAACGTCGTCTACACCGTTGACGACGTCCTCTTCGTCGAAGGCGGATACGATCTCGCCGACGATTCGATCGCGGTGAATTTGGGCGTGAACGATTACGTCGAAGGAATCGTTGAAACGGACGTTAAGGGGCAAACTCGTATTGTCGACGGCACGGTCGACGCCGGCGCGATCGAAAATCAGAGAGCCAAAGAGACCCCGTCGATTATCGTTACGACGTATAGCGACGACGTCGATCCTTACGACAACAAGATTTCTCTCCGCGAAGCGATCGAGGTCTACTTCGCGTACGAGACGCGCACGTTCAACGCCGACGTCGATCCGTCCGGTAAGACCGTAACCTTTGATCTGCCGGAAATCTTCGCGATCCAATTGTACAACGGAACGATCACGATTTCCGATTCAATGTCGATCTACGGCGACGTCGGAGAAGGCGAGAACGCCACGCTCGACGCGCAGTACACGGCGCGTATCTTCAAGGTTGCCGACGGCGTCGAATCGGTTGCGTTCGAGAAACTCGACTTCTATCACGGCGCGACCATGAATCTCGACTCCGTGCAGTCCGGTACCGCGTACGACGAGACGCAGGAAGCGCTCAACGGCGGCGCGATCTACGCTGGCGACGCCAATATAACCGTTAAGGACTCGCTCTTCA
>ONGM01000190.1 GCA_900317365.1 uncultured Planctomycetota bacterium
CGCTTCGCTTCGCCTTGTTTGCAACCCGGTAAGCGACCAACGAGAGCGACGATTTGGCAACCGCGCGGGAGCGCGAAACGGGATCCAGCGTCCGAACGCTGGCGACCGAAGGTTGGCCCGCCCGGAAAATGTTTCTCGTCCTTTTGGGGCGAGGCGCTTCGCCCAAAAGGACAAGAAACCCTTTCGTCTTAACCGTTAATTCAACGTAAGCGCTCCCCGCGCGTATTCCGTTAGCGCTTGCCATCCTCTTCTCTTAATTTCTCCAATAGGCGTCGACGAAGTTCGTCTTCTTCCTTTTCTTTTTGATTGCTCGGCATATTCGCCACCGCTTCCCAAATTCCCAAAATAACCGCGCCGATCGCACAAAACCAACTCATAAATTCCATAGCGTTCTCCTTTCGTCTCGACATGAGACGCCGAGATTATAAACGAAGGGGAACGCTACTTCAATTTCCCTTTTAGCCACTCCCTCGCTTCGTCGCCGGAGAGTTCCGGATTTTTTACGAACGGGCTAAAATCTTTCGGCTTGAAATTTCTCTTGCTCGAACGGTAGTTCGCGACGAGCGCGCATAGGAGCAAAAACGGTTCGTAGTTCGCTTCGGCGCGCGCTCTTGTGTACTGGACTAATTCGTAGAGGGAGAAGTCGGAATCGTTTTGGATTCCGGCGCGCCCGGCGATCCGGAGGACGTCTCGCCAGCGCGCACTTCGTCCCCGACTTCCCTGATCAGGCGCACGATCGACGCGACGCGGTCGTTCTTTTCGTTACGTAAGAAAACTTAGCGAGCCTCTAGAAACTTCGGGCGAGACAAAAAAAAGGGCTTTCGCATTTGACTGCGAAAACCCTGTAAGGCACGCCCGAAGGGATTCGAACCCCCAACCCTCGGTTCCGAAGACCGATGCGCTATCCAATTGAGCCACGGGCGCACGCCTAGACGCGGACGTCCGCGTCAAAGCACGTGTTATTATAGCGCTCTTTTTCAACGTCGCAAGGGGTCTTTTCTTTTTTAGCCCGCCTGAGCGAGATCCGAGTAGACACTCAAATCGACGAGATCAAACGGCTTCTCATTTTCACGGAACGAAATCGTAATCTCGCCAAACGCCTCGTCCTGACTCGCGTACGCGTACCCGCGCCGAACAAGCTCTAAAATCGCTAGGAATATCCCAATGAGCGTCGATTTCTGATCCGCCTCGCCGAACATTGCGGTAAAACACACGCGACGCTCCTGTCGAAGCCGCGCGTAAATCCGCTGAATGTGAACCGACTGCGGCGTGTCCTCTCGCTTCATCGCGTGCCGGAAAACCGGCTGCTTCTCGCGCAAAATGCGTCCGAACGCGCCTACAAGATCCCATAATTCAACGTCTCGAATCGGCTCGTCGGCGACGTTCCGCGCCTTCGCCGGAAGATCGTTCGAAAGACGAGGATAACGACGCTGCCAACATCGCCCGCGCTCTTCCAACGCGCCGGCGTTCTCGCAGAACTTCCGATACGCAAGAAGCTGCTTGACAAGATCCTTGCGCGGATCCTCGATCTCCTCCGTCGCGCTCTCCTCCTCGCGCGGCAACGCCTGAAACGACTTAATCTCGATTAACATGCTCGCCATCGAAACAAAGTCCCCGATCGTCTCAAGATTCAACGCCTCCAACGCGTCGATAAAAAGGAAAAACTGCTCCGTTACCTCCGCGATCGGAATATCAAAAATATCCAGCTCGCGCTTGCGAACAAGGTATAAAAGCAAATCGACCGGTCCGCTGAACGCGTCTAATTTAACGGCAAACATCCTTTTCGCCTCCAACGGCGCACACTACGCCGACGCGCCTCGACCTCGCTCGACGTCGTCAAAGTTGCAAAACTCATACGCCGAAGCGCCGCGTATCGCGCGCGATCGCTGAAGTTCCCTCGTCGATTCTTCCAAAGCCGCGCTCAACGCCGCGCTCGCGCGCGCCCCGCGCGAACGACGCGTCGCACGAACGACGCCCGACGACGACGACGAACTCGTGTCGCGCGACGAAGCGCCTACTCGATCGCCTACTCGATCGCGCCGACGCGACCCTGCGCCGCCGTCCACGCCTTTAACTACGACAAAATGATGAAAAAGCGCTCCAAGCGCCAACGCGCCGCCTAACGACGTCGCGACCAGCGAAAGTATCAATAAAGGTTCCATCCTAACGGTCTATCCTACGTTCAAAACGACGTCGCGCCTCCTGCGCAACCAACGATCGAACTACGCCTCACCCTAGCCTATTCTCGCCTCAAACGCAAGATCAAATCCAACGCTCGCACGTTGACTCGCGCCCTCGCCGCCGACGGGCGACGGCGGCGTTAGGGACGTCGTCGCCCGGAACGTCGTTTTTTCCTCTTCAAGGAAATCATCGCGTCCGCGTATTCCCCGCCGGAAGGCGACGACGCTTCGCGCTACGAATTTGGC
>ONGM01000134.1 GCA_900317365.1 uncultured Planctomycetota bacterium
GTCCGCGCCTTTCTAGCGCCCCAAAGGCAAGGCGACGCTTGCGCTCCGACCGAGGCGCGCGGACGGGGCGGCGCCATGGGGACGCGAAGCGTCGGGCTTTTGTCTTCGGGGCTTCTTTCATCTCGGTACTCTCGAGTCGATTGAGGCTGGGTGGCTAGGCGGCTTCGCCTACTCATGGAGGGAATACTAGCTTGTCGATTTGCCAAAGTCAATAGGGCGAGGAAAAAAAAAGAAAAAATTTTCCGCAAAAGGGCGGGGAAAAAGCAAAGTGAAAAAAGCGCCTGCTCGTCGCTGAGGTTAGACAGCGGAAAGGCAGGCGCAAGGCGGGCTAGGCTAGGCGGCGATTAGTGAGCGTGACGACAGCCGCATCCGCAACCGCAGGAATGAACGTGGGCGCCGCCGCAATCGCTACCGCAGGGGGTCGCGTCGGAGTTCGAATGGGACGCCGGAGCGCTCATGCGACGCGCGACCTGATCCGATTTGCACTCGGGACATTCCGCCGTCGATTGAGGATTGCGAACGAGCGCTTCAAACTCCGCGCCGCAACTCTTGCATTTAAATTCGTAAATAGGCATTTTGAGTCGTTCCTTCTATTAAACCTAACTTATAAATCGGCAAAGTTTTGTAGGATTTTCAGACCGACCGCTTGGCTTTTCTCCGGATGAAATTGCACGCCGAAGACGTTGCCGACGGCGATCGAGGAGCAGAAGTCGACGTCGTCGTAATTCGTCGTCGTCGCAATAATCGCGGAATCCTTCGGGTCGACGTAATACGAATGAACGAAGTAGACGTAATCGGTCGGTTTCAAGCCGCGATAGATCGGGGCGTCAGGCTGCTTGAATTGCAGATCGTTCCACCCCATATGAGGAACGACGTATTTCGGCGACTCCGGGAACCTCTTAACGGAGCCGGGAAAGATTCCGAGGCATTCGGTTCCGCCGTTCTCTTCGCTCCAATCGAAGAGGGCCTGAAAACCTAAGCAGACGCCGAGAAAAGGTTTATTCGCACGAATTGTCTCGACGACGACTTCTTTCATACCGGCGCGGTTCAGTTCGGCAATCATATCGGCAATGGCGCCGACGCCGGGTAAGACAACCTTATCGGCGTTGGCGACGAGGGCGGGATCCGCCGTAATCGTCGCTTCGACGCCGAGTCGCTCAAACGCCTTCTGCACGCTGCGAAGGTTGCCCATGCCGTAATCAATAATGGTGATCATTCCGTTATCTCGCGTAACGCCGCGCAGGAAAAGGTCGCGCGGCGTAGAACAGGGATTGTCGTCAAATACGTCGAAAATCATTCGAGCGGTTTAAAGACAAAACCGGTAATGAGTTTCGGATAAAAATAGGTGCTTTTCGCGGGCATGCGTTCGCGCAGCATACTGAGGTCTTGAATCTGCTGAACGGTCGCAGGCATAACGAGAGCGGCGAGCGGGAAGGTCTCTTCGCCGTTTTTGAGACACGCTTCCACTTCGGAGACGTCGTGGACGTACTTCGGCTTCTCGTGTCCTTTGAGTCCGAGTAGCGTGTCGATCACAAGGCTGTGGAGGATCGCGACGCCAAGTTCGCGCCATTCCGGATGGTGATCGGCGGCGACTTCCGCCATTTTCTCGCGTCCGGAGTCGGTCAACTGGATCAGATTCCACTTACCGTCCTTCGCGGAATAGAGCGCCATCGTGCCCTGATCGTTCTGCATCTCAATCAGGGCCCACGCTTTGTGCGCGTTGTGGATCCCTTCGCCAACGGTCGTCACGCGGAAGTACCCGCCGAGCTTTTCCATCAGTTCCGCTTGCGAGAACGCCGGAACGTTGCGGAAGAGTCGGTGCGTCGGCAGAACGATCAGTCCGGGATCTTCCATCGCGACGCATACCATAAGAACGCTGTTCGCCGGATGATCCGACGTCAATTCGCCTTGTTGCGCCAATTGTTTGCGATAGTTGCACGCCGTTTCGTATCGGTGGTGTCCGTCCGCAATGAAGATCGGCTTCGGTCCCATGAGCGCCACGACCTTCGAGACGACTTCGGGATCGTCGACGACCCACATGCGATCGATCACGCCGTCCGGCTCCGTCGCTTCGAGGGGCGTCATTCCGACGATCGCTTCTTCGAGAATGGTCTGAACTTCTTTTTCCGGATCGGGATAGAGTCCGAAAATCTGGCTGAAGTTCGTCTTGCATTTGGTCGTGAGCATGAGTCGATCGAGTTTCGGACCGCTCATCGTAAGTTCGTGCGGAAAGACCATTCCCTCGCCGAACGGAACCGCTTCGCATCCGCACATAAAGCCTTTGCGAACGTATTCTTTTCCTTGCGCCGTAAAGATTTGATGATAGACGTAGATCGACGGTTGCGCTTCCTTAATCAGGACGCCGTTCTCTTTCCATTCCTTGAGTTCGCGCGCGCTGCGCGTGTAACGGTTGTTCTGTTCGTCGTCGTCCGGATTCATCTTATTGAGAATGAGTCGCACGACGTTGTTCGGGTGCTTGGCGTACAACGCGTCTTGCTGTTCCGGACTGATGACGTCGTAAGGCGGGGCGACAACGTCGCTTAACGACCCGATTTGAGCGAGATTATAACGCAGACCTTGAAACGGTTGGATATTAGGCACGGTAAACTCCAAGGAATAAATGTCGTTCGCGCATAGTTCGGGCATATAACGCGAACTCAAAGTGAAAACGGGTCGATCGATCGCGCAAAGGTCGTCGCGCTGTTACGATCAAAGTTGTTACGGTCTATACGATAGCGATCAATATCGATAAAATTCGGGTTTAAAGGGGCCTTCGACGGGAACGCCGAGGTAGGCCGCTTGCTTCTCCGTAAGTTTTGTCAATTTTACGCCGAGCTTCTCCAAATGGAGTCGCGCGACCTCTTCGTCGAGTTTCTTCGGCAGCATATAAACGCCGAGAGGATATTTCTCCGGTTCCGTCCAGAGCGCGATCTGCGCGAGAACCTGATTCGTAAAGGAGTTCGACATAACGAAGGACGGATGTCCCGTCGCGCAACCGAGATTGACGAGTCGACCTTCCGCAAGGAGAATGATCGAATTACCGTTCGGGAACGTGTAACGATCGACGAGCGGCTTGATTTGAGTTTTAACGATTCCCGGGTACGCTTCGAGTCCGGCGACGTCGATTTCGCAATCGAAGTGCCCAATATTGCAGACGATCGCGTCGTTCCGCATACGCGACATTTGTTCCGCAAAGATAATATCGCAGCATCCGGTCGTCGTCACGAAGATCATTCCGCGTTCCGCCGCGTCGTCCATCGTCGTGACCTCGAAGCCTTCCATCGCCGCCTGAAGCGCGCAAATCGGGTCGATCTCCGTTATGAGCACGCGCGCGCCGTACGATCTCATCGAATGCGCGCAACCTTTTCCGACGTCCCCGTAACCGGCGATCACAACGACTTTGCCCGCGACCATGACGTCGGTCGCCCTCTTAATACCGTCCGCCAACGATTCGCGGCATCCGTACAGATTATCGAACTTGCTCTTCGTCACGCTGTCGTTCACGTTGATCGCGGGAATCTTCAATTCGCCGCGCGCGCACATTTGATAGAGTCGATGAACGCCGGTCGTCGTCTCTTCCGTTATGCCGCGAACGCCCGACGCGAGCGCCGCGTTTTCCGGCTTGTGGATCTCCGCCGTTAAATCGCCGCCGTCGTCGAGAATCATATTGAGAGGCTGACCGTCCGGAAAGACGAGCGTTTGGCGGATGCACCAGTCGTATTCTTCGTCCGTTTCGCCTTTCCACGCGTAGACGGGAACGCCGGTCGCCGCGATCGCCGCCGCCGCGTGATCCTGCGTCGAAAACTTATTGCAGCTCGCCCAGGAAACCTCGGCGCCGAGCGCTCGCAACGTCTCGATCAAAACGGCGGTCTGAATCGTCATGTGAAGACTGCCGCCGATTCGAGCGCCGCGAAGCGGCTTCGTCGAACCGTACTTCTCGCGCAACGCCATGAGTCCGGGCATCTCGTTTTCCGCGAGCATAATCTCCTTGCGTCCCCAATCGGCGAGCGCCATGTCCGCAACTTTATAAGCGGGTTTTGTCGTCATGAAGTCAACCTTCAACCTTTCTGAATGCGCGCGTCCGACTCCACGTCCGACGCGACTCTGACCTCGATATTATACCGCGCTTTGAGTCGCGCCAAAGGGGGCGCGAACGCCTCTTATCCTTCGCGCGACGAAACGCCCTGCGGATCAATGCTCCACGTGGGTGTGCTCGCATTCGGAACAGCAGTGAAGATCGTGTCGAACGAGGCGCATATCGGGATTGTGATAGAGGTCGCGCACGAGTTCGCCGGTCAAATTCGCGGTCGGATGCGTTACCGCCGTTTGGTTGACGCAGACGACGCTCTGAAAGACGTCGGGAACGACGCCTACGTCGTGAGTCGCCATGAGAATCGCCGTCTTCGCTCCAAGGCTCTTGAGGAGCTCGTAAAACTGGTTCATACTCGCCGGGTCAAGATTGTTCGTCGGCTCGTCGAGAACGAGAAGCTCCGGTTCCGCGCAGAGCGCGCGCGCGATTAAGACGCGCTGACGTTGACCGCCGGAAAGATCCCCAAAGGATCTCCGACGCAGATCCGCGATTCCCATTCTTTCAAGGGCGTCCAACGCGATCTCTTTGTCCGCTTGTCGAAATCGCGGAAAGAACCCGCTCGAGCCGGCGCGACGCCCGGCGCCGAAACGACCGGCGAGCGTTACGTCGAGAACCGTGATCGGAAAGTGAAAATCGACCCGCGCCTGTTGCGGCGCGTAACCTACCCGATAGCGCGTTTTCTCCGGCGCGTCGCCGAAAAGTTCGACCGTTCCGACAGTCGGCGACAACATTCCGAGAATGAGCTTCATGAGAGTCGACTTTCCGCCGCCGTTCGGCCCGATAATCGCCGCGGAAGCGCCGCGCGGCAACGACAGCGACACGTCGCGCAACGCCGGCTCGACGTCGACTCCGTACGAAAAACTCACATTTTCAAGACGAATCATTTCCTCTAAACGCATTTCCAACTCCGTATCCTCGCGCGGCGGCGCGATAGGAATATTTTCCGTCTTCGCGCGTTTTTTGAAAGGGGCGCCGACCTCGCGCCGACCTCGCGCGACGATCGTTAGAAGAAAGCGAAGATCGTCGTCTGTCGCGGCGCCAGTTCGAGCGTGAAGACGCGATCCCCCTTCTCGCGCGCGAGTTCCGCGCGCTCGCCGGTCCAAGGATTCCACCTTTCAGCCTTTCTCGACCCGTCGTCGGCGGCGAACTCGATCGGGGCGGCGATCGACTCCTCCTCTTCGTTCGCGAGCAGGTAGAAATCGACGCCGTCCTTGACGACGTGTCGCGCGCGCAGACCCGGAGCGGCGATCTTGACGTCGACGCCGGAGAGTTCGCGGACGATCGCGAGCGCTTCGTCGTCGTTTTGAGCGGTTCTGGCGCCGTCAACCTTTGCGGCGGCTTCGGAGAGTCTCACGAGTCGACCGGCGGCGATCGCAGGCGCGAGCGTCTCAAGCGCCTCTTTCGTCGGATTCGCGCCAGGGGGTAGGAGCAGCGTTCGATACCGCGCGTCGCGAATTTCGACGCCGTTCGAGTCGACGCGCGACTCCGCGAGCGAGCGGAACTCGAGATAGTTGAAATCGAGTTGCGCGCGCATCAAGGAGCGCGTCGCCCAGGTCGTCGCGAAATCGGAGTCGACGAGCATGGCGGTCGGAGCGACGCACGTCGAATCGGCGTTCAGCCAGCAAAGGCGGGCGATATAGTTTGCGAATCGCGCGTAGTCGTTCCAGAAAGGCGAGTTCGGTCCGACGTCCGGCGGACGCTCCTCAAGTCGCGGACCGCGCAGTGAATAATAGAAGGCGTGCGGCACAAACATATTTTGCCCGCGAACAACGCACCAGTTAATGAGCCAAACCATCTCGTCGAAGGTGAGTTCGTGCCCATAAGCGCCGAAAATCTCGTTCAGGTTGCGTCGCGCGCCGTTATGGATCATCGCGCTCGAGGCGACTTTCGCCATCATGGAATGCTTGGGATCGAACGCTTTCGCGCCCGGTTCGATATATCGCCAGACAATATCTTGGCCCGGTATTTGAAATTTGCGCAAGACGCCGACGTCGGAGGAAGATTCCGGGTGGCCGCAAAGATACGTTCCATGATCGACGCACCA
>ONGM01000137.1 GCA_900317365.1 uncultured Planctomycetota bacterium
GGATCGCATTTGCATTCGTCTCCGCACTTGCAGGACTTTTCACATTTGCAATCGGCTTTTTTCGCTTCGCAGGCGGATTCGCATTTCGCGGCGCAGGAGGCTTCGCAGGCGGATTCGCATTTCGCGGCGCAGGAGGCTTCGCAGGCGGATTCGCACTTAGCGGCGCAAGAGGCGTTGCAGGCGGATTCGCACTTAGCGGCGCAGGAGGCGTTGCAGGAATTGTCGCATTGATCTTGGGAATCAAAGGCGGCGAAGGCGGAGACGACGGTTGCACAGAGGGCGACGACTCCGAGAATCAGAATCGATTTTTTCAACATGATCATTATCCTTGAAATTGACCGCGACGTTCATCGGTCGCGAGTCTACGTACGTTTATTCTTTTGTTAAAGGAGTTGCGTTAAAGCAAAGAATCAATCAATTCCGTAGGACAAGCAAAAGAATAAACAACGGCGGTCCGCCGCGAATGAGTTCGCGTCCCGATCGACAAAGGTCGACGGCGCGGGACGTCAAATCGTTTAACGCCACCGACGAGATCGGCAGAAAATACAGGAAGGTCGGACGCTCGATCTGAATCGTCCGCGCGTCGTTCCAGAAGACGCTCTTGGCGAATCGAACGCAGCACGCGCCGCGCCGGTCGCGCGTCGGGCGCTTCGAATCCGCGCCGTCGTTCGTCTGAGCGCGGCGGCGACAACACGCCTTGACAGGCTCCGCCTTATTCGCAGGCTTCGTCCCGCAACAAGAGGAGGCTTCGGCATTTCGCGCGGCTTCGCAGTCGGGGCAACGGGGACGATCCGAGGAGGCGAGGCTAACGCGTCCGGAGCAGACGCAATACGAGAACGCCGGCGCAATCGCGCAGACGAACGCGCATATCGCCGTCGCCCAGCGCGCCGCCGTCGCGGTCGCAAGTCGCCTGATCATTCCTCGCCTCATTCTCGTCTCGCCTTAATTCCGATTATTCCCTGACGTCTTTCTCTGACGGAGCCTTGTCTTCACTATCGTCAAAATTGTTATTTTCAACAACAGATCTTTTTGCGCTTTTCTCTTCCCGATCCCATCTTTTCAATGTGAGCCAGTATCCCGTAACCGCCGCGATCACGCCGACGAGGCAGCCGAGCGCGAAAATTACGCGGGTAACGTCTCCCCAGAAGACGCCTTTATGGATCGGCATGATTACGCGTCGAATCTTGTGTCCGAAGGGTAAATCGCCATACGCCTCCTCGCCGAGGAAGTCGCCGGTCCGCCGATTCCAGTAGTACCGGGTCGGGACGCAGAACCCGCCGTTGCGCGAGAAGACGACGGTCGCCGCCTTGGGGTTGAAGAAGACGTCGTAATCGACGCCCGGGGTCTTCGCGTTCTGACCGTCGAGGATCGCCTGCAGCGTCGCCTCGCCTACCTCGCCCGCCTCGCCTGCCTTGTCGGGCGCAACGTCGAAAGTCGGGGCGACGTAGGCGGCTTTGTCGTAGCGGATCGCCTTGTCGAAGGCGTCGCGCGCGCCGGGGAAGGAAATCCAGACGCCGGTCAGCGCCAGAAGTAGTAAGACGGCGGTCGCATAGAATCCCCAGACTTTATGAACGTCGTAGATCGCGCGAAACGCGCCATGTTTAAAAGAAGAGACGAACGCCGCCTTCGTCGACGTCTTCGTCCAACGGCGCGGAAACCACCGAACGAGTCCCGTTAGAAGCGTAAAGATAAAGAGGACGGTCGCCCAGCCGACGATTTGTCGCCCGACGTTGCGCGGCTGAATACACAAACTCGTGTGAAGACGGCGAACCGTCTTGAAGAAATCGATCGTTTTACTCGGACCGTATGCGACTCCTTCGCCGGCGTGGGGATCGAAGTACGCGAGATAGGTCCAGTTCGTTTTGGCGTTGCGCGCCTCGACGATAGCGCGCAACGGTCGCTTCGGCGAGTTCGGAAGATAGAGACGGGACACGGCGATCGTCGTTGGATCGTCAAAGGATTCCGTCTCGCGGCGTGTGAAATTCTCGAGCGCGGAGTCGAGATCGATCGGCGCGTCGATTTGCGCGCTCTCCGGAAGTCGAAAGCGTTCCGGCTCGACGACGCGTTCAATATCAGGTTGCAACAGAAGAATCAGCCCGGTCGCGCAGAGAATCGCAACGATCGCGCCGGAAATCCAGCCGAGATAACGATGAATATAACTGATTGTTCGCACAAGCCAACCTCGTGACTTCACGCGACCAAGGACTGCGGGAAGTCAAAATAGACGTCGAAACACGACGCCGTTTCATTCCTTGTAAAACAACGGTAAAACGCCGCACGATTAGGAGGCGACGCGTTGCGAACGCCTCAACAGCGTATTGTTAGTTTAAACTAACATTCTGATTTGTCAAGACGCCTTACCGTCAAAGCTTTCGCGTCTCAACGCTCCCGCTTTTAAGTTCTAAATTTATACATTTTTTAGAATTTCTTTTTTTGAATATCTTTTATATTTTTCCATGTTTTTTATTGACGTCTCGCGGAAATATGATATTATTCGCGTAAGGACGATATTTCCACACAGAGACGTCCTTTTTTGATTCAACCGTTTGGATAGTTGCGTTTAGTCGACTCGCTCAAAGAGCGTTTGCTTTGCGTTTTGAATTTCAGACGACTCATAAATCGGCGTTTCATTATATTTTTTCGGGTAGAAAGTTCGTTTTTAGACGCCCGGATTTGCGGCATAACTAATCGACGACAGGCGCAATTCTTCGCGGAAGCGCTTTGTCGCGCTTATCCACTCGCGTCTAGCTAATGCAAAATACGGCCTCGAAAGGAGAACCCAAATGGACAAGAACCTCACGGAATTGGTCTACATTCTCGACATGAGCGGCTCAATGTGTCATCTTACCGCCGATACGATCGGAGGCTACAACACCCTTCTCAACGAACAAAAGCAACTTGGTCGCGATAATCCGGCTCTTCGCGCGAACGTTACGACGGTTCTCTTCGACGACCGCTATATTCTCCTGCACGACCGCGCGAACGTCGATTCCATCCCCGAGCTCACGACCAAAGAATACTCCCCGTGCGGTACGACCGCAATGCTCGACGCGATCGCCAAAACTCTCGTTACCGTCGGTCAAAAGCTCGCCGCGACCCCGGAACCGGAGCGCCCCGGTCTCGTTTCCGTAACCATTATTACCGACGGTTACGAAAACGCCAGCAAGGAGTACGACTGGGTTACGATCCGCAAGATGATCAAGGAGCAAAAAGAAAAATACTCCTGGGTCTTCACCTTCATCGGCGCGAATATCGACGTTGAAAAGATCAGCGAGGATCTCGGCGTCGACAAAAGAATGGCGAGAGAGTTCTCGGCTTCAAAGAGAGGCGTCGACAGGGTCTTTCAGTCCGTCAGTCGCGGCAACGCCGAGATGCGATATATGGTGGAAATGGACCTCGAGGACAGAATGACGCTCAACGCCGAGGCTCTCGCCGACATTCGACCCGACTACGAAGACGACGAAGACGATAAAGACGACGAAGAATAACGCCGCGCGCTCGCCGCGCTACTTTCGCAGGCATTTCGCAAACTTCCATTCCCCTTAGCCGGAACGACGTTTCTATACCAAGCGTCGTTTCGGCTCATATGTAATAAAAAGCCCGCGCGCCGACTCTCTCAAAGTCTGCGCGCGGGCTTTTCTCTATTGCATTATCTTGTTATCTTTCTGCTTTTCAGACGCTGGTTACTTAGCGCGGCGTTGCGGGGGAAGCCCGTACTTGTTCGGGCGGCGCGATCCGGGAACGGAGATGAAAACAAGCGTAAGAATAATAGAAACAATTCCCAAAATACTGTTAATTCGGTATATAAGTTCTAAAGTTTCAATACGGTCGATCATACGCCAAATTAAAAGAAGCTGTAAGACCGAAGACGAGGTCGAGACAAGATTGACAATGGAAAACCAGCCGCTAATGCCAAGGTCGTGGAGCCGTCGGATAAGAAGACACCATGCGGGTACGACAAAACAAAGACCTATCGCCAATCCGATGAGACTTCCAACTTGCATGGCGTAGATTGAGTTCACTTTTGCTACTTCGCAAACCAAACCAATGATAACCCCCACCGCATAAGCAAGGAGGGTGTATACAAGGATATATCCAAAGTATTCCGCGCGACCGGCGCGTCCCTTGGCGTCGGCGTATTTCTTCATGCAGATAACAAATGCGCGGAACGGATTCGGAACCTCCGGCGCGTCGTCGGCAATATCGAATCCGACCGCTTGCGCATCGGAACCGACCTGATACGGATTCGCCGCGAACTCGGGCGCCGCGCCGTATTGGGGAGCGACCCCGCATTGAACAGCCGATCCACACTGATTGCAAAACGCCGCGCCTTCCTGAATCGACGCGCCGCATTTCGGACAATAGCTCATGATATTCTCTCTTAAAAAGACGATTTAGGAATCGACGTCTGAAAATCATTCGATCGCAACCGACGCGACGTCGACGTTTATCTTATCGGAAAGAAGAAAGAAATGCAAGGCGCGCGGCGTCTAAACAAAAAAAAAACGCCCGATCGAAATCGAACGTTTTTTATGCAGGTCAATAGGCGTCGTTCCGGAACAAAGACGACGGCGACGCCGTTGGCGACGATTATCTTCTTCTTTGCGGCTGTAGCCCGTATTTGTTCGGGTACGGTTGACCGCGAAGGCAGATAAGAAGAATCATAAAGATACCGCGAATAACTGAAACCAGGCACAATAAGGAAAGCCAACCGCTATATCCAAGGTCATGGCAACGACGAATCGTAACGCACCAGCCCGGAACAGCAACAGAGATAGACAAAAAGAGTATAACAATCCCGGCAGGATAGGCCGACGCCTCGACGTCGCCGTCGTTTAGCGCGGCGGGTAAAATAAACGCAAGGGAAACGGCGAGCGTGACGAGGAAGGTAATTAAGAAGAACCCGAAGTACTCCGCGCGTCCGGCGCGTCCCTTGGCGTCGGCGTATTTCTTCATGCAGATCACAAAGGCGCGGAACGGATTCGGAACCTCCGGCGCTTCGCCGGTAATATCGTATCCGACCGTCTGCGTTTGGGAACCGACCTGGAACGGATTCGCCGCAGAGTTGGTCTCAGCGTCGAACTGCGGCGCGGCGCCGCCTTGTATCGGGGTTCCGCATTGCGCGCAGAACGCGGCGCCTTCCACATTTTGCGCGCCGCATTTTGGACAAAAACTCATTTCATTCTCTCCTATGATTTCACGTTTGGAATCAACGCCGAGCCTATTTGCCTCGCAAGCGACCCAACGACCGAAAATTATTCTATCTGAAAGAATACAAGAAAACAAGAAATTTCGCTACGGCGATACCAGAAGAAATAAAAAAGCGTTCGACCGAAATCGAACGCTTTGAACGGCGACGTCTCAAACGCGCGCGAACGTCGTTAGAAGGCGCGGATCAACGCGCGCTAATTGTCGTAATCGTTGGGGCCTCTTTGACCGGCGAGCAACGTTACCACAAAGTAATACATCTGTCCAACGAACGGTATGAAAAGAAGGAAAAACATCGCGCCGCTTTCTCCGCGATCGTGAATACGGCGAATGAACACCGCTAATTGCGGTAGAAAGAAGAACGCTCCTGGCGAAAGTATGACGATCGGAATCGCCAGTGGCGTGGCGTCTGGGTTCGACGGATCTGTATCCAACAATCCGCAAACGCCGCAGACAAACATCGCCACAAACATCCATACGATCGAAACAATAAGGACGTCGAATTGAAACCACCAATACTCGGATCGACTCGCTCGTCCGTTCGTGTCGCCGTACTTCGACATGCACGACATAAACGCTTCGATCGGATTCAACTCCGGCGCGTCTCCCCCGCGTCCGGTTCGAGCTTTTCCGCCGCCTTTCGAACGCTTGCGCGAGCGTCTCTTTCCGCCGCCTTCAAGCGGATTCGGTTCCGCCGCGTAGGAAATCTGACTCAGCCCGGCGTCGTCTCCAACGCCGAACGCGGCGCCCTTCGTCGGCGTCAGCGTCGTTCCGCAGCGCGAACATTTCTTCGACGCGCCGGGATTCTCCGTCCCGCATAACGGACAAAATCTGGACTTCGGCGGCTCTTCATATTGAATGATCGGTCGTTTACGCATGAGTTCTCCTATCGCGGTTGCAAAATCCAAAACAGGAGTTTCATTTTAACCGAATTTATCAAAAAATCAACCGTCGACAAACGGTTCAATCGGCTTGAAACGGTAAAAACAGGACGCGCAAATGAAAGATCGCTATTATTCGCTATAAAGAGAAAGAGAGCTAGGAACGAACGCAGCCTTCTAACGCCTTCGCCGCTGCGGCGGAAGTCCGTATTTATTCGCCTGTTTGGAACTCGGAATCAACGAGATTACGAGCCAAAAGAGTCCGCCGACGAGGGAAATCCCCAGAAGGACGGTTCGGCGACTTGACTCCATGTTGCCGGTAAAGAAGAACATATTATACGCGCCGACGAAAACTTGTGGCGCAAATCGTATCAGCGCGAACCACCCGCTCATCCCGACGTCGTGCAAGCGACGAATAAAAACGCAAACGTTCGGTAGGAAAAGAATGAAGCTGAGCGCCAAACCGATCCAAGACGTCGTTCTCAACGCCGAAATCATCAACGGTCCGTTCGTACGAATTGAATAGAGAGTCCACCCAGTCGTCAGTATTCCAGCGACATATTGCACGAGCCAGAAGCCCCAGATTTCCGAACGACTTGCGCGTCCTTTCGCGTTCGCGTATTTCTTCATGCAGATTATGAACGCGCGAAACGCGTTGGAAGGGATCTCCGGAGCGTCGCCGGAAACGTCGTATCCGACCGTTTGCGTATCGGCGCCGACTTGATACGGGTTGGCGGCTTGGCGCGCCGTTTCGTATCCGCGAGCGACGGCGTCGGTCTCAATCGCGGCGCCGCAACGGACGCAAAACATCGCGCCGTCGTCGTTTAACGCGCCGCATTTCGGGCAAAAGCTCATCGTTCGTTCTCCTTGTTTTGTGTTCGTAAAAATCAACGCGGCGCGTTTCAATGGCGAGAACGCGCGACCGTCTTTCCCCATTATACCTACGCAAAACAAAAAAAGTATCGATCGCCTTTCCAATAAAAAAGCGTTCGACCAAAATCGAACGCTTTAACTCATACCCGCGCTATGGCGATTCGGAGGCGAGGAGTCGCCGCCGATTTTCTGAAATTAGCGCAGTTTTTCGCAGATCGCTTCCGCCATTTCTTGCGTTCCGACGGCGGTGGGATCGTCCCGATTCGGCTTGAGATCGTAGGTAACGCTCTTGCCTTCGCGAATGACTTCGGCGACGGCGTTTTCCAGTCGATTCGCCGCGTCTTGCTCTTTCAGATGACGGAGCATGAGAACGCCGGACAGAATGAGCGCGACCGGATTGACTTTATTAAGCCCCTTGTACTTCGGAGCGCTTCCGTGCGTGGCTTCGAAGACGGCGCCGTTGTAGCCGATATTGGCGCCCGGCGCAACGCCAAGCCCGCCGACGAGGCCGGCGCAGAGGTCGCTCAGAATATCGCCGTACAGGTTCGGCAAGGCGACGACGTCGTAGAGTTCCGGCTTTTGAACGAGTTGCATGCACATATTGTCGACGATACGATCTTCAAACTCGATTTCGGGGAAGTCTTTTGCGACTTCGCGGGCGGTTTCGAGCCAGAGTCCGTCGGAATATTTCATGATGTTCGCTTTATGGACGGCGGTAACCTTTTTGCGACCGTTTTCGCGGGCGTAATTGAAGGCGGCGCGAACGAGTCTGTCGGAGCGGGAGACGCTGATCGGTTTAATGGAGACGCCGGTTTCGTCGTCGCCGGTGGCGATTTTTCGACCAGGCGCGAGACGGTTGATCTCGGCGATGATCTCTTTCGTGTTCTCGGCGCCTTTTTCAAATTCAATACCGGCGTATAGGTCTTCGGTATTTTCGCGGAAGATCACGAGGTCGACGGGAACGGAGCTGAAGAATGAGCGAACGCCGGGATAGTATTTGCACGGACGAACGCACGCGAAAAGATCGAGCTCTTGGCGAAGGTGAACGTTAATGCTTCTGAAACCGGTTCCGACAGGGGTTGTGATCGGCGCTTTGAGTGCGACGCGAGTTCGGCGCACGCTTTCCAGAACGGCGTCCGGAAGCGGATTGCCGGTTCGTTCCATGACGTCGACGCCCGCTTCTTGAACGTCCCAGTTGATTTTAACGCCGGTGGCGTCGACGCATTTGCGCGCCGCTTCCGCAAGTTCGGGACCCGTTCCGTCGCCGGTAATTAACGTAACTTCGTAAGCCATTTCATCCTCGCAAAAAATAAAACGTTGTCGTCCGCGCGTTCGACGCGGCGTCGTGTGCAAATCGCGCCCCATTGTACAGCGCGCGCAAAATTCCGACAAGGACGACCCGACGAAAAAACGCGCTCCTCTCTTTTGAGAGAAAGCGCGTTGATTCGCGACTTCTCGCCGGACGCGTCGACTCGCGCGCCGGCTTACGCGACGGCGATCGGGCGATCAGACGGCGCGTCGATTAGTGGAAGACGTTCGCTTTCATGGAGTAAGGAATCGCGCCTTGCTCGCTGCGCCAGTTGGGATCGACGTAGAGAATACCGCCGACCGCGACGCTTTTGTTCGCGCGATATTTCACGGTATGTCCGCGCTCCATCTGCACCGCGATCATGTCCGCAGGGTTCTGACCCGGCGAGCAATATTGGCAGTGTCCGACGGTGCGAACGAGCGTGAAATTCTCGATGCCGGCGTGCTGTTTCGTCGGGTACATGAACCCTTCGATATAGACTTTGCGCCCGTCGAGTTCAAGAATCTTCGGGTCGATTTCCCCCTCTTTCGTGAGCGCCATCGAATCGAACGGAACAATGACGTATCCCGGAGGCGCCGAGTTAAAGTACGTATAGGTTCTCCAACAGGTCGAGGAAACCGCGAGAACGGCGCTCGCGACGATCGCTATGATCGCAAATTTTCCTCCGGTGATTTCGTCGGGCGCGCGCAAAATCTTGCGATACGCAAGAATACCGAGCGTTAAGCCGATTAGGGACGCCGCGATAAACGGGGTCCAGAAGAACCCGAGTATCCCGAAGACGGCGGCGACAAGCGCGCCGACGCTGAGCGTTGCGACCTGCTTATAGTCGACGGTCTCTTCCGTATTTTGCGCGACGTCAATATCGTTGTACGCGCCTTTGAGCGCGTCGTCAAAGATTCTCTTCATCGTGTTTCGTTCTCCATCTTAAGAGCGCGAGTTCGCGCGCCGCGTTACGACTGCAACGACTGCGCGACGTCGGTGCGATACGCGACGACCGCCGGCAAGTATCCGACGACGGACGCGAGCGCCACAAGTCCCGGGACAAGAATGAGTTCGACGAGCTGGAAGTCCCACGGTCGAACCATGACGTTCGAATAGGACATGATCAGCGGCGAGACCGCGCCGATGACGAGGTGCCCGATCAGCGCGCCGAACGCGCCGCCGCCAAGAGAAAGAAGAATCGACTCGAAAAGAATAATCGCCATAACGGTCGAGCGTCGCGCTCCCAACGCGCGCATGATCGCGATCTCCTGACGTCGTTCGTTCATCGAGTTGTAAATACTGACCATCATGCCGATTCCCGCGACGATGACGACCTGAATCGCAAAGATAATCAAGACGCTCTGAATATTGCCGATGACGTCTTGGAAGAACGCGGAGATTTCTTGAACCGGCGCGACCGCTTGCGCTTCAAGAAGCTCGCCTTCGATCTTCGCCGGCAACGCCGTAACCGCCGTGTCGACGACCTGGCGACGATCCGGAGTAACGAGTTCGCTTTCGGCGACTTCGACTCCCGGCATGGTCGTAACGGCGTCGACCTGCTCGCGCGTCGCGGCGACGGCGACCTCGACGTCCTTCGTGATGATCAGGATCGCGGTCAGACGACGCGCATGATCGTGGTCGTGACCATGTTCTTCGCCATGCTCTCCGTCCGCGTGTTCGCCGTCCGCCTGTTCGCCGTCCGCCTGTTCGCCGTCCTCGTCCCCGACTTTAATCTCTTCGAGACCAAGCTCCGCGCGTTTCCGCGCAAGTTCTTCTTCGCGCAACGAGTAATCGACAGATTCCGAGGTCGTCGCTTCTTCGTGCTGCTTGTAAAAGCCTTCCAAATTGACGAAAACGGCGCGGTCGTTCGGACTGCCGGTGTGATCAAGAATGCCGACGACGCGGAACGGCTCGTGCAAATCGTCGTCCCGTTGCGACGACGTGTGCCCGAAGCGAATTTCGTCTCCAATCTGCAACTTATTCTTCTTCGCGACGTTGTATCCGACGACCGCGCCAAAGAAATCGACGTTCTTAAAGAACTCGCCCTTTTGCAACGTGTACGGCTTGCCGTCCGATTTCGTTACCGACTTGAAATACTCCGGCGTCGTCGCGACGACCGGCGCGCCTTGATAGTTGTCCCCGCGCGCGATCGGAATCGCCGTCTTGACTTCCGCAGAATACCGCGAAGATCGCATGAGATCGTAATATTCGTAAGGAATCAGACCGACCGGGTCTTGATTATAGAAGACGGAGCTTAAAACGAGCTGGAGTTTGCTGCCTTTCGCGCCGACGATGAGGTCGTAGCCTTGCGCGCCCTGTTGAAAGGACTTGCCGACGACGCCGTTAATCACGAGCACGGTAACGACCAGAGCGACGCCGACCGCCATCGAAAACGCGGTGAGCGTCGACGCGATCGCGCGATGTTGAATACTTTTCCAAGCGATTTTCCAAAGACTCATGGTATGCGCCTTTACGACGCGGTCGCCGCGCTGACGCGACTTCCGCGAGAATGAGCTATGATATAATGCCGCGCGTCGAATCGCGAACGCTTCGCAATTCGACGCGTTTGAAAGTTCGTGTTAGTCTTCCGCGCCGTCCGCGTCTTCGTCGTAGTCGAAGCCGTCGTTCGAAGTCTGATCTTCCGGCTCGGAGTCGACGCGCGCGACTTCGACGCCGATCGTCGTCTTTTCCGTCGCAGAAACGACCTCTTCGCGCGGAATACGATTGACCGCGACCACAACGTCGTCTTTGTCAACGTTCATAACGCGAACGCCTTGAGCGTTGCGACCGGTTACGCGAATATCGTCGACGCTCGCGCGCTGGATCTTACCCGCCGCCGTGATCGTCATGATTTCGTCCCCGTCTTCCACGCGCAAAACGTCGACGACGCGACCGTTGCGACCCGCCGTCTTCATATCGCGAACGCCTTGACCGCCGCGACGGATCGCGCGGTACGTTACTTTCGACGTCGATTCGTCTTGTTCAGTTCCGTCCTCGACCGACTCTTCCTCGTAAGCGTCGACCTCTTGATCGTCTCCCGACGTCGCCGGCGAATTCGGACCGATCAACGTGCGCTTGCCGTACCCGCGCTCGCTTATCGAGAGAATGTACGCGTCTTCCTGCGCGATCGTCATACCGACGACCACGTCGTCCTCCTTGAGACGAATACCGCGCACGCCCGCCGCTGTGCGACCCATCGCCCGAACGTCCGACTGGCGGAAACGAATGACCATACCCCCTGCCGTCGCAAGGAAGATTTCGTCCCCTTCGCGACAGACGTCGGCGCCGACGACCTCGTCGCGTTCTCCGACGTCCGCCGAACTATCGAGCTGGGCGTCCGCGTTCGCGTCGAGAATCTCGTCGCGTTGGTCGTCCTCTTGCCCTTCCGCCGCAGGATCGAGTCCGCCGCGAAGTCGAATCGCGATCAGCCCGTTCTTCTTCGGACGACTAAACGCCGAAAGGGGCGTCTTCTTAACCACGCCGTCTCGCGTCGCCATGAACAGGTACGCGCCCGGCTGATTGAAATCGCGGATCACGAGACAGTTCGCGATCGATTCGTCCTTAGAGAGCGCGAGAAGATTGACGAGGTTGCGCCCTTTTCCGTCGCGCGCCGCGTACGGCAAACGGTAAACTTTCTGCCAGTAGACCTTCCCTTTGCTCGTAAAGAAGAGCAGGTAATCGTGCGTGCTTGCGACGAACAGTCGGCGCACCGGGTCTTCTTCGTCGACCTTGGCGCCTTTGACGCCTTTTCCGCCGCGCCGTTGCGCCTTATATTCTTCGAGCGCCGTTCGTTTGACGTATCCGTTCGTCGTCATCGAAACGACCATCGTCTCTTCGTTAATGAGATCTTCGTCGTCGACGCTTTCGATTTCTTCTTGAACGATTTCCGTGCGGCGCGGGTTGGCGAACTTCTTCTTAACGTCGAGCAGATCTTCGCGAACGATCGCGAGAATGTTCGCCTCGTCGGAGAGAATGCGACGGTATTCCGCGATTTCGTCGAGAAGGCTGTTGTATTCGTTTCCGAGCTTCTCCTGCTCCAAATTGACCAACTGCCCCAGGGTCATGCGGAGAATCGCGTCCGCCTGAACCGGCGTCAACGTATAGAACTCTTTCACGCCGCGCGTCTGCTGGAACGACTCGAAACCGGCGCCGAGCGCGCGTTGCAACATCGCGGCGGGACATTCGATCGTCATTAAGCGTTGTTTCGCCTCCGCCTGATCGCGGGAGGTGCGAATCACGCGAATCACTTCGTCGATATTGGCGTGCGCGATCATCAAGCCTTCGACGGTGTGCAGACGTTTGATCGCCTTATTGAGCAGGAAGGTCGTGCGTCGTCGAATAACGGTCTTGCGATGGCGCAGGAACTCGACGATGAGTTCCTTAAAGGTCATGACGCGCGGCTTGCCGTCGACGAGCGCGAGAAGAATAATCGGCAACGACGTCTGCAAGGGCGTGAAAGAATAAAGCTGATTGAGAACGACGTGCGGATCGGCGTCCTTTTTGAGATCGAGGACAAGTCGAACCGGCTCTTTGAGGTCGGACTCGTTGCGAATCGACGAGACGCCGACGACCTTGCCGTCGTTGATCGTTTCCGCGATTTTCTCTTCGATGCGGTCGCGCGCCTGTTGATACGGGATCTCCGTAATCACGATGCGGTGACGTTTTCCATTCTCTTCGATTCTCGCGCGAGCGCGCACGACCATGGAGCCGCGCCCGGTCAAGTAACCGCGTCGAATTCCGCGCGCCCCGCAAATAATGCCGCCGGTCGGAAAGTCGGGACCGGGGCAGATTCGCAGCAGATCAAAGACGGTGGCGTCCGGATTATCGATCAATTCGACGGCGGCGTCGCAGATTTCGCCGAGGTTGTGCGGCGGAATATTCGTGGACATACCGACCGCGATACCGTTGGCGCCGTTGACGAGCAGGTTCGGCGCTTTCGAGGGCAACACGGTCGGTTCCATACGCGTTTCGTCGTACGTCGGAACGAAGTCGACCGTGTCGAGGTTGAGATCTTCGAGCATCGCCATGGCGAACCCGGAGAGCCGCGCTTCCGTATAACGCATAGCCGCCGGCGGCAATCCGGCGATCGACCCGAAGTTCCCCTGCTTGTCGACGAGAACATGGCGCATATTCCAATCTTGCGCCATTCGTACGAGGGTCGGATAGATAATCGCTTCGCCGTGCGGGTGATAATTACCGGAGGCGTCGCCGGAAATCTTTGCGCACTTAACGCGTTGCGAGTGCGGTCCGATTCCGAGGTCGTTCATCGCGACGAGAATACGACGCTGGGACGGCTTGAGACCGTCGCGTACGTCGGGGATGGCGCGACTAATAATGACGCTCATCGCGTACGTCAGATAGCTTCCCTTGAGTTCGTCTTCGATCGGCAACTGAACGAGTTTCGAGCCGTCGGGGAGGACGAGTTGCCCGTTCGCGTTCATTCGGGGTCGCAGTGGACGATCAGACGCGGCGGACGACTCGGACTCGTCTTGGTCGCCTCCGGATGAATTGAAAGCGTCGTCGCGCTCTTCGTTGTTTTGATTATCGTCGTCCGGTCGTTCGAAATCGTCGTCGGCCACGTTGAAATCTCCTCGGCTCAAAAAAGACCGCGCGCCCAAAGGAGCGCAAACAAGTTACCATTGAAGCGACGCAGACGCGCTTTCAAGGACGTTTCTTTATTATAACGACTCGGCGAAAAATGGCAATGATACGAAACGCGTCTTTACGGGGCTTTTAACGGGGTGTAAAGACGCGCGTTCGTTGCAGTCCGTCCCGGGGTCGGACTATTCTTCGATCTTTTCAAAATCTTCGGCGCCGTGCTTGCAGATCGGGCAGATAAAATCGGCGGGCAAATCGTCGCCTTCATGGACGTACCCGCAGACTTTGCATCGCCAGCCTTTGCCCTTCTTTTCGGCGGCTTGCGGTCGCGGTTTAACGTTTTGCTGATAGTATTCGTAGGTCATCGACGGGGCGTCGGAGAGGACTTTCGCGTCGGTGATTTCGGCGATAAAGAGGATATGCGAACCGAGATCGTACGATTCGACGACTTCGCCGCTAATGAGCGCGTTCGTCTGCTCGGCGACGTACGCGACGCCGTTTTCCGCGCGCGGCTTCGGATAATCTGCGAACTTGTCGACGTCGGTCCCGCTTTGGAATCCGAAGCGTTTGAACGTGTCGAACGTCGCGTCCGTCGAAAGAACGGAAAGATTGAACGCGCCGGAATCCTTAACCATCCAGCACGTCTTATTGAGTTTATTGAGCGAGAGCGCAAGGCGCGTCGGATTGTTCGCCACTTGCACGCAGACGTTGCCAATGCAGCCGTTGTCGAAACCGTCGTAGCGCGCCGTTACAACGAAGAGTCCGTAACTAATTTTGTAAATCGCTTTATTGTCCATTTTCTCCGATCTTTCTATATATTCCGTGAGAGTTCTCGCTTTCGCAAAGCGAGGACGACACAAAACTCGAACGCCCTCGGTGAAACGCGCTGGTTGACGTTAAGACGGCGACAACGCAACGATATTTCCGAGAACCGAAACTTAATTATATGCAAGGAGACGCCGTTTTGAAGCGCGGCCGGAAGTTTCGACGACGTCTCGGACGGGGAATTGGTAAACGCGGTCGCCGCCCGTATATTGGCGGCTTCGCGCGACGCGACGACGATATAACCGCGTCTTATAAGATTCACAAAGAAAAAAATCCCGACGTTTGAAGAAACGTCGGGATCAAATTCTCGCGCATACTCATTTGATTCGTTATACGCGTTTAGAGACGTCAACGTCGCGTTACATCGCCTTAACCTCGTTCCGCACCGCCGCGCCGACGTCGAACTTCTCCGTCGTCTTGCCGGAAACCTCAAGGGTTAAAGGAGATTTGTCCCGCGAGCCGTACTGCTCTTCGACCAAATCGTACGCCTTGCCGCCTTGCGTCATAACGCTCGGCGACAACGCCACCTCCGCTTGCTCTACGACCTGCTTCGTCACCGTAACGACGTAATTCCCCTCCGGCGCCCCGGCGTATTGACCGTGCGTGTAGATAACGGCGACGCCCGACGCGTCCGTCGTTCCGCCGACCGCCCAGGGAACGTCGTCGCTATAGAGAGAAACGGTCGCGTCCGCAAGGGGTTGCGAATCTTGCGTCACCGTAATTTTGCACGAAACGAGAGGCGGCAGTCCGTCCGGACGCGGCTTCGAACAGCTCAAAAAGCAACAAGAAGTCGCGACGAAAAGCGCCAGCGCCACAATTCGACGCGTTCGATTATTTTTCATTTGCACGCTCCGTTTCCGCTTAGCTACAGGCTCGCCGTTTCGCCGCCGTTAATCGATCCCATCGCGCCCCAAACGCCGTAAGGACTCCGACCGGTAGTAACTTGCGCGGCCGAGAGATCGCCGGTGTTCACCGTGTCGGAAACGAACGTAACGGAGCCGTCGACGCGCAAAACGTTCACGCCGCCGCTATGATAGCTCGTCGGAGCGAAACTGCCCCATTCGTTACTATTGTAGGACCCTGCGACGCACGACACGGAGTTCGGCGGCAGCGTGCAAGTAAACCACGCGTCCGCCGCGCGTCCGTTCGACCAAATGCGTCCGCGCCATAACGCCGAGCAAGGATTCTTAACGGTCGTGCGATCCGCGCCGTACGCGTTGTTCAGACAGAGTTGCGGACGCGCCTCGCCGTCGTGCGGCTGATACGCCGCGACCGCTCCTTGGCGAATCACGTTCGTGCTCCGCGACGTCGGAACGACTCCTTCGGAAAGCGAGATCGTATTCGACGTCCCGTCCGTTATCGACGCCATTTTCTTCCACACTTCGCGTTGCCAGAACGCGCGCGGTCCAATATCCGAACGATTCGTCCATTCCTGATCGGCGCGACGCGCAAACGTCCACATGCCGTCCCCCGCGCTGTAATAGACGTTCGTCGCCGACGAGCCCGTTACCGCTTCGAACGTTCCCGCCAAACCGTCGGAAGGACAGCACAGCACGCTAATCTTGCGCCCGTACCAATTGTCCCGATTCGCCGCCGCGAGATCCCACGGCGCCCCGTACCCGCTCGTCAGAGAACGATCCTTCAGAGAATCCGTCGCCCATTTCACGTATTCCGCGTAGAGCGACTGTTGCTCAAAGTATGGAAGAAGAAAAACGATTCCGCCGTTCAGAGGACAACCGACCGTGCCCTTGTTTTGGTCGAATCCGAGGAAATAGCAACTTCCGGCCGGGAACGTGTCGTTATTCGCGTCCGCATACGTCAGAAGCGCGAGTCCAAGTTGCTTGAAATTGTTCGTGCATTGCATTCTGCGCGCCGCTTCGCGCGCCGCCTGCACCGCTGGGAGTAATAATCCGATTAAAAGACCGATGATCGCAATGACGACCAAAAGCTCGACGAGAGTAAAGCCTCTTGCGCCGAGCGACGATTTGAAAGATTTTCCCATGGCGCTCTCCTTCGATAAAGAATTACAATAATGCGTCAAATCATTTTCGAACGCTCCGTAAGTTGGGACGCTACTGATTGGAGAATACAGCGTTCAAATTGAGATTCAAAATCGAATTGAGCAAAACAATTCGCTTAATCTCAACCGATCGCAAGAGAAATTTTACCGAGTTGAAAAACGAATTGCAAGCAAGTCAAAAAACTTTTCTTCAGATTTCGTAACGCATTTAGAAAACAGGGCGCTAGGCGTTCAAAAAAGGAAGCGCGACGCGTTGAAAGAACGCGCCGCGCTTTTGGGGAATCACGCGGTGGTAAACCGCAAATTCAAGACTTATTGTTCGTCAATGAAAGACCAATCGATCTTTTCATAGCCGTTTTGATATTCCGGACGAACGAGTTCGGCGACGCCGGGGGTCTTGAGTTCGTCAAGGTTGGTAACGCGGAGTTTCTTGGCGTCCCACTTAATGGTTTCGCCGCGTTCGCCGGCTTTCGGAGCGGCCCAAACGGCGAGGTTGCCGAGAAGGATCGTTTCGGTGAGCGGGCCGGCGAATTTCGGGAAGTTGCTCCAGCAGAGGTCCGGGTTGTTCTCTTTGATCGCGGTAACCCATTCGAGCTTGTTGCGCGCGTCGAAGTTTCCGGAGTGTTCGTCTTCCGGAGCCTTGCGCCATTCAACGCCGTCGATTTCTTTCAGAGCGGCGCCGCCTTCCGCGCGGAGTTGATAGCTGTTCGCGTAGTCGTCCGGGCTATAAGCGCAACCCTTGGTTCCGATGATGATCGCGCCGGAATCGGTCGGCTTGTCGATACCGTACTTTTCGAAGATAGCGGCGTCCGGTTTCGTCTTGGCGTCGAACCAGGTAACTTCGATCGGCCCGCGGCTTTCGGTTTCCGGGAATTGGAACCAGATCTTGCTCCAAGCGGGGAAGGAGTCGAAATCGTGTCCGGAGGATTCGGCGACGACTTCGGTGGGGAACTTGAGGTCGGCGGCGCCGTACGGCATATTCGCGGTATGGCAAGCCATGTCGCCGAGCGAACCGGAACCGAAGTCCCACCAACCGCGCCATTGGAAGTCGTGATAGATGCCGGGCCAGAATTCGCGTTTCGGAGCGACGCCAAGCCAAGAGTCCCAATCGAGTTTAGCGAGCGCGTCGGCGACTTGCTTTTTCTTTTCTTCGATGAGGTCGTTTTGGACTTCTTCGTCTTCTTCTTCCTTCTTCGTCTTGGCGATGAACTTGTCCATGGTCTCGGCGCGATCGGGACCTTGCGCCCAAATCGGACGGTTCGTCCAGATATGAACGGCGACGATTTCGCCGATGACGCCCGCCTTGACTTGCGCTACGCAACGACGCATGGCGTCGAGGGAGCTACCCTGGTTGCCCATTTGCGTGCAGACGCCGTACTTCGCGGCGAGGTAACCGAGGTAACGAGCTTCGCCGATCGAACGCGTGAGCGGCTTCTGCGTGTACGCGTGTTTGCCGGCTTTGAGCGCGGTCGCCGTGATGATCGCGTGCATATGGTCCGGCGTGCTCACGGTAACGGCGTCAATCTTGTCCATATTGTCGGCGAAGAGTTGACGATAGTCGGTGTAGCACTTCGAAGCGTCGAGCTTGAACTGCTTAGCTTTGCCGGCGAGCGTATTGCGGTCGACGTCGCAGATCGCGACGACGTTGCCGTAGAGCGCCGCTTGATCGATATCGCTCGAGCCTTTGCCGCCGACGCCGATACCGGCGATGGCAAGACCTTGGAGAGCGGACGCGCGCGCGATTTTCGGGGTCGCGCCAGCGGAAACCATGAAACCGGCGCCGGCGACGGTCGCCGTCTTGAGGAAGTCACGACGTGAAGTTTGCATAATAACGATGCTCCTGTTATCTACGTTACGCCGAACGCTGCGCCGCAGTCGGCGTAACGTCGCGTTCTTTCATAAAGGATCCGGGACGCTTCCGCGCCGCTTGCGCGTTTTACCGAGACGTCCGCGTTGAATTTCTGCGGTCATTATAACGAAACACAATGTTTCTTTCTAGTCGCAACTGTGAAAAAAACGAAATTTTTCTTATTTTACATTAAAGAACGTGCCTTTCGTCTCAGCTTTTTGCCAAAAAACGGCGGTAAAGGTTGAACGAAACGCGCCGTCGCGTATACTTTTTAATAGAGAGCGCGCGACGAGAATGCGCGACGTCGCGATCCGTCGTTCCGATTTAGATCGAGTTCCTCGTGTCCGTTAGAGAAACCAAATGGGTCAGTTCCGTTTTATATATCCCAAAAACATGATTGGCGTCGCCGCCGCGCGCGCCGCGTTTATCACCGGTCGCGGAGCTCGACCTCAGACGTCGCGAGTTGAACTTAAAGAGTACGACGAAAAACGAAACTTACTCACCGTCGAGACCGCCGCGCCCCCGGAAGCCGGACGCCTCTACCTTCCAATCTTCGACAAGCGCGACCGATTCTTTTACGCGTCCACGGAACCGCTTCCGTCCGATCCGGAACATGAAGTGCCTCCGGAATACGCCAAGGATCCCAAACCGCTCTTCTTGGAATTATGTCGCGGTCAGCTTTCGCGCGTCATGCGCAACTGGTTCGATTGGCGCCATTATTACAAATTGTCGACTCCGAAGAAATTGCGCGATTCGATCGTCAACGCGAAACGCCGCTTCGCACTGCTCGTAACCGGCGATCGCGACGCGTCGGACTACGACGATCGATGTTTTAAACTCTTTAACGACCTTTGCGACATAAGTCGCGCGCTCAGCGAAGAGTATATCAAACGAACGCTCGAAGCGCGTCGAAACGACTCCCGACAGAGCGACACGCGATTCGGATTTTCCGCGCGCTCCGGCGACGAATGGACGGCGCCGTTCGACTCGCAATTCGAAGAGCGCACGACCTTTCGACGACGACCGCGACTCGCGCCCGTTTTTCAAACGATTAACCCGCGCTTCCAGTGGAACGAAATCGAACGTTACGCCGGTTCGTACGATTGGGACCCGGTCGATCGAATCATGCGCGAAGCCGTTAAGCGACGCATGGACGCGACGGTCGGACCGCTGTTGCGTTGGGACTCGGACGTTCCCGCGCGATTCTACGGCAGAATCATATCGCTAGAGGAATTCGCGGAAGCGTTTAAAAGCTACGTGCTCGCGACAGTCGATCATTTCGGAAATTCGGCGAGACGCTGGATCGTTGCGACGAACGCCGAGTGCGACTCCCCCGAATTTCCGCTCGCGTTTCGCGTTCAGCTCGCCGTGAGCGCCTCCGTTTGGATCCGCGACCGCAATCCGCGCGCAGAAACGTTTCTCGGATTTGAAAACGCGTTCGGAGACGCGACTCGATACGGTCGCAAACTCGGCGCGACGCCGTACGAACTCGCCGTCAATTGCGTGCGCGCGGCGCGGCGGCCTTTCAACGGTTTCTACTTGGAAACGAATCTCGGACTCGGGCCAGACTCGACCGCGCCTCGCGACGCCATGGAAACGTACCAACACTTCGAAAAATGGTCGCGACTTCGTACCCCGCTCTCGCTCGGGTTCTCATGTCCAAGCGCTCCGTCCGTCGCTCCGCCCTCGTCTTCCGATCAAACGCATATTGACAACGACAACGTTAAAAACGCGGAATACAAAGAGAACTGCTGGAACGATAAAATTCAGCAGGAAACGACGCGCGAATTCGTTTCGCTCGCGCTCTCGCAACGCCGCGTCGACGAAATTATATGGACGAAATTCCTCGACGAAACGCCGAATCGCTACGGCGATTACGCGCGCGCGTTCGATCAAATCAACGTCGAAGTTGAGAATCGTTTCAAGGAGTCGAACCCGCCGATGGTTCTCACGGACGACGAAGACCCCATCTACACGATGAGCGACGAAGAAGACAGCCAACAATTAGACTTTGACGAATCGGGTTCAACGTCGGCGTCCGCGTCGGCGTCCGTCGAGCTGGGATTGAATACCGAAGACTCGCCGGAAATCAAATTTGCGCCGACCTCGGGTCTTTTTACGCTCAAACAAAAACCGAAGCCGACGCTCGCAAAACTCGCGGCGATCCGCAACGCGTTTCTCGAAAATTAAGCGCGAGACGCTAAGCGCAAAAAACGTCGACGCCGCCTCGACTCTGGGACACGTGAAAATCATGCGCGCTACGAATAGAAGTATACGCTCGCGGCGTTTGTTGCGCAATGCGCGACGCGGCGTTATGTTGCTCATTGTGACCCTCGTGCTCACGACGCTCGCGCTCAGCGGCGCCGCGCTCTTGACTCTCATGAAGACGGAAAACGAAGCGACCTCCACGCGAGGGCGCGAATCCCTCGTCAAAGGCGTCGATCGTTCCGCCGTCGTCTTCTTAATCGCGACCTTACAATCGACGCAACAAGAGCGCGAACAGATGGGCGGTCTCTACGACAACGCCCAATATTTCTGCGGGTCGCAACTGCTTTCAATGGACGAAGGGGGCGCCGACACGTCGCGATTCACCGTGCTTTCGCCGAAAATCACCGATTCGGAAATTGAAGGCGTCAGGTACGGACTCGTCGACGAATCGACGCGTCTCAATCTTGAAGCGGTTTTGCAATGGGATCGCGAAAGCCCCGGCGCCGGTCGTCAGGCGCTCATGAAGTTGCCCGGAATGACGCAAATCGCGGCGGACTCCATTCTCGACTGGATCGACCCGGACGAATCGCAGCGGCAATTCGGCGCGGAGGCGCGCTACTACTCCGATCGCAAACTTCCGTACAGTCCGCGCAACGCGACGCCGGTCTTTCTCGAAGAACTTCTGCTCGCGCGCGGCGTAACGCGTTCGCAACTTTACGGGACCGACGAGAATTTCACGTACAACGTCGACAAGATCAAGAGTTCGAACGCGTCGAACGCGCTCGGAGGGTCGCTTCTTTCGGCGCCGACCGAGTCCGCGAACGTCGGCGGCGTCTCGGTTCCGTGGAAGGAACTCGTCACCGTATTTAGCGCGGAAAAAGACGTCGATCCGACCGGCGCGGCGCGCGTCGATCTCAACGTCGACAATTTGGAATTTCTGTACCAAGAGCTCGCGTCGCGCGTCGGAGAAGACGTGGCGAAATTCGCCGTGCTCTATCGCCAGTACGGCGCGGCGAACGCAACGTCGGAAGGCGGCGCAACCGGCGGCTCGAGCGCGCGCGGACGCGGGAGAACGTCCGGATACGCGGGAAATCAAGGCGGAACCGGTCGCGGCGGCGCGCAAAGGAACGCGGGAGGACGTTCGGGGTACTTCGCGTCCGCGCCCAACGATTCGAACAACGACGACGGCGCGACGCCCGGAAATCTCGCCCAGGCGACGATCGACTACTCGACGCCGGCGACGGTCGCGTTCGACTCGCCCCTCGATCTTGTCGGCGCGCGCGTGGTCGTCAACGGAGTCGCGTACAATTCGCCGATTCCGGATTCCCGATCGAGCGACGCGGCGGAAAAACTCTTTAAACTTCTCGACTACTGCTCGACGAACGCGTCGACGACGATCGTCGGTCGCGTCAACGTGAACGGCGCTCCGCGCGCGGTTCTTTCCGCGTTGCCCGGTCTCGCGCCGTCCGACGTCGAACGGATCATGCAACGTCGTCCGGATATGTCGAAGTCGCTTCCGGCGGATTTTCGACACGCGTCGTGGCTTTATACGAAAGGGCTTGTGAGCCTCGCGCAAATGAAGACGCTCTACAACAAGACGACGGCGCGCGGGGACGTCTATCGCGGTCAGATCGTCGGGTTCCTAGAGCGTTCGGACGAGACGTCTCGTGCGGAGGTCGTCGTGGACGGTTCGACGGAACCGCCGCGTCAGGTCTTTTATAAGGATTTGACAACGTTAGGCAAAGGCTTTTCGGACGTGGTTCTTCTCGGCGGCGCGTCCGTCGGGTCGGAATCGACGCTCAGCGACGGAACCGTCGACTGGGACGCGACGACGAGCGTCTTTGAAATCGAGAACGGCGAGCGATCCGGCTATTTGAATCAAGGCGGCGACGGGTCGTCGCAACTCTCCGACCCGTTCGCGGCGGTCGAGGCGGCGACAGGCGGCGCGGCGTCCGGAAACGCGGCGAACGATTTGCTCGGCGCCGGGCTCGGCTCCGGGTTAGACGCCGGGCTAGGCGGAACGCAGGGCTCGACGTCGGAGCAGACATTGGGCGCTTCTCCGTCGTCGGACGCCGGGCTAGGCTTAGGCGGGCTTGACGCAGGCGGCGTCGCCTCGGGAATGAATTTAGGCGGCGCGCCGTCGGAGAGCGCGCAACAACCTTCGGCGTCGACCCCACAATCGCGTCGCGAGCGAATGTTAGACGCGTTGCGCTCGACGCGCGAGGAACGGCGCGCGCGCAATCAGGGCGCGCTCGGCGCGACGCCTGCGTCAGGGGAAAGCGAAAACGTCGGCGTGGAGTCGGGAGTCGCCGCTCAATTGCCAGGCGCGCAACCGTCCGCCGCTCCCGCTGGTGGGTCAGGAAGGCGCGGTGGAAACTCAGGGAGCAACTTAGGAGTCGGCGCGCCGGAAGGCGGGAACAATGGCGGGAACAATGGCGGGAACGCGGGTAGGAACTCCGGGGACGCGGGGGGAACCGTCGGCGGCGGTCGCGGCGGACGTAGCGGTCGAGGCGGGTCGAACGCGGAGGCTTCGCCGAACGCAAACGCGAACGGCGAGGATTCCGATCAAACGGCGCGCGCGCTCAACGCCCTTCGAGGCGCTCGAGGAAATAGAGATTAGCGAACGAACTGCGACGCGGACGAAAAACAAATACGTTACGCGAGGAGTCGCGTCGGTGGAAAAGTTGATTAAGGAGCTAAAGAGGAAAATTTCCGCGCTGAATAAAGCTAGCGGAAATCAGTATGACCTCAGCGATCGCGTTTTAGACAGTTTGTATTCAGTTTATCCGTTCAATAAGTTCGAGTACGTTATCAGCCATCTGATAGGAACGAATACGATAACGTTAAGACAATACTTGGATATTCGCAATCGATACTTAGAACGCAATAAGTATCTCTACGTCTTCGAAATCACAGCGCCGCGAAACTTTGGTGAATTGTGGGCGCAACGTCATCTTAACGAGGTTGTTCCTGAATTACAACGTCCGTCGACGTCTTACGATCCTGACTACACAGGACAATACGACTTCTGGTATCAAGGCGTCAGAATAGAAGTCAAAGCGTCTCGCGCCGTTCGCCGCAAAAGCGGAGACACGTTGATAATCAAAGCGCTTTCAAGCGATTCAAAATACGGCTTTGATATGAATTTTCAGCAACTCAAGCCCTCGTGTTGCGACGTGTTTGTCTGGATAGCCGTATGGCGCGACGTTATTCGCTATTGGGTTCTCTCAAGCGAGGAAGTTGAGAATAATCGACACTATTCTCACGGACAGCGCCGCGGAAACGTCGGGGAAGGACAGCTTTGGCTTAAAGAAACCAATATCGCCGAATTTGCCGAATACGAAGTCGGAGTTCGCGACATTCTTGCTAAAATAATCGAAAAGAGCGGGATTCACAAATAGGCGTCGACGATCGCGTTGATCCGCGTTTCAAGCGATCGTTCACCATCGTCTATTTTGAGAACCTAACGTCGATTTTGATCTGGGGATCTGAAATCTTACGACGCCGTAAGAATAAACACATTCTCTCCGCGCGCCAGAGAAGCGCTCGTCTTCCTGGCGCGCATCGTTGAAATCGGTCGCCTAGATTGAGCCGACGTCGGCTACTCCCACGCGGCGGCGAGTTCGCGCGCGAGGGCGACGCATTCGTTGGCGCTGTCGCTGTATCCGTCGGCGCCGATCTGCTCCGCAAATTCGCGCGTAACCGGCGCGCCGCCGACGAGCGTGCGCACCGAACCGGTCAGGCCTTCTTTGGCGAGAAGCTCGATCGTTTCCTTCATTTTAGGAGTCGTCGTCGTAAGAAGCGCCGACATACAGACGAAAATTTTCTCGCCGAGTCGCTCTTTCACCACCTTAACGAAATCCTCCGGGGCAACGTTGACGCCAAGGTCGATCACCTCGAACCCGCCGCCTTCAAGGGTCGCGGCGACGAGGTTCTTACCAATGTCGTGCATATCCCCTTGAACGGTTCCGATGACGACGAGCCCCTGCTTCTCAACCCCAGCCTGCTTTAAGAGAGGATTCAAGGTCGCCATGGCTTCTTGCGCCGCCTTCGACGCCATGAGGAGTTCCGGGACAAAATACTCCCCCTCGTCGAACAAGGCGCCGACCTCGTCCATAGCGGGCACGACGTGCTTATCGAGAATTTCGTCCGGGGACAACCCTTCGTCGATAAGAGCCTGCGTCGCCTCCGCCGCGACGTCAAAATCGCCGTCGACGATCGCCAAGTACAATTCGGATCGTTCTTCTTCGTTCTCAGCCATTGCTCATCCTCTATACGCGACGCGTTATCGTTCCGGCTTCGGCACAAGTCCGCGCCCCGATCGTCCGCCTTTTCCGCGTCTTCCACGTTTTCCGCGCGGCGACTCGTTGAGTTCCGAGACGCTCTGTCCGATTTTTCCGCGCAGTTCTTCAATTTTATCGCGCAGCTCGATGGCGCGCTCAAAGTTGTATTCCGCCGCCGCGTCGAGCATTTCTTTTTCCAGCTCGTTAATATATTCCGCGTTAATGAGAACGTCCGCGCTAATGGACGCGTCTCGATTCGCGCTCTCCAACGCCGCGACCTCGACGTCGACGCCTTCCTTCAAGGCGCGCAAAGCCGTGTGCGGCACGATTCCATGATCGGCGTTGTACTTCTGCTGAATCGCGCGACGTCGCGCCGTTTCCGAAATCGCGACTCGCATCGACTCCGTAACCTTGTCGCCGTACAGAATCACCTTCGCGTGGACGTTGCGCGCGCAACGCCCGATCGTCTGGATAAGAGAGGTCTCGTTGCGCAAAAAGCCTTCCTTGTCCGCGTCGAGAATCGCCACGAGCGAGACCTCCGGAAGATCGAGTCCTTCGCGCAATAAGTTCACGCCGACTAAGACGTCGAATTTACCGTCGCGCAAATCGCGCAAGAGCGCCACGCGTTCAAAGGCGTCCAGATCGCTGTGAAGCCACCGACATTTAACGCCTCTTTCGAGGAAATACGACGCGACGTCCTCCGCGAGCCGCTTCGTGAGCGCCGTAACGAGAACGCGTTCACGCGCCGCGACGCGCTCCTGTATCTGTTCGTATAAGTGCGGAATCTGCACCGCCGCCGGAACGACCTCGACCTCAGGATCGAGCAGCCCGGTCGGGCGAATCGCCTGCTCGACGATCTTGCCGCCGCTCGCTTCGATCTCGTATTTGCTCGGCGTCGCGCTCACAAAGAGCGCCTTGTCGAGTCGCTCTTCCCACTCTTCAAATTTCAGCGGACGATTGTCGAGCGCGCTCGGAAGTCGAAACCCGTGTTCGACAAGGGTCTTTTTCCGCGCCTGGTCCCCGGCGTACATCGCGCGAATTTGCGGCAACGTAACGTGCGACTCGTCGACGATCACAAGGAAATCGTCCGGAAAGAAGTCGAAGAGCGTCTCCGGCGGCTCGCCCGGCGCGCGATCCGCAAGCACGGCGCTGTAATTCTCAATTCCGGTGCAGAACCCGGTCTCTTGCAACATCTCCATATCGAAGCGGGTCTTTTCCAAGAGCCGTTGCGCTTCCATGAGTTTCCCTTCGGCGCGCAAAACGTTCACGCGCGCGTTCAACTCGTCGTTAATTCGTTCGACCGCCTCGTGAATACGTTCTGCGGAAATCACGAAGTGTTTCGACGGATAAATGTAAATTTCGTCGAACTCTTTGACCGTCTGGCACGAAATCGGATCGATCGCGTAAATCTTCTCGATCTCGTCTCCCCACATAATGATCCGCACCGCGTAGTCTTCGTATGTGAGTCGAACGTCGATCGTATCGCCGCGAACACGGAAACGCCCGCGATCGAGAGCGTCGTCGTTACGATCGTACTGAATGTCGACGAGTCGACGCAAGAGCGTCTCGTGCCCGATCTCCTCGCCGACGCGCAAACAAAGAGTCAGCGACTTGTAATCTTCCGGAGAGCCTAGCCCGTAAATACTGCTCACGCTCGCCACGACGATGACGTCGTCTCGGCTCACAAGCGAACTCGTCGCAAGAAGACGAAGCCGGTCGATTTCCTCGTTGATCGAAGAATCCTTCTCGATATACAAATCGCGTTGCGGAATATACGCTTCCGGTTGATAGTAATCGTAATAGCTCACGAAATACGAGACGGCGTTCTCCGGAAAGAACGCTTTAAACTCGTCGTAGAGTTGCGCCGCGAGCGTCTTATTGTGCGAAAGCACCAACGTCGGTCGTTGCAACTCCTGAATGACGTTCGCCATGGTGAACGTCTTACCCGAGCCGGTAACGCCTAAAAGCGTTTGACGTTTGACGCCAGAACGAAATCCCTCCACAAGACTGGCGATCGCCTCCGGTTGGTCCCCGGACGGCTCAAACGGTTTGACTAATTTAAACACGCGCCGCTCCTTGATGCGTTATACGTTATTCGCTGAAACGTTCTAACCAAGTCCGTTAAAACATCTTGATCCAAGTTCGTTCCTCTGCGGAACGTTTGACCGCGTCGAGCGCGTCTTGAACGCGCAGCGCTTGATGAAAATCGGCGCCGACCGACGCGCCGCCGCCGATCGCATGATAAAACGCCGCCAAAGACGCGACGTGAGCGCGGATCCAGCCTGTCGTCGATTTCGGAGACGGAAACTCGCTCTCCGGAAACTCGTAACGCCCGCCGCACGCTATGCGCTTCCATCCGAAGTCGCCTCCGTGACGACCCGGCGCTATCGTCGCGTCGAAATATTCCAAATAGTGCGGATCCATGAGCGAAAATCGCAACGCCCCGCGAGAGCCGGAGATTTCCAGTCGCAACTCGTCCTCTGAACCGCTCGACAACTTCGTCGCCTCAACGACGCCTGTCAACGCGCGACGACTGCGCGCGTCCGCGACCGCAAGGGGCATGGTCGACTCGTCGGCGTCGAGCGACTCCGCGTATTCGTACGCCTTCGTACACGCCGTTCTCGGCGTTCGACGCGCCTCGCGTAACCCGCGCGTCATGACCGTTACCGCGTCTTCCGCGAGAACCGCACCGCTCGTCGGCGACCCGGCGCTCGTCGGACGACGTTCGCACATCGTCGTCGACTGCGCGAGAAGCTCCGAAGGAAGACCGATCAGGTAATCGACGAGATCAAAAAGATGCGACGCCAAATCGAGAATCGTACCCCCTGACGCGCCGTGCTTCCAGCGCAACGGCGCCGTCGGATCCGTCATGCTCGAGTGGTAGTACCCTACCCGATACTGCAGGATTTGCCCGAGTCGTCCGGCGTCGATAAGTTCCTTGGCGCGCCGAATCGCGGCGAACCCGCGCAAATGAAACGCGACGCGTCCGACCCCGCGATACGCGAATTCGCCGTTTGAATCGCGCTCGTTGAGAACTTCGCGCAGTCGCGCGGCTTCTTCCGCGTTCGAGACGATCGGCTTCTCGCAGTAGATGTGTTTGTTCGCGCGTATCGCGGCGATCAGCGCCGGCAAATGCTCCGCGTTCGGCGTGCAGATATGAACGACGTCGATCGACGGATCCGCGACGATCTTACGGTAGTCGTCGTACGCGTTCCGACATTGCAAGATTTCTTTCGCACGCTCCGCCGTTTCAAGACGCGAGGTCGCAACGGCGACGATCTTACCGCCGACGTCGAGTCCCGGCGCGTAATAAGGCAAGGTCGCGTATCCGAACGCGTGTACTTTGCCAATCATACCGAATCCGATAAGCCCAACGTTGAGAACCTTTTTCATCGTCGCCCTTTCAATAGAACCGGATGGATCGCGCCGACTCAGAAAACTCAGCTCCGAACTTCTCGAAACGTGTCTCGGAACCGTCGCGCGCTCATTGGAAAGCGTTGCGTTATTATACGAATTGCGCGCGCGTCGACAAGGGGCGCGCGCAAAATTCGGCTAATTCGGGTCTTTATCGCGCCGTCGCCCGACCGGGGTGTGCGCGACGACTTTCGCGGCGTCGACCGTCGTCGCGCCGTACGACGCCGCGAGCGCTTTAATCGCGTGCAACGTCGGCTTCGGCGAGCCTTGCGCTATTTGAAGATTGCAGAACGAGCATTCGGAAACGCAAATATCGATTTCCGCCTGACGCATGCCGAGGAAGAGTCGCGAACCGAGTCGCAGGCTTTCGTAATATCGTCGCGTCGTAAACCCGGAGAACCCGGCGATTCCGCAGCATCCGCGTTCGACGCGTTTGATCGTCGCTTCCGGAATCAGCTGGAGCAATGTCTGCGCCGGGGTCGGAGACGTGAGCGCGCCGCGAGAAAGCGCCAGAGAACGGCACGGCGCGTGGTAACCGACGACGATCGGCGAATCCGCGAGCGGACTCAGACCGTCGCGATCGAATTCGCCGCGTCTCATCCGCTCGGCGAGAAACGAACAGACGTCGGTCGCCGCGTCGCACACGACGCGCGCGTCCGCGTCGTCGCAAAAGTACGGGTACTCTTTCTTAATAATGATCGCGCTCGACGGTTCCAGCGTGAGCAATGCGCTCCCGTCGCGGAGCGCTTCGCGAAGAATCGAGACGTTCCTCAGCGCGATCTCTTCCGCCGAATCGACGTCGCCGAGCGCAAACGCAATTTGTCCCGACGATTTCGGACGTTCCAGAGGCCGCGCGTCGACGCCGTTTCGGTCGAGAATCGCGATCGCCGCGTCAACGAGCGCCGGATCGAAGAAGTTCGCGTAGGAATCGATAAACAACGCGGCTTTCGCGCGACTCTTCCGAATCGCAAAGGCTCCTCCCAACCCGGCGCGAATTGAATTTTGCGACGCCAAAGCCCGCCCTTCGGCGACGGTTTGTTCAGAGTCTGCGGTTTGATCGCCGCCGGTTTGTTCGGGGTCGACGGCGATAAGATCGGTTACGGCGACCTGGCGTTTCTGCGCGCGGAAGGATCGGCGCGATAGGTACGGGCGACTCGCCAACGGCGGTATCATGCGACCTTGCGCGATTCCGAGCGTCTTCTCCATAAGCCACCGAACGCCTTTCGATTTCAACGCGCCGTTCGCAAGTCGCGAAAAACAAGACGCGACGGAGAGAAAGGAGTCGAGTTTCAACGCGAAGAGTTCCGCCGAATTGAATCCGTTGGCGGCGACGTACGCGCTCCTCAGACGAAACGCGAGTCGCGCCGCGTCGACCTGCGCCGGACACTCGACCGCGCAAGAATGACACCCAAGACAGTAGGACGCGACTTTAAACGCCGCGTCGCGCGTCAGCGTTTCCAGCGGAATCGCCCCGTTGATCGCGCCGCGCAAAAGATTCGCTTTCGCGCGACACGACGCCTGCTCGTCAGGCGTGTGCCGAAACGCCGGACAAAATCGCGTCTCCGCCGTGCGTATTCGACAGCGACCGCATCCGACGCATTGAAACGCCGGCGCGTAAACGGTCGTCGGATTCCACGCGATCTGAAATTCCAACTGCGACCGCGTCGGACGATTCTGCCAATCGACGTTCAAATCGCGCGCCAAACGCTCGCGATCAAAAGGATCGCGACGCTTAATGCCGCCGGTCTGCAACGAACTCTCGCGAATCGCCGCGTCCGACTCCGGCGCCAGTATCGACTCGTCTTCCCTCGACACGCTCTCGCGAATCGACGCCGACCCGCTCTCAACCCCCGACGTTGACAAACGCCTCATTTCCGGAGAAACAACGACGTTCGGATTGAACATATTCTTCGGATCGAACGCGTCCTTCACGCGCACAAACGCGGTGAAAAGTTTCGGGTACCTCTTCGGAATAACCGCCGTGCGAACGCGTCCGTTCCCCTTGGAAAACCCGATTTCGCCCCCGTATCCGAGCGCCATGTCCTCAAACTGCTCCGAAAGAGCGAACGCGCGCCGCTCCTCGTCCGCCGAATACGGTATGATCGGCTGAATGGAAAGTTGACCGCACCCGACGTGTCCGCCGACGGAATAAACGAGACGCTCGCGACGAAAAAGATCCTGAACGTCGCGCAAGAAATCAGGGGTCGACTCCACAGGAACGCGAACGTCCTCCCAATAAGGAAACGGTTGAAAGGACGGCGCCATTCTCAGCCGCGCGCAACTCGACTTCTGAAGCAACTCGCGAAAGATTCGACGCTCCTCCGGCAAATACGCCGTCCAACATCCGAACGAGCCTAACTTTTCGCGCGCCTCGCGTTGAAGCGCGTCCATGCGCGCGCGAAGAGAATCGGGACTAGAATCGTCAAGCTCAACGACGAGCGCCGTCTGCGCGCCCTGCGGAAACGCCGTTTCAAAACGAGAATCCCAATCGCGCGTTAGAGAAATAACGCGACTGTCGAGAAGATCGCATAACGTCGGCGCGTAATCTAAAATTCGCAACGTCGCCTTCGCCGCCGCGTCGAGAGATTCAAAGAGCAAGATCGTCGCGCCGTTCGCCGCGGAAAGTTCCGTCGTTGCGACCGTCGCCTCGACTATGCATCCGAGCGCGCCTTCCGAGCCGGTAAAGAACCGCGTCGGATCGAAGCCGTCCCGCACAACGTCGCGCAACGCGAACCCGCACGAGCGCGGCGCGTTCTCGCGCTGCTCCGCGTCGAGCGCGTCTTCAAACTCGGCGATCGCCTTCATCGCCGACGCCCAAGGCTCGCAACGGAGCAGATCGCGAATTTCTCGACCCGGCCCCGCGCCAAACGCCCGCGCAAAGAAAAGATCGCGGGCAAAGTCCGACTCAAAGGAACGCGACGCGTCCCCGTCGACTATTCCAAATTCGCTCGCGCGTCCGGACTCGCTCGCCGCGCGCAGTCTGGCGTCAAAATCGGGATCGAATCGCGGCGTGCGCTCTTTGCGTCGCCCGTCGCGATCCGCCTTGCGCGCTTCCGCGTTCGCTTCCGCGAGCGCCGCGTTCAGAAAGCGGCGGCGGAACCCGCGCGAACCGCCGTTCGCCGCGCTCGTCGCCGACGCGTTCGCCGCGTACGGTCGGACCGTGCGAATCTCGCCTGACGCAAGCGCGACCGTTAGATCGATCGCGCTCTCGTGCGGCGAGCCGTAACGGAGCCACCGCGGTCCAACGTTGTCCACCGATAAAATCGAGCCGATCGTTCCCGCCGGCACGTGCCCCGAACTCGGCGCGAAAAATCGCCTCTTCGTCGCGCGAAGCTGGTTGTTAATGCGCTCGCGAACCGCGCCCGGCTGCACGCGAATAAAATCGTCCCCCGCCATGAGAGAACGGCGCATATAGCGCGAGAAATCGAGTATGACGCCCGAGCCGATCGCGGCGGCGCCGCCGCTCGTTCCGGACCCGCGAAAATGGAGCGTTAGCCCTTTTTCAGCGGCGTAGCGCGCGATCGCCGCGACGTCTTGCGCGGAACGCGGCCACGCGACGGCGACCGGTCGCTCTTCAAAAGGTCCGCCGTCAAAGGAGTACAACTGCAAAATGACGTCGTCGCATCGCGCGTCGCCGCGGATCAATCCGCGCAAATCGTCTTGCAGTCGCGCTTGATTCGCGTTCAATGGTTCCAGCGCCATATTGCCTCGCTTCTCATGCGTTTCTCGCCCCTATGCGCGCGCAACGCCTCGACCTCCGCAAGGAGACCGAGGCGTCGACTCTGCGCTCAAACGACGCGTTGCATACGACGCGCCGCCGTCAAGAATCATTTCTTACCGCAACAGTTCTTATACTTCTTACCGCTCCCGCACGGACACGGCTCGTTGCGTCCAACCTTCTTGTTCGGATTGCGGTACGTTTGAACCTTATGATTCTTGCTCGCTTCGATCGCGTCTTCCTGCTGCTGCATCGTCTCTTGAACGTCGCGAGAAACCGCCTGCTGCTGAGGATGCTGCGCCGCGCCGACCGCGTCCGCTTCCGACCACGTCGACAGAATGAAATCTTCGTCGAGTTGCTCGACTCGATACACATAGTCGGTAACGCGCTCGAAAACGCCGTTCCACATCGACTCGAAGATCTTCATGCCTTCGCGTTTGTATTCGACCTTCGGATCGACCTGCGCGTAGCCGCGAAAACTCACGCTCGACTTCAGGTGATCCATAGCTTGGAGGTGTTCTTTCCAAGAAGCGTCGAGAATACCTAAGATGAGGCCTCGTTCGACCTTGCGCATTTCCGGATTGAACGCGCGCTCGATAATCGACTCGGCGCGGTTTTCCAAGAGAAGAACGTCCCAATCGGAAAGCTCTTCCGTCGTCAGTTCCATATTGAACTCGTTGTTGAGCCACTGGCAAAGATCGAGCAACGCGGGCGAATCGCGGCGAACCTTTTGAATAGAACTCGACGTAATGCGCTCGTTGCGCTTGATCTTCTCTTCGCGTTTTGCGCGGAGCGCCTCAATATCGATATTCTCTTCGGCGAAGAGTCGATCGAGTTTTTCGCGCAACGTGGCGTAATGCGGCGCCGCCATGCGGGCGGCCTGACGACTCACTTCAAACAAGGTCTCTTCAATCTCACGTCGCTGTTTGTTCTTGAGATCTTCGAGATCGAGCTCGACGCCGAATCTTCTGCGCGCCCAGGCGACGACGCTCTCGCGATCGTAGCGTTTGCCGTTCGCGTCGTGGATCGTATAATGCGCGAGTCCGACGAGGACGGGGAATCGCGCTTCGCGTTCGGCGTACTCGGCGATCGTTCGCTCGCGAGCAAGAGCGCGGAACTCCGACTCTTCCATCTTCTCGACTTCGGCTTCGTTGACAACGACGCCAAACTTATCGCGCAACCATCGGCACGCGGTCTTAATACCGTACAGCGCTTCGAGTAGCGGCGCGCCGGACGACAGATCGGCGCCGTCGTAGAACTTATTCGCCTTCGCAATGAGGAACTCGGCGACCTGATCGCGCCCGAGCTTTTTGAGATCGGAGTCGCGCACGGACGCGTTCCAACGCGCGTTCGCCGTCTTTGCGAGCGCTTGCCAGTTCCATTCTTCTTCCGGCGCGTCGTCGACGAGGTTCTCTTCCACGGCGTCGAGCGCGTAAGTCTCGGCCATTCTTCGAGCGTGATCAATCGCGAACTCCGCAGCTTCCGCCGGCGTGGAACCGCGAAAATGCTTCGCCTCAAATTCTACGTTCAAACGTCGGGAAGCGTACGCCGCGTACGACGCCGGGCCGTATTCCGAATTTAAAAATTCGTTCAGACGCCGATTCAACTGCGCGTCGATCATCTGCAAGACGAAATCTTTCGTATTGCCGCCGTCGAGAATGCGTTGGCGATACGAATAGACGCGCTTGCGTTGCATGTCCATGACTTCGTCGTATTCGAGAAGGTTCTTACGAATATCGAAGTTGTATTCTTCGCGTTTCTTCTGCGCGCCTTCGATTCGACGCGTAACCATCGGGCTTTCGATCGCCTGCCCGTCTTCCATACCGAGCCGCGTGAGAAGGTTCTTAACCCAGTCTCCTGCGAAGATGCGCACGAGGTCGTCTTCGAGCGAAAGGTAGAACCGCGCCTCGCCGGGGTCGCCTTGACGACCGCAACGTCCGATGAGCTGAAGGTCGATACGCCGCGCCTCGTGACGCTCCGTGCCGATAATATGAAGTCCGCCGAGGGAACGAACGAGTTCGCCTTCCGCCTTCATGTGCTCGCGATTCTCGATTTCCTCGACGCACGCCTTCCATTCGTCCTGCGGAACGTCGAGTCGGGTCGGATACTTCGTTTGGAAGATCGACCACGCCAACGTCTCCGGGTTGCCGCCGAGGATGATGTCGGTGCCGCGCCCGGCCATATTCGTTGCGATCGTAACGGCGTTGAGTCGTCCGGCCTGGGCGACGATTTCCGATTCTCTCCCGACGTTTTCCGGCTTCGCGTTCAAGACCTGGTGCTTGATTCCGCGTCGACTGAGCATTCCGGAAATGAGTTCGCTCTTCTGAATGGAGACGGTTCCGACGAGGATCGGGCGTCCCTTCTTGCGAATCTCGGTAATATTTGCGCGCGGAACGCGCTTGGAGTCGCGCTCGTCCTTCGGTCGAAAGACGACGACGTCCTCTTCTTCCTTCTCAATGATCCCGAGGGCGTCGGTTCCGTTGTCGAACGCGAGGTAGTCCCACTTGTGAACGCGTTCGATTTCGTCGACGACCGCTTTGTATTTTTCCTGTTCCGTGCGGTAAATCAGGTCGGGACGGCAAATTCGCTGAACCGGTCGGTTCGGCGGAATGGCGAGAACGTCGAGCTTGTAGATCTTCCAGAACTCGCCCGCTTCCGTCATTGCGGTCCCCGTCATGCCGCCAATCTTGTCATAGAGCTTAAAGAAGTTCTGCAACGTAATCGTCGCGAGAGTTTTATTCTCCTGCTTGACCTGGACGTGCTCTTTAGCTTCCACCGCCTGATGAAGCCCGTCGCTCCACGTTCGACCTTCCATGAGACGCCCGGTGAAATCGTCGACGATCACGATTTCGCCGTTCTTAATAACGTAATTGACGTCTTTCTTGTAGAGATAGTGGGCTTTGAGCGCGTTGTCGATCAGGTGCGGCCAGTGCATATTGCCGACGGTGTAGAAGCTCTCGACGCCGGCGAGTCTTTCGGCGCGTCGCACGCCTTCGTCGGTCAAGTTCGTCGTATGATCTTTTTCGTCGACGTTGAAGTCGACGTCTTTGACGAGTTGTACGGCGATCGCGTCGGCGGCGCGATATTTCGTCACGTCGTCGCGCGCGGAACCGGCGATAATCAACGGCGTTCGCGCTTCGTCGATCAAAATATTGTCGACTTCGTCGATGATCGCATAATGCAAACGACCTTGCGACTGCTGCGCCTCCGGGCCGTAAGTATCGTCTCCGCGACGCGCGTAACGCATATTGTCGCGAAGATAGTCGAACCCGTATTCGTTGTTCGTACCGTACGTAATGTCGCACGAATAAGCGCGCTGACGATCGATCGTCGCCATATTGCTCTGGATCGATCCGACGGTCATGCCGAGCGCCATATAGATCGGTCCCATCCACTCCATATCGCGTCGGGCAAGATAGTCGTTGACGGTAACGACGTGCACGCCTTTCCCTTCAAGCGCGTTCAAATACGCCGGAAGGGTCGCGACGAGCGTTTTGCCTTCGCCCGTCATCATTTCGGCGATCTTGCCTTCGTGGAGCGCCATACCGCCGATGAGCTGAACGTCGTAATGCCGTAGCCCGATCGTTCGTCGACTCGCTTCGCGACAGACTGCAAACGCTTCGACGAGCAAGTCGTCGAGCGTCTCGCCCGCCGCCAAACGTTTACGAAATAGAACGGTTTGCTCTTTCAGCTCTTCGTCGCTTAAATTCTGATATTTCGGTTCCAACGCGTTGATCGCTTCAACGCGCGGCATAATCTTCTTTAATTCGCGTTCGTTGGACGACCCGAACATCGACGTGATCTTGTTCTCGACCCATTTGGAAATGCCGCCGAAAAAACTGCCGACGCCGTCTAAGGAATCTTGTAAGTCCATCGTTATTTTTTCTTAATGCTGTTTTACTCGAACAGGGTCCGCCAGTCGAGCGGACCTGTGACGCGCGCGAACGCGGCGCCGACTCCATGCGCGTTGCAAAACGGACGCCAAAACCGGCGAACGCAGTCGCGATATTTTCCCCTTTATCGTTAAAAGAGAAAAACACGGTTAATTCTATAATTTTATCAGATAATCGTCAAGAGAAGAAAACGAGAAACTGGCCGACGTTTTCGATTCGACGTTTTCTAATCGCACTCAAAATCGCGCCGTCGCAACGCGGTAGAGCGATAAGCGCTACGAAAAGAAAAAGGCGTCGTTTCCGCTGATTTCGGAAACGACGCCAAGTCTTTTACGCGCGCGGACGCGTCGTCGGCGCGACGGTCAGATTAAAACGCTCGAATTAGAACTCCCAGTCGTCGGCGGAGAAGACGAAGTCGATCGCTTCGTCGACGTCAAAGGTCTCGGTTCCGGACGCGTAGTCGCGCTTCACGTTGACGCGATCGGCGGCGATTACGCTATACATATTCGAGCCGTCGACGTCCATCGTCGCCGTGTCGCCGTACGCCGCGAACGCGTCGTCGCGCGACGTGTTGTGCAGATTGGCGACCAAGGTCGACGCGACTTCGTCGGATTCGAAGCCAAAGACCGCAACCTTGCTGAAGTTCGAGAGGATGCGACTGTAAGAGCCGTTCGTGAGGGTCGCTTGCGTTCCCCAGCCTTCGAAGACGTTTGCGCGCGCTCCGGCGGTCAAGGTCGCGTAGTCGTCTCCGCCGCGTCCGTCGATCGCGACGTCGGTGAAACCGGTCGTCGTAATCGTGCCGCCGGTCGAGAAGATCACGGTCGCGTTCGTCGAGTTCGCGTCGACGACGTCGGCGCCGTTCGTGCCGAGAATCGTCGCTTTCGCGGATCCGGAGCCGACAACGTCGACGCTCTTGAATCCGACGGCGGCGACGGTCGATTTGCCGTTCGTTCCGATCACGGCGGAATCGGAGGCGACGACGCCTTGGAGGTCTTGCAAGGTCGCGGAGTCTTTTCCGCCGCGTCCGACGGCGCGAGAGACCGCGAAGGACTTCGCTTCGAGTTCGAATCCGGCGCCGACGAGAATCGCCGACGTGTTCGTCGCGACGAGCGCGTCGTCTCCGGCGGACCCGTTGAGAACGACGCTCGCCTTCTTACCGCCGTTCGCGGAGATTCGAGCGACGCCGTTCGCAGTCAGCGCGACGCCGTTGGGCGCTTGCGCTTGCGCGGCGTTCGGCGCGAGTTCGACGGTCGCGCCGGCGGAATCTGCGGCGATCGCGAGCGAGTCGAGCGCGCCGGTCGCGGTAATCGTTTCAACGTTGGACGCGTAGAGAACGCGTTGCGCGGCGAACGTCGCCTTCTTCGCAACGAGATCGACGTACGCGGAGTCGACTCCGCCGCCGACGTACTCGACGACGTCTTGTCCGAGACCGCCGTCGAAGTAGATCGTCGCGACTTTCGACGGAACGTTGACCTTGACGCCGTTCAGCGCGATCGCGGTAATCGCGCCGTATCCGTTGGTCGTAACGACGAGCGAGTCGTCGCCGGCCGTTCCCGTAAGCGTGAGAACAGTCGCGTCTTGATCGCCTTGCGCAACGTACGCGGTCGGCGCTTCAACGACTACGGTAACCGGACGATAGAATCCGCCGACGTTCGACGTCGAGGAATCGATCGCGTAGCGGTATCCGCCCGCGAGGTTGCCGGGGTCGTTCGTCTTCGTGGAGCCGCCGATCGAGACGAGCTTGAAGAAGACGCTGTACGGACCGACGTACGCCGTGTCGTCCTGCTGATTATTATTGTTATTGCCGTTGTTGCCGCCGTTATTTCCGCTATTGTTGCCGCTGTTATCGTCGGTATCGTCCTCGATTTCCGTAGCGGCGTCGAGGTTCGGGCCGGCCCAGGAGACGACGAACTTCGGAACTTTGTAGTTCGAGAGGGACGTCGTTACCCAATCGAAGACCGCGACGCTCGGATGGAACTGATCGCCGTGAGTCGTCGAGTTGATAATGAACTCGCCTTCGTTGAGCGCAAGCTGTTGACCGTAGTCGTAAGGAACGATCTGTTCAACGCCGTTGATTTCTTCGAGGATATCGCCCATGACGTAGACCGGGTAGCCTTCCGCGTTGAAGACGCGGCAGGAGATACCGTAGTCGTGCTGGTTCTGTTTGATATCGACGCTATTGTTGTAATTGTACTCTTCGGCGTCGTAAGATTCCCACGCGAAGACGACGCCGTCGTTATTGCACGCGACGCTCGGAGCGCCTTGGACGTTCTTCGTGTAGACGTTGATCAGATGATCGCCGAGGGTTCCCATGAACGGAAGCTCGTTGCCGAACGCGTCGAACTTCTTCGCGTAGATATCGCCGCCGGAACCTTGATTGTGGTCGGAGACCCAGACGATGAAGTATTCGCCGGTATCCTGGTTCGTGGCGATTTGCGGCGCGTATTGACCGTACGCGATATTGTCGTTGATACGGACGATATCGCTTCCGGACGCGGAGTAGTATCCGCGATATTCGCTCGCCGTAACGACCTTCTGGTAGATTTCGAAGGAGCGAGTCGGCTCGTTGTACATTTGCCATGTGCAAATGTAGTTGATCTGACCGTTGACGGTAACGGACGCGACGTCGAAATTCTGGATCGATTTGCCGTCGACTTGGGACAGAATCTTGAACGCCGTGCTAAGCGCGTTGCCGTTGACGTCGTAGAAGCGGCCGTACATTTCGTCGGCTTCGACCGGACCGGAAGCGTTGCCTTTCGACCCTTGAACCCAGGTAATGAGGAAGAGGCTATTCTCTTCGTTGACCGCGACGTCGACGTCCCAGCATCTCATGCCTTTGGTTCCGGCGACCTGAACCTGCTCTTTTTGAGCTTGACCGCCCGGGTAGAATCGCGCGCAGACGCCGTTGAGAGCGTCGACGCTTTCGCCGATCCACGCGACGACAAAGCTACCGTTTTCGGTAAGCGCGATATCCGGATCGATCTGGTTGCCTTCGTAGTACGGATTGACGCGGGTTTCTACGCCGACCGGGCTTCCGGCGGAGTCGAAACGACGCATAACGATATCGGACTCGATTCGATAGCGCGTGCCGTCGATATCGATCGTCTCGTAGTATCCGAAGACGTCGGACGTTTCGTTATTGTTATTGTTGTTATTGTTATTATTGTTGTTGTTATTTGTTCCGCCGCCGGTCGTACCGTCGAGCTCGTAGAGAACTTGCTTTTCGGTAACGATAATGAATCCGTCGGAATTCGCGACGACGACAGGCTCGCCTTCGCCGCCGTAAGTATTGGTGAACGCCTTCGTGTCCTCTTGCGGGACGTAGTCGTCGGTTCCGGTCGCGGAGCCGATGAGCCAACGGACGGAGAAGGAGCCGCCGGACTTGCCGTCGTAATCGCCGTCGAGTCGGTTCTTACCGCACGCGTCGGCGACGTTGTCGGAAAGCGTGAGCACGTACGTGCCGTCGGGAAGCTCCTTGCGGAAGATGATCACGAGTTCGTAATTGTCAGTGCGATATTTCTCGTCGATCTTCTCGAAAATGTACGAGCTCGGATCGGCGCCTTGCGCTTTCAGATACTCTTCAACCTTGGTCGAGGCGTTGTATCCGTAGAGGATATCGTAAATGTAAGTCGACGTTACGACCTTGCCGTCGCGCGTGAGGGTCCAGTCGTTGTAGTCGATCACGGACTTCACGTTGCGATTTTCGAGGTTCGGCTCGTCGCGATATCCGTAGTATCCGTCGTACATATCGTTCTTGACGAAGGACTCCGACTTAACGTCGGCGTTCATCTGCGCGGTGAACATGTACTCGCTGAAGGTGTAGACGAGGGACGTCGGACCGTTTCCGGACTCGAAGTACTGGTTGTTGCCGATGAGCGAAACCTGCGAGAGATTTTCCGTATCGGGATCCGTGTACACGGCGTTCGCGCGAGTAACGTACGGCGGGGTCGCGTCGGTCGGAAGCGTGATGGCGCGCATGCACACGACCGATTCAACGTTGTCGTACGGGTTCGAAAGATCGGACCAGACGAAGACCATGTCGCCGTTGGAGTCGACCGCGACGGAACCGCCGAGCTGATCGTAGTCGGCGAGTTCCAGACCGAGTTCGTTGTACTCCTTGTCGAAGTACCCAAGTCGCGAAACGCGGAACTCTTCGCCGTTCGGCTTGATATCGCGTTGCGTAATAACGGTTACCGTCGCCGAGTCGTCGGTACCGTCGGTCGTAACGATCGACTCGTGAGTGTAGGAGTATCGACGCGCGTAGATTCCGTAGTTATCCGCAACGTCGGAATTCTCGTCGTTCGACGGATCTTGGTAGCTTTCGTAAACGACCGTGATCAAACCGTTGTTCGTCATCGCCGCCTGCGAATGAATCTGATCGTTCGCAGTAAACTCGTTGACTTGGAAGATCTTCGAGCCGACGACGCCCGAAGTCTCGTCGTCAATGTAGAAGCCGCGCATAAAGACGCCGCCGAGACCGTTGTTCGACGCGCCCGTTTGAGCGTCGCCGTTCCCGTCTTGGTTGTATCCGGTCCACGTAATCACGAACTCGTTATTGCCGCCCATCGCGACGCTCGACCAAATCTGGTTTCCTTGTTGCCAGAAGTCGGACGTCGTGATCGTCGCCGTCGTGTCGTTATTGTTGTTATTGTTGTTATTGTCGTCGTCCTCTTCGATCGTGATTTGAACTTCCGTATTGACGAGGAACTCATGATCGGACGAACTCATAACGACGTCGTTAATCCAGTCGACAAAGCTCGAGACGCGAACGTCCCACGCTGCGATTCCCGGTTCCGGATTCTCGACCTGACCGCCGTTGCAGACGCCCGCGATCTTGCCGTTAATGAAGGACGGACCGCCGGAATCGCCAGGAGCGGCGCAAACTTCGTCGTATCCGAGACCGAGATTTCGGAGTCCGTAGAAATTACCGAGATAATCGTGCGCGTACGAACCGTCGTCGAAGTCGTAGACGAGGTATCCCGGAACTTCAAGCAAGTCGAAATCAACGCTGGTCATTTCGTAGACGTTTTGACCGACGTGTTTCTTACCGGACGGACGATCCGCAATATCTTCGTCGCGGTAATCGCCGTATGTGCCGTATCCGACGCGCGTGTAGACTTGTCCGATTTCGTCCGTGCCGGTGTAAAGATCATAGCCTTTCAATCCGGCGGGAGCCGTCGTCTTCAAAGTCAAAACGGCAAGGTCGATCGACGTCGCGGCGTCGCCGTTGTACGTCGGGTGAACCGCAATCTCTTCGACCTGCACCACAAAGTTACCGGAGGTCGTTTCGAAGGTAACGTAAATCGGAGTCTCTTCAAGATCGATCGGCACGCCGTCTTCGCACACGACGTGCGCGGCGGTAAGAACGTGTCGGCGCGAAGTCAGCAAGGAACCGGTGCCAAGCGAATCGGCGACGTCGTCGCCCTCGCCTTCCCACGTGGTTCCGCCGACCGTAATCATACCGACGGAATCGTATCCGTCGCCCGGAACGGACTCGTGCAACTCGATTTCGTCATTCGAGATAACGTAATCGACGCCGCCTGCGCTTGAACCGGCCGTAACGAGTTCGACAACGGAAGTTACCGCTGAAGAAACGAGGTGGTTCGAGACGAACTTACGCGCGTAAATATTCGATTCAACGTTGGAGTCGAGGTCTTGTCCCCAAGAGGTCCAAGAGACGACGAAGGTGCCGTCGTCTTCCATACCGATCGAGGCGAAGCGCTGGTTGTTCTCCGTCGTTTCGTTGACGAGGAATTCCATGCCTTCAAGTCCGACTTGGCGCATCTCGACGTTGACGTTCAACGTCGTGCCGTCGCTATGCTTCGCCGACGCGTCGAGCATTTCGACGTACTTGCCGGTGTAGTCGCCAATGAATTCGATCGAGATCGTATCGGCGGCGGTTTGCGCAATATTGAAGTCTTCTTCAGCGAGTCCGTTCGCGATCAGTCCGAGTCGAATAGCTTCGACGTTCTTCTTAATTTCCGTCGAGAGTGAGATCGTGAATTCGCCGCCTTTGTCGTCGTTAAGGGCCGGGACATAGAGCTGGAGCTTGTCGCCTTGCGAATTGATCTTATCGAGGAATTGAATCGATTGGATCGTATTGGCGTATCCGTAGGAGAAGCCGTCGGTGAAGAATCGACGACCGTAAATTCCCCATCCGCTTCCGTCTTGACCGTAGCTTTCCCAGACGACGACGATATCGCCGTCGGAATCCATGGCGACGGACGCGTACTGCTGATCGTCGTCCGTTTCAACGTTCACGAGCGTCTCTTGCGTATTGACGTCGTTGATCTTCATCTGACCGCCGTTGAAGGCGTACTTCTTAAGATAGACGTCGCGGTTCGAGCCTTTCGTCTCAACGCCCTCGGTAACCATATCCCAGACGACGGCGAAGCTGCCGGAATCGTCCATAGCGACGGACGCTTGACGCGGGTCTTGTCCCGCGACCAAGATATTGTTTTCGTATGTGTTCGTCGCTTTGTAGACTTCAATGACGTCGCCGACGGAATCGTCGGTCGGGATCACTTGTTCGCGCTGTCCGGACGCGTTCAGAATATAGAGCGCGCGATACGTGCGAGCGTAGACATACTTCGTGAGCGTGCCGCTGCCGTTCTCGTCGAGGGAGCCGGTTTCTTCAGTCCAGACGACGACGGCGTCGCCGTTCGCGTTCGACGCGACCGCTTGCGCGGTGTTCGGACCGAAATCGGAGTCGCCTTTGTCGCTAAGGATCGAGGAGCGAGTAACCTGACGCATAACGTCGCCGGAATCTTGCGCCTTAACGACGGAATCGGTCGATTCGATCGGATTGCCGTCGGCGTCGAACTGCTCGGCGCCGTGAACTTTGTTGACCGGAATATACGAATCATTGTACGGGAATTGTTCGGAATACTCGAACGCGAGCGCTTCGTCGAGCGGAATCACGTTGAAGTTGCATTCCCACTTGTGTCCGTCGTATCCGGCGGCGCTTCCGTCGGAAGCGTAACCTTGCGCGTAGAGACCGTTGCGCGCGACGTCTTGAACCATATTGGAGCAGACGATCGTGTAGTCGCCGTCGGTGAGCTCAAATCCGTCGGCAAGGTGAATCACGGCTTCCCAACGATTCGTGCCGAACGCCAGATCGCCGTTATTGATTTGACTAATCGGATCGCCGTTTTCGTCGACGGTATCGCGCGCGAGTTGCTCCGACGCGTTCATGCCGAACGTAATGCTGTCGATCGCGCCGGTAACGATCACGCCGTCCTTGAGGATCTGCCAGTTCGCCGGATTGTCGACCGCGTGCTGGTTGTTGTACAGCGTGCCGTCCATCGTGATCATATTCTCGTTGAACGCGACCACGAGGTCTTTAAGCGCGGAAGAAACGGTTTGTCCGTCGTCGACCTTCTGACCGCTCGGAGTCGAGAAGTTGGTAACGATCGGACCGGCGGTGTCCGTCGATTCGCGGAACGGACGCATATAGATGTGAGTGTACGCCGTCGAGACTTCGTTGCCGATGCTCGGATAGACGTCCTGACGTTCCTTTGCGTTCGCTTGCGCCTGCATTCCCCAAACGAGGACGACGTCGCCGTTGGAGGTTTCCGCGACGTGCGGGTTCGTCTGGAAGTTGCCCGTCGACCCTGCGCGCTCAAGATAGAAGCCTTCGTACTCGCTGTAATCCGCGTTCTCAACAGCCTGATTCAAGAGCTTCATAGCCCAGGTGGAATAGTCGGCGGTAATATAGAGCGGCGTGTCGTGCAACGCGTTTTGCGCGGTTACCTGAAGAACGAGGTAATCGGAGACGGTGCGCATACCGGTGTAGGTAACGTTGTCGACAGTGTAGGAATAGGAGTACTGGAATTCGGGCAGATCAATTCCGATTTCGCCGTACGTGCCCTTATAGAATTCGTATTCCTCAGGGAAGACGTAGCGCACGACAAATGATTCTTCGCCGTTGCAAATCGCCAGATTATTGAACGCTTTGGAAACGCCGTTCACCATATTGTTGAGCCCGTTCACGGTAAGGAACCCGTCGGTGTAATAGGTTCCGAGATCGAGAGACAAGCTTTCGGCGGTTTCCTCGTTGAGGGTCCAGTAGTCGGAGTCGGTTTTCCGTCCGATCACGAGATCCACGTTGGCGCTCGCGACGAAGGCGGCCGGCAACGCGATGTAGAAGGACGCGTTCGACCCGTTGCGATACCCGGAGGCGACCCCGGTCAGGTTAAGATCGGAGAAGCTGGTTACGGTCGCGGAGTCGTTGCCGGACGCGGCGGCGTCTTCGTAGATCGTCTGCGCGTAGTTGACGAAGTTGATATCGTTTCCGTTGTTGCGCAGAGGAGCGAGCAACGTTTCGAGAACGGCGTTGAGTCTCATCAACTGTTCGTCGGTCGCTTTTTCTTTCTGAGCGACGGCCATAAAGAAACGAATATAGCTGTCGGCGTCGATCGTGTCGTATCCGTGCAGTTCGTAGACCGGGGTCTGAGAACCGTCGTTGACAAGAACGCCGTCTTCGTAGCCCCAACCGAGCGCGAGTCGAATGAACGGAATGAGGTCTTCGTTCTTATTCTCGTAGGAGTACTTCTGCCCGCGATAGAACTGCTTGTTCTCGTAGACGAGGTTATTGTCTTCGAAGTCGCTCCAGTCGAGTTGAATAAAGAAGTCTTCCGGATCTGTCGAGTAGAGGCGGAGCGTATTGCTCGCGTAGTGGATATCGGGACCGAAGCCTTGGTACGCGAGGAAGACGTCGCCGTCGGCGTCGACGCCCACGGACGGATTGCCTTGGTCTGCGACCGTTTCAACGGTTCGGTTCGCGACGGAAGCCGCCGTGTACTTCACGCTCGCAGTATGCTCGCCAACGAAGAGTCCGACGTTTCCGGCCGTCGTATCGTCGCCGTTGTTGTTGTTATTATTATTGTTGTTATTATTATTGTCGTCGGTATCGGTCGTTGTCGCGGAGGTCAGGTCGTAATCGAAGGCGGTGGAGGTATCTTCTTCGTCTGTCGCCGTGAGTTCATAGACGGCGACGACGACGTCGGTGGTCGGCAGATTTTCCGTTCCAGCGGCGTCGCTTTCCGCTTCAATCGTGTACGCGATCGCGTAACGGTTGTTGTAATCGAAATCGGCGCTCGCGCAGTACGCGTTTTCGGCGATCTGCTCGCAATCGACGATGAACTGAGTTCCGCTCTTCGGTTCGAGAACGGAGTGATAGAGCGTCGGACCGTAGTTCCACGCGACGACGGAGAAACCGGCGTCGGACATATTCGCGGTAACGGGTCCAAAGTGGTTCGAGCTGATCTGAGCGCTTTGGAACGTAATATCGCCGGTAATCGGTTCCGCGTCGTTATTGAACTGTCGACCGTAGACGCCGCCGAAATAAGAGTTGTCTTGGGCGATGTACGTCCACGCGACGATGAAGTTGCCGTCGACGTCTGCGGAGACCGCAGGATCAATTTGCATACCGTTGACGGACGCGTTGACGCGGAAGGCGTCGGCGACCGGGGACACACACTGAACTTTCGTCGTGGAGTTGTTGTTAAGCGAATAGGGATCGCTTACGAACGTCTTGCTTTCGGCGGTCTCCGGCGGTTGGTAGCCGAGTTTGCCGTCGGTCGTGCCGTTGTCGTAGAAGCTCAGTTTGCCGTAGTAGGGATCGTTTTCCGCGATATAACCTTGGACGGTGAAGCGACGCGCGTAGACGTCGGTCGCGTTGTATTCGTCGAGAACGTCGGGGTTCTCGTTTTGCCAAACGATCACGAACGCGCCGTCTTCCGCGATAGCGACGTCAGGCTTCGATTGATTCGTGCGGCCCGTCCCGTTGACCATAACGTAACCGTTGCGATCGGTAACGACGTCGCCGTCGTCGTCGGTAACAAATTCGGTCGTTTCGGGAGCGTTGACGCGGAAGACGTTGCTCGGTTGCTTGACGGTGGTCGTCGCCGCAGCGACGTCGTAACCTGAGGTTTCCGTCCCGCTATATTCGTATCGACCGTTCTTCGGATTCTGGGTCACTACGTCTTCGTAGACGTATTTTCCGCCGACTTTGGAAGAATAGGTCGCGGCGGAAACGACGAGCGGGTCTTGATCGGTGAGTCCGCTCGCGCCGGTGAACGTAACGCGGAACTGGTTCGTCTTGAGATTGCCGTCTTCGTCGACGACCGGCGTGACGACGACTTCGATCGGCTTAATCGCCGATTGCAACGTGCCGTAAGACTCGTTCGACGCGTACGCGCGAGTCGGCACTGAAGCCTGCTCGTAACGGTGGGTCTTTTCGTTGTAAGTGTACCCTGCGGTAATCGGCGCGTAGAGCGTCGGCTGCTGGGTCGTGCCGTTGAAGGCGTTTTGAATGTTCTGCGCGGTCGCGTACGCGTTCTTCGAGACGACGATGCCTTGATCTTGTCCCTTGCTATTGAAGGTCGTGATCTTCTGAACTTCGTTGACGGTCGTCACGTTGGCGCTCGTGAGATTGTCGACGAGTCTATCGCGCGCGGTCTGCAGTTCCTTAACGACGGAACGACGACCCGACGATTTGATCATGTCGGCAATCTTCGTGGAATACGCGGAACCAAAGATATCTTTGAGCGCGAGCTTTTGGAAGACGGAGCAACCTTGAAGTTCGGAAACGTCGAACGTGATCTGACTAACTTTGTCGATGAGCGCGGTCAGATCGGCGTAGTAGTCGTTGGAAACGCGAACGTCGGTGAGGTCGTAACCGGCCCAGTTGTCGCCAAAGAACGTAATGTCGAAGTCGGTCTCGCTGTACGCGTTGACGACGACGTCCTTGTACTCGTTTCCGGGAATGGCGCGAATAACGTTCTGCAGATTCTCGGCGTTGTCGCCGGGGAGCAAATTGGAGTCGTAACGATAGAGAACCCAGGTGAGCTCGCCTTCCGCGTAAAGTCCGAGATAGTAAACGGACTCGCTGCTGTCGGTCTTGTAAACGTCCGCGTCCGAATGCGTGAAGATCGAATTAAAGATCGAGAGTCGTTGCGTTTCGTACGCGTTGTAGAGCAATTGGAACGAACCGGACTGAACGGTGGTACCGTCGGAGAGTTTCGCGCCGGGAACGCATTCGTCGGGGATCGTAATGATTTGCACTTCGTCGGTGAGGTACCGCGCGTAGACGTTCAGATCTTCGACGTAATTTCCGGACTCGTCGCGAAGATAGACGCTCGAATTTTCGTCGGATTCGTCGTAGTCGGGATTAGCGAGACGATCGGCGGCGGTCCACGCGACGACGACGTCTCCGGACTTATTGGAATCGACGGCGACGTCGCCGCGAATGTCTTGCCAGGACGGATTAACGAGTAGGTTTTCAGTCGTCGCAACGGTCAGGCTGAGAAGTTGTCGCTCTTCCAACTGATCAATAGCGAGTTTTCTTGTCTTTTGCGCGCGAGCGCTAGAGTTCGACTTTTTCGCCATGCGATTCAAGAGAGATTCGGCGACGCCCAAAAATTTATTCTTTCGCGAAAACGACATAAGTGTCTCACCTGTCTAAAACAAAACCTAACTTCCGCTCGGAGTATCGAGCATTCGCGTCGTTTTAGTTTAAATCGCGTCAACTTCAACGCGCCGCGCAACGCGGCGGAAGCGTACGAACGAATCGCGACGCAGCCGTTCTTTCTCGACCGCATTCGAGTCGCCGTGACTCTCGCGGTCAAGTCGTTCGACCGCGTTTCAAACGTTCAACCAACGCTAACGTATCGCGGCGCAACGCGTCGCGACGTCTCTTGACGCCGACCGCGCCGATTCGACGCTCGACAAGTCGCACGAACTTGTCAAGCCGCAACGAACCGACTACAACCCAGCGTCTTTTCAATATAATACAAAAAAAGGCGCGCGTCCATTTACGCGCCGCAAAATACCAAAAAAAATCGGGTCTTTTTTCACAACGACAAGATCGCGCGAAATTTCACGTTTAACGCAATTGCAAAACATGAACGTTCTCCGCAAAGCGGCGAATCTGTCGCGGCAAACCAAAGAAGAGAAGACGCGGAAAGGGCGCGACCCTTTCAAGTTCTCTCGTCTTTGACGACAAAATGGAATCGCTTCGCAATACGAATCGTATCGTTTTTAAGCGCTCGTCGCAAAACTTACCGACTCAATTTGAAACGATTCTTGCAAATCAACGCATATTTTGATACAATTCTATTGCGATAGTTCCTCAAAAAACGCATTTCTCAACCATATTGGCAAATTAGACAAAGCTAGTCGGAGGTTACCAATGGCACGTCGCGAAACGCCAACCAGCCGAGCGAGGTTATTCACGAGCGCAACGCTACTTATTCTGTTCGTCTTAGTCGCTAGCGCCGTCGCAGAGAAGAACGCCGTTTTCGCCCTTTCTCCGCAAGATTCTGTTCAGCGCGACGATTCAACGAAAAACGACGATTCCGCAAAAGAGAAAAAAGAGTCCGATTCAGTCGAATACCCGGAAAAATTCAGCTCGTCTTGGACTCGACTCGGATATCGGAACGGCGCGCCTGTTGCGATGGAAACCTCGATCGTAAGTTTCGCCGGCAAATACCAAGACGGCGAAGGCGTCGAACGCGACGTGCAGGTCGATCTCGTCGGCGCGATCCACATCGCCGAGAAATCCTACTACGACGCGCTCAACGAAATCTTCAAGGGCTACGACGTCGTCGTCTTTGAAATGGTCTCCGACAGCGACGGTCCGTACGAAAGTCCGGAAGAAATCGCGCGGAAAGAAGAAAATGAAGCGGCGAATTTGAACCCGCTCAACATCGTGTCGACAATCCAACGTCTCTTCGGCGCCGCGCTCAATTTGACGTATCAAATGCACGGAATCGACTACAGCGCGGAGAATATGAAACGCGGCGACTGCGGCTCGATCGAGTTTATCCTCGAACTGGTATCGAACGGCGACGTCGGCGAATTCTTCGTTAACTCTTATCTCGAAGGTCGACTGGCGCTCAGCGAAGGCACGGAGATCGGCATGGCGTCGGCGCTTCTTTGCGGGTCCGACCGTCGACTCGTCGCGCGACGCATCTTTGCGAAGGAACTCGCGTCTTCGGAAAAGACGGACGTCGACTCGGAGACGTCGAGTCAAGACGGCAAGAAACGTGAAAACGCCGTGATTCACTTTCGCAATAAGCGAGCGATCGCGGCGCTTCAGGAGCAACTTGACAACGGAGCCGAACGCGTCGCCATTTTCTACGGCGCCGCGCATTTACCGGACCTTGCGGAACGTTTAAAGAACGAGTTCGGGTTCGAGCCGACCGGCGAAATCCAATGGATCCCCGCGTGGAACACGTCGAAAGACTAGCGTTTCACACGGAGCGCAGTTCGGCTAATTCGCGTTTTTCGCAGTATATTGGCGAACCTCTGCCGCCGTGATCAGTCCGTCGTGATTCGCGTCGAGCTTTCCGAACTGCGCAATTCCGGCAGGAGTCAAATTCGGCGCGAATTCCACGAGAGAGAGTTGTCCGTCGCCGTTTCGGTCGCGCGCGAGAAACCAGACCGGCGTCCCGACGAGATCCTTCGGGGACGCGGCGTATTCGCGCACGCTCGATTCGTCCATATCGGCGAGAAGCACGTCGAGGATTTCTTCGTCCTCGACGCTTTCAAGCGCCGGATTATTTTCCGTCATCATGGCGACAAATTCGTCGTCGGTCATATCGGCGAGATCGTAATTCTCGCTCTCTTCAATTTCTTTCGCAGTCGCGCGTTTCGGCGCGGCGGACGCAGGTCGAATCAGAATCGGTTTTTCTGCATCGTCGACGACAACGTTCGCGCGATTTGCGTTGCGACGCGGCTCCGGATCCGCAAGCGAGCGATCCTTTGCGTATCGCGCGAGGTAAAACAGAACTTCCTGATCCGTGAGATTCCAATCGCCGTCGAGATCGATCGCCTGGGCGCCAATAATCCTATTTTCCCACTCGCGACGCTCCAAAATACCGTTCCCGTTGAGATCGTATTTTTTCATGAGATAACGGTAATAGAACCGTAGCGAACTCTGCAACGCCGGAACGAGCGTGTCGTCGCGATGCGCCATCGACTCTTGAAGATAAAGATTTTCCGCTTCGCTCGAGTAAGGAGTCCCGCCGTCGCCAAAGTCCGGAACCTGACCGGACCGCAACAACGCCTCCGCCGCCGCGCGTTCCTCTTCCGTCATATTCTGCGACAGGTCTCGCCCTTCCGCCGCCGCGGCAGCCTGCTCCGCCGCCGACGCGCTCACCGAAAAATTACCGCTTTCCCACTGCGACCAAATAATCGCGCCGACCTGATTGCGAATATTCTCCGCAAACGGCGTGTCGCGAAGCCGATTGAAACGCTCGGCGGTCATGTTCTGAATGATTTGCTCCGTCGAGAACCCGCCTGGCCCGCGTTGCCCGTTCTGTCCGCCCGGTCCGCCTTGCCCGCGCTGACCGTTCTGTCCGCCCTGGCCGCCCCA
>ONGM01000035.1 GCA_900317365.1 uncultured Planctomycetota bacterium
CAAACCGCGCAAACCGGTCGCGCGCCTGTCTCGACCGCGCGACAAACGAACGCCGCCAACCCGCGAAGGTAGGCGCTACGCAACACGGCAAACGTTAAAAAACGGACGCGATTTCATCGAAACGCGTCCGTTTTTCTTTCTAACGTTAAGTCGCAACGATCGTCCGCGCGACGCGATTCCTCACGTCGTTAAATCTTTTTCTTAATGACGCGAACCGCCTTGCCGTCCACGCGCGGCAAACTGCCGACCGGAAGCACGTCCCCCTTCGGAGAGAAGCCAAGGCGCTCCTTGAGTCGCTTTTCCACCATGTAGCCCGTAACGCCTTCTTCCGCTTCCACGAGAATGCGAACGTCCGTTACACCGTTGTGCTCTTCCATGATGATCTGGTATTCCGAATGCACCCCGGGAATCTCCAAAAGCGCCTGCTCCACCTGAGACGGGAAGAAATTCACGCCTTTGACGATCAGCATGTCGTCGGTGCGGCCGGAAATCAAGTCGATCTTGACGTGAGTGCGTCCGCACGCGCACTTTTCCCGAGAAAGAATTCGCGTCAGGTCGCCGGTCTTAAAGCGAATGACCGGCAACGCCTCGCGCGTTAGGGACGTTACGACGAGCTCGCCTTCCTGACCGTCTGGCAAGACCTTCTTCGTTATCGGATCGACGACTTCGAGGTAATATTGATCTTCCCAAACGTGAATTCCCGAGTGATCGCAGCAGTCCATACCGAGCGTGCCGACCCCGCCGGTTTCCGTCATGCCGTAAATGTTGAAGACGTCGATTCCCAAGCGCGAGCGAATCTTTTCGCACATCGCGGTCGTTACCGTCTCGGCGCCGAATATGCCGATCTCCAAATTCGGAAGCTCGACGCCCATCTTCTCCATAACCTCGATAATGCGCGTCGTATACGATATGACGGCGGTGAAAACGCGCGTGTTGAAATCTCGCGCAAGGCGAATCTGTCGCTCCGTGTTGCCCGATCCGGTCGGTATGACAAAAAGCTCCGCCGCGCGCGCGCCGTGGTACATTCCGAACCCGCCGTTAAAAAGCCCGAAAGACGGCATGATCTGAACCGGATCCCCCGGCTTCGCGCCCGCCATTCGGTAGCAACGCGCCATGCAGTCCGCCCACTGCTCCAAGTCCGCGATCGTATACGGCATGACGACCGGAGTGCCCGAAGTGCCGCTCGACATATGCATCTCGCGAATCGACGATTTCGGCACGCAACACATTCCCAACGGATACGTTTCGCGGAAATTCGCCTTTGCGATTATCGGAAGTTTCTCAACGTCCTCGATTCCCCTAAAATCCTCGGCGACGACCCCTGCGCGCTTGTAAAGATCGCGCATATACGCGTTGTTCGCCATGACGTAACGAACCTTCTCCTTCAACAGTTCGTTTTGACGAGCGATGATCTCGTCCTGAGAAGCGGTCTCGACCGTTTCCTTAAAGTATAATTCTTGCGACATTTTATCACCCTAATAAATCGCCTGAACTGCGGCGTTTCAAACTCGTAACGCGCGTCAGTTGCACAAGCCATTCTAATTCGTCCGCCTGAACGCGTCAAGGAAATCCGACGCGACAAACTTATAAAACTTGACGTCTTGAACCTTCGCGGTACGATTGATACGATGGAATCGGTCGCGTTTCAGTAAGAAAACGAACTCAATTTACGGTTGAAATATGTTTGACGCTATACTGCTCGTCGCCTACGGCGCCCCTGAAAAACTCGAAGAAGTCAAGCCTTTTTTACAGTCGATTACCAGCGGATCCGCGATTCCGCAAGCGCGCCTCAACGCCGTATACGAACGTTACGCGCGATTTAACGGCGTCAGTCCCCTCCCGGCGGAAGCGCGAAAATTGGCCGACTACATGCGCGACGCAACTGCGGAAAACGACGATTCGCGCGTCTACCTCGCCTATATTCACGGCTCGCCAAACGTCGAAGAAACGCTCGCTATCGCCGCGCGAGAGAACGCGCGCAACCTCCTCGTCGTCCCGTGCTCCGCGTTCGGCTCCGCGATCAGCTGTCTCCGGTATCGCGCGTTCGTTGAAAACGCCCGAAACTCCCTCCAAAACGAAAACGACGCCGACTTGACGCTCGCGTTCGCGCCCCCTTTCTACGATCTGCCTGATTTTCAGCGCGCGCTCGCCGACTCCGTTCTCGAAGCGCTCGCTTGGATCGATCTCGAGTCCGGTCTTTTCGACCAACAAACGCCGCATAACGAACGCCTTCTCCTCTTCACGGCGCATTCGATTCCGGTCGCCGACGCGGAGCCGTCTCGCTACGCGCGCCAGCTGCTCGCCGCCGCAGACGCCGTTGCGCGCGCGATTCTCGCCGCCCCTGCCTTCGGAGGAACGAAACCTACCCCCCGCGATCGCGCGACCGCGCCTTTCGCCTCACCGGCGCCCCTCGCCGACGCCTTCGCTCCCGACCTCGTCGACGCCGCAAAACGCGCTAATATTCGGCTCGGGTTCGCATTCCAAAGTCGAAGCGGCTCCCCTGCGACGCCGTGGCTCGAACCGGACGCGCGCGAGTTTGTGCGCGAGCAAGCGGCGTCCTCGCCTCGCCTGAAAAGCGTCGTCGCCGTTCCGATCGGTTTCTTCTTCGAAAATATGGAAACGATCTACGACCTCGACGTCGAATTAAAAGAAACGTGCGACAACCTGAATTTATCGTACCGCCGCGCGCAATGCGTCGGCGCGACGGAACGCGTCGCACGCGCTCTCGCTAGCCTCGTGAAACTCGACGTAAGCGACTTTCCGAAATGCCGCGCAAAAGAAAACGCGTGCGACTTTTCATGCCGCGCGCGTTGATTCATAGAGATTTCTAAAATTTTCTATCGCCTTGCGCGACGCAAATTCAACGCGTCGCGCAAGTTTCGCGCGTTAAACTGATTTAATCGGCGAGTCCGTTCTCCGCGTTGATCTTCTCCATCTTCCGCCACGAAGCGAAAAGCGCAATTCCGGCGACGAGGGAACCGACGAGGAGCGATATGCCGAAGACGACCGAGCCGTAAAGAAGCGCGCCGACTCCGAAGAGCGCCGCGTAAATCGCGACGCACCCGATCACGCTGCAGAGTATTCCCATCGGAACGGGCCATTTGTCGTTCTCGCCTTCCAAGACGACGCCTTCACGCGCCGCGTCGGCGTAAACTTTCTTCCAGCCCGGTCCGCCTGCGCGCGTCTTGCGAACGAACGCGCGCAACGTTTCTTTATCGTCCGGAGGCGTCAGCAACGTAACGACGAGCCAGCCGATCGTCGTTATCGCAACGCTAAGCACAAGCTGAATACTCGGATTACTAAGCCAAGAGGCGTTAAACGCTTCTTCCGACATATGTTGGAGACAGACCGTCTTATGGAAGAGCTGGAAATAGCACGCGATCGGGAAAGCAAAGCACATCGCCGCGATTTCGCTATACGCGTTTATTCGCCACCAGAACCAGCGCAGTAGGAACAGCAGTCCCGTGCCGGCGCCGATCGAAAGCAGAATTTGGAAAGCGCCGAGCGCGTTCTTCAAATAGAGCGCCATGAAGCATGCGACGACCATAAAAGCGACCGTCCAAAAACGTCCGACGGCGACGAGTTTCTTTTCGCTCGCGTTCGGATTCACAAATCTCTTATAGAAGTCGTTCACCATATAGGACGACCCAAGATTAAGGTGGGTCGCGATCGTCGACATATAGGCGGCGAAAAGCGAAGCGACGACGATTCCGAAAACGCCTTGCGGTAGAAGGGTCATCATCGCCGGGTAGGCCATATCGTCGTCGATCTTATCGGCGGGAATATTCGGGAAGGCTTCTTTGAGGGAATCGAGAGACGGAAAGACGATAATCGACGCGAGCGCCACGAGAATCCACGGCCAAGGTCGGACGGCGTAATGGCAGACGTTAAAGAAGAGGGTCGCGCCAACGGCGTGCGCAGGGGACTTCGCGGCGAGCATACGTTGTGCGGTGTAGCTTCCTCCGCCCGGTTCCGCGCCGGGATACCACGCGCTCCACCATTGCACGACGAGTGGGACGACCAACAGGGTAATGACGGCCGTTTTATCGTTAAAGTCGGGAAGGAAGGAGAGTTTCGACGCGACGTCAGGGTGCGCGAAGAGTCCGTCGAGCCCGCCGACTTGCGGTAATTTTACCGCGATAATCGCCGCCGCGACGCTTCCCGCCATCGCGACGAGGAAGAGAACGAAGTCCGCCCACAACACGGCGGAGAATCCTCCGACGGTTGTAAAGAGAACGGTAACCGTGCCGGCGATCAAAATCGTCGCAAGTTCGGAAAGCCCGAGCATGACGCCGAAAATTTTAATAATAGCGAGGGTAACGGACGCCATGATCAGCGTGTTGACGACCATGCCGAGATAGAGTGTGCGGAATCCTCGAACGAAGGCGCCCGATTTTCCGCTATATCGCATTTCATAGAATTCAATATCGGTCGTAACGCCGAGTTTGCGCCATAACTTCGCGTAAATAAAAACCGTCGTTAATCCAGTCGGCAAGAAAGCCCACCATGCCCAGTTTCCGGCGACGCCGTTCTTACGCACAATGTCCGTTACCAAGTTCGGCGTGTCTGCGGAAAACGTTGTCGCAACTAGGGAAAAGCCAAGCAGCCACCACGGAGTCGAACGACCGGAAAGAAAGAATTCCGACGAACTTTGCCCCGCTTTGCGCATGGTGCGCCAGCCGATATAAAGCGTCGATATAAAGAACGCTGCTAAAATAACATAGTCGATCGCGTGAAGATTTGCCATAACAAACCTATCTCTTTTTCCAAGATGAAGATCGGCGGTATGCGCGCGATCGTCGCGACGCGCGCGTACCGTTGCGAAAAATCGATTATTTAACGACGAAAGAGTAACTGCCCGATCGGAGGAAGAATATCGCGGCGTCCGCAGGATAGCCGTCGTTCTCTTGTCGCGCCGAATTTGCGGCGTATTCTTCGCCGGAAACGACGGAGCAACTTTGACCAGGCTCGACGGGAACGATCACCGTCGCGCTCGTTCCAACGGGAATATCAACGACGTAGGTCGTCGACTTCGCTTCTTCGTCGTATTTCCAAGAGGACGCGATCGTCCCATAAGGAGAGCGCACGTTTGCGGAAACGTACGTCAGCGGCTCATGACCCGGCGCCGTGCGCTCGGCGGCGCGCGACTTCGGCTCGATCACAAAGTTCTTAAACGCGACTGCGGTCGGCGCTTCGCTCGCAACGACGACGTCCGGCGCGCCGGCAAGTTTAATTCCGGCGAGCGATTGATAGAACCACGCGCTGAAATCGCCAAACATGATGTGGTTGCGCGACGAGCCTTCGCCCCAGTCTTCCCACAGCGTTCCGGCGCCGCGCTTGATCCAGTCGGACATGGCGGGCCGCTTCTCTTGCAGCATGAGCTGAAGCGCGAGATCGGTGCGACCGTTCTCCGAAAGGGTGCGCAACAGATACTTCACGCCTAAAATACCCGCGTCGAAAGTTCCGTCGGTTTTCGCGATCGCGTCGACGAGTCGATCGACGACTTTATCGTAATCCTCTTTCGGCAACGCTTGCGCGAAACCTTGATGAATCGGGCAACTTTGAGACGTCTGACTTCCGATCGAATAGACGCCGTTTCCTTTGTAAAGGACTTTATTATAATCGGTTCGGATTCTTTCGGCGAGTTTCGAATACTTTTCGTAATCGTCGAGTTTTCCGAGGATTTTTGCCGTTTGAGCGGTAATCTTCGTATCGAGATAGTAATATCCGGTCGAAGTAACTTCCGTCGGCGTGTTCGTCTTGGGATAGACCCAGTCGCCCAGACCATGCGCGACAAGTCCGTCGGGACGTTCGCGAGACGTCATATAGTCGACGTACTTCTTCATCGCCTCAAAGGTATCTTCAAGGATCTTCTTATCTCCGCGATAAACGTAAGCGTACCACGGAATCATCACGAGCGAAGAGTCCCACGCCGGCCCGTTGCCCCAAGGATAGCCCCAGTCGCCCGTCGGAACGATACCGGGCAGGTTCCCGTCTTCGCGCTGTTCGTCGACGAGATCGTCGAGCCATTTCTCATAGCTCGCCGTATTCTCGAAGTTGTACATGGAGAGTTCGCACGCGAGTTGCGCGTCCCCGGTCCAACCGTTCTTCTCGCGGTGAGGACAGTCCGTCGGATAACCAGCGACGAAATTATTGCGATAAGACTCTAACGTCGCCGCCTGTAGGCTGTTAAGCAACGCGTTCGACGACTCGAACTCGCCGACTTGCTCAAAGTTCGTATTGACGCGCTTACCGACGAAATCGGACGCTTCCGGCTTATGACGAAGACCCGTTACTTCAATATACTGATATCCGTTGTAGGTAAATCTCGGTTCAAAGAATTCTTCTTTTTCCCCGTTGCAGAAATAGAAGTCGGTTTGGAATTCGCCTTTCATACCGGTGAGACGCGCCGGGGTTCCTTCCATGAAGTGCATTTCGATATCGTGGCGTTCGATTTCGCCGCTTCCGACAACGCGCTCGGAATACTTAAATCGAACGACGTCGCCGGGCTCTTGACCCGTTATGCGAATTTTCGCCCAACCGGCGCAGTTGCGACCCATATCGACGACGTAAACGTTCGGACGAACTTCCGTAACGCTCTTCGCGACGTATTCGTCCGTTACGACCGAGTCCGGATTCTTTTGCGCGACGAGCTTCGGATTGCCGATCGGTTCCGAAACGACTTCGACGGCGCCGAGAATTTCGCGTTTCCACGACCCGTCGACAATTTCGCCTTGACGCACGCAATCGAAAAGAACGGGACTCGTCGAATACGTCCAAGACCCGTCGGTCGCAATCGTGTCGCGCGATCCGTCTTCAAAGGTCAATTCCAATTGAGCGCGCATACGCGGAAAATCGCGCCACGGCGCCGCGTCGAAGTTCCACGTGACGATCGAGCGAACGTCGTACCAACTATGTCCGACGAGAAACTGAAGTTCGTGTTCTTTAGAATCGCTCGACGCAAATTCATTCGTAAGATCAAACACATTATAGAGAATGCGTTTGTCATAGCGCGTAAAGGACGGCGCGAGAACTTGATCGCCAATCTTTTGACCGTCAAGGTAAGGCTCAAAGAGTCCGGCGGCGCAGACGAGGAGCGTCGCGCTCTTCACCTTTTTATCGACGGCGAAAGTCTTCTGGAACGCCGGGGAAATCGTTTCCGTACGACAACGCAATTTACCCCACGGCGCCGCGTCGAGTCCGTCTTTACCGTCTTCTGAAACAAAGGACGCGTATTTCGCGGTCGCCCACGAGGAATCGTCGTAGTCGCGCTTATTCCACCCTTCGGAAGGCTCGATCGTCGCTTTCCACGTTTCGTCGGTTCCTACCGTTGCAACGACGGATTTCGGAACTCCAAAGCGATTCGGGGTCGGCAGGTTCTTCGGCGCGCGCGTCTTATCGAGTTCGTTGACAACGAGTTTCGCAACGAGCGCCGTCGGATAATACGTACCGTCGTTCGCCTTCGTATTATTGGAATTTTTTGTATCGTTGGAAACGATGAACGCAACGACGTTTTTACCGGGAACGAGATATTCTGAAACGTCGATCGAACGAAGTTGGTCGGGATTAAAGACCATGCCGATCGAATGTCCCGCCTTGGAACCGTTGACGTAGATTTCAAACTTCTGATTCGCGGCGTAATAGAGAATCCCGGAGAAATTCATCGCGTCGAAATCGGCTTGCGGACGATCGATCGTAAATTCGCGTCGGAAATATTCAGGCGCGGACCCGGAATTCGTCTCTTTCTCGACGGCGGCGGCAATCCAGTTGGCGCCGGTCAGATCGACGTCGGGACGAACGGACGACGGCTGACCGATCCATGCGCCTTTCCAATCTTTCGAGTCGACGACGCCTTGAATCCACGCGGCGGGCTGCGACCAGTCGGAGGGCGCGTCCTTTTCGTCCCAAGTCCTGACTTTCCAATAGTATTTCGTCAGGGATTTCAGAGGGGCGCCTTCGTACGAGACAAAGACCGATTGATCGGACTTCGTTTTGCCGGAATTCCACATATCGGCGGCGTTCTCAGTCAACTTATCCGGATCGGACGCGACGAGAATTTGATACGCCGTCTGGCTCTTATTGTACGCCGAAACGCCTGATTTCAACGCGTTAATCCAACTGAACCGAGGCTGCGCGACGTCAACGCACGGCTGACCGTTTCGCGACTCGATCGTAAGATTCGAAACGTCGATCACGCCCCCGTACGACGTCGCGACGAGCGCTAACGTGGCAAGGCATGCGACCACAAGTATAAATTTCTTCATAAGTCGTCTCCAATAATGCTGATATAGACTCGCGAAACGCGTAACGCGCGCAAATCACAAAAGTCTTCGAGCTTTGATTTCTAGGTATTTGTTAATGAGCGGCGCGGTCGCGTTTTCCGGAAAGACGTCGAGCGTGAGCGCGCCCTTCGATTCGAGCGTTAAAATCGTCTTGCGGCGCCATAATAGGATTTCGGCGGCGGCGCCGGCGCGGAAGAAGAGATCGTCCGGTTTCGTCGACGCGTCTTCGTTCTGATCCCAAAGGATACGTTCGATTTCCTCGACCGGCTCGACTTCGCGGTACTGCTGTGAAAAGCGCGCGAGACGCTCGTTCCGATCGCTGCGCGCGCGCTCGTTGCGCTCAAACTCGTTAAACCGCTCGATCGCGTCGAAGAGAGAATGCTCGCGTAAAAAAACCGTCAGCGGAAGGTGCGCGCCGAGAAGGTTCGTCGCCGTCTGCTCAATTTGACTCGACGTCCGCTCGTCGAGCGTGTTCGTAATGAGCGCGACGAGAGATCGTTTCGTTACGTTCCGCTTTAAATAGGAAAACGCGCGGTCGTAACGCGATTCCACGCGATCCGGAAAAACGTCGAATACCGAGCGAATCAACGCGTTGATCTGCGCTCCCCCGCCGCGCGGAGACACAAACTTTTTCACGTTGTTCGAAAAAATCATGAATCCGACTTCGTCCCCTTGTTTGAGCGCGACGTACGCCAACGCGAGCGCCGTGTTCAACGCGTGGTCGAAAAGCGTTATCCCGTTCGACGCGTTCATCATCATTCGTCCGGCGTCGAGCGCGATTATGACTCGTTGATTGCGCGTCGACTGGAAATCGCGAATCGTCAACTTATTGCGCCGCGCGGTCGCTTTCCAATCGATAAATTTGAATTGATCCCCGTGCGAATAGTCGCGCAATCGCTCAAATTCCTCGTCTTGACCGACCCGGCGCGTACGACGAACCCCGAGAAGAAAGAGTTGGCTTTTACGCGAAATCAACTCCATCTGCGTCAACTGACAGACGTTCGGGTAGACGCGAAACGTGGACTTGCTCTCAAATCGTCGCATTTTCCGCCAGCATTTCAGCGGACTCGTAAATCGTGCGGAGATGAAGTCAAACTGAAATTCGCCGCGACGATTCCAGACGATCCGATACTCGAGAGTCTCTTGTGAGCGCGCCGCCAGCGTTCGGCGGTCGAAGAATGCGCGCGCGTCTTCCGTCGCGTAGACTTTGTTCTCGGCGGCGGTCGTTAGGTCGATTTGATCTTTAGAAGAAATGGCGACCGACCAAGGCGAAAAATCGTCGACGATTTCAAATTCAATCGGTTTTTCACTGCGGTTCTCAACGATAATCTGAACGTCGAGCGGCGATCCCAGCGACGCGATCGACTCCGCGACGCGACGCGCTGAAACGTCTTTCCCCATGCGATTGGCAAGGAAAAAATCGACGATAAGCGCGGCGACGACGCACGCGTCGACGGTCAGCGCGATCGCCGTCGTAACGACGATTCCGCCGAATAAAAAGTTGAATCCGAACCCCAACGTCGGTAAGAGAAGCCAAAAAAGCGCGCGACGCGTCGGATAAACGTGAAAACAGAGACCCGATAGCAAAAACGGCGTCGCTATCCCGATCACTACAAGGTACAGGTTATATTCCCACAATAATCGCGCAAGAACAGCTAAATGTTCGAACATCGAAATAACTCGCTCGCCTTAACGTAAAAATGACTTTGCGCCAAGCGTCGGCGCAAAGTCATTGTAAACGAAAAGAAGTCCTACGTCAAAGGGCGACGAAAAAATGACGCCTTACTCTTGCGCAGTTTCGGCGTCGGCGCTCGAGTCGGCGCCTTCGCCGTCGGAAGATTCGCCCGCCTCTTCCGTCGTCGCCTCGGGATTCGGTCGACCGTATCCGGAAGAAACCGCGAACGGAACGCGCTCGACGACGGAGTCAAGATTTGCGATCGCTCTTTGCGTGTGCGTGGCGAACTCGCGTCGAAGGTCTTCGGCCGCCTGAAACCCCTTCGCGTCCCCTAAGTATCCGGCGCGCTCATAAAGCTCGATCGCTTTTGTAACGTCCTTCGGCGTTCCGACGCCCAATTCGTAGTATACCGCAAGGCGCGTAATCGCCGAAACGACGTTCTGCTCGGCGGCGCGCTCGTAAAGTTCGAACGCCTTCGTGAAGTCTTGTGCGACCCCAAGGCCAAGCTGATACGCATAGGCGAGGTTGCACAAGCCCGTGCCGATTCCCGCTTCCGCCGCAGGGATCAAGAGTTCGATCGCCTTGTCGTAATCGAGCGCGACGCCTTTGCCCTGCTGATAGCACCACGCAAGGTTGACGTTGGCTTCCAACAGCCCCATATCGCTCGCCTTTTGATACGCCTCGACCGACTTCTCGGGATCCGCTTCGAGCCCGACGCCGAACTGATAGCAGTATCCGAGACAATTGAGCGCCGAAGCCAGCCCGCCGGCCGCCGCTTTGCGAAACCACATGACCGCAGTTTGAGGACTCGCCGCAACGCCGTCGCCGTGCAAATACGCCATGCCGAGGTTGTTCTGCGCGTTCGAATCGCCAAGTTTCGCGCCTTTACGGAACCATCGAACCGCTTCGCTCGCGTCCCGTTTACCCGCCGCGCCGCTCTCGTACGCGAGCCCGAGATTGTTCATCGCGGCGCCGCTGCCCTTCTGAGCGGCGCGTAAAAAAAGATCCAAAGCCTTCTTCGGGTTTTTGGGCGCTCCCGACGTCCCGGTCAGATAGAGTTCGCCAAGCCTACGCAGATCTTCGGCGGCGCCCGATTTCGCTTTGCGCTTTAGTTCCTCAAACTTGTTCCCTTCACGATTATCCAAACTTTCAGACATTGCAATGATTCTCCAAAAGAAAATTCAGATCGGCGCTCGAAAAATCAAGCGCCGATTTTATTAATAGACACGCGCGTCGACGCGCTCCGAACAAGATCCTATTCCGTAATGCCGGGGAACGTAAACTTACCGCAGAACTCGGCGATTTCCGCGCGAATCGTCGGCGCGACCGAGTCGATATCGTTGATGTTGCGGCACACGCGGTCGATCCAAGCCGCGACCTGCTTCATATCCGCCTCTTTCATACCGGCGCTCGTCAACGCCGCCGTGCCGAGTCGCACGCCGCTCGTCTTAAACGGCGAACGCGTGTCGCCGGGCACCATATTAAAGTTGGCGATGATTCCGCACTTCGCGAGCGCTTGCGACGCGTCCTTACCGGTAAAGTCTTCCTTGCGGAAATCGAGGAGGAAGAGGTGCGTTTCCGTTCCGCCGCCGGCGATCGGACGTCCGAGCGCTTCCAGTTCCGCGCAGAGCGCTTGAGCGTTCTTAACAATTTGTGCGCCGTACGCTTTGAACTCCGCCGTTTGCGCGTATTTAAACGCCGTCGCCATACCGGCGATCGCGTGAAGGTGCGGTCCGCCTTGCAACGTCGGAAAGACCGCGCGGTCGATCAATTGCGCCAGGTTCCACTTGCTCTCCGGATGGTACTTCTCGTGATAGCGATCTTCGAGCTTCGACATAATGAAACCGGCGCGCGGTCCGCGAAGCATCTTGTGCGCCGTGCTTGTTACGACGTCGCAATAGGGAACCGGGTCCGGATGAACGCCGGCGATAATAAGCGCGTTGATATGAGCGATATCCGCGACCAGGTACGCGCCGACTTCTTCCGCGATTTCCGCGAACGCCGCGTAATCCAATTTGAACGGGTAGGCGCTCATACCGACCCAAATCATCTTCGGACGTTCGTTGAGCGCGATTTGTCGAACTTCCGCCATATCGAGTCGTCCGGTCTCTTGATTCGGGCGATAGGGGATCTGCACGTAGTCTTTACCGGAGAAGCTAACCTTCCATCCGTGGGTGAGGTGTCCGCCGTCGGAGACGGGAACGCCCATGATTTTATCGCCGTTATTAAGTAGGGCGCGATAGACGGCGCTATTCGCCGGCGATCCGGAATAGGGCTGGACGTTCATGTGTTCGCATCCGAAAAGCTCTTTTCCGCGAGCGATCGCGAGGTTTTCCAACGCGTCGGCGAACTCGTTGCCTTCATAGTACCGCGCGCCGGGGTAACCTTCGGCGTACTTATTCGTGAAAACGGATCCGCAGGCTTCCAAAACGTCGAAAGAGGCGTAGCTTTCGGACGCGATCATTTTCAGCGTCGTTCGTTCCATTTTCGCCTGACTTTGGATAAGCTCGTAAACTTCGGGATCGTTTGCTTTCAGATGAGAGTATCGTTCAACGGACATGAGGCACAGACCTTTCTTCTCCTACTGAGACGCCCTTATTGCTAAGTTGAGACCTTTGACGAATCGAGTCGACGACCGCAACCGCGAACTCGAAACAACGCTCGTCTCGCATTGTAAATCAAACGACAAAAAGAGCGAGGGGGGGCGCGTCTTGTAAATCGAATAAAGAGGTCGTAAAATATGATCGTACTCACAAAGGCGGTCGACAGTTACCGCATCACGACGGAGATTTTCACCATGAAACAGAAATCTTTTTTGACGCCGTTCGCAATTGCGGCGATCCTTTGCGCGACGTCGGCGATCGGCGCGGCTGAGCGGACAATCTCAGCGTGGCAAGTCGACGCGTGCGAAAAAGTCTTTTCCGACGCGCTCCCTCCTTCCGACGTCGGCGCGCCGCAAATCGTAGCCTCTGCGGCGACGAACGAATACGAATCGGCGCAGCTCGCGGTGCGCTCCTCTGCGGACGTCGACGCCGCGTCCGCCTCCGTCTCCGACCTCGCGCAAATCGACGGCGACGCTAAAATCCCCGCGAAAAACGCGCGCGTTCGCGTCGTCGGAACGATTCCGATCGGTCATAATACCCCGCTCGCCGAGCCGATCGTTACGCGCAAAGCCCCGTGCGACATGCCCGACGTCCTCTACGAAACGCAAACGTTCGATCTGAAGGCGAACGAGTCGAAAAGTCTGTGGATCACGTTTTACGTTCCGCAAGACGTTCCGGCCGGCGTCTATGAAGGCGAACTAACGCTTTCCGTCGGGGAAGAGACGACGGCGATTCCGATCAAATTGGAAGTCTTCCCATTCGCGCTTCCATCCGAACGCCACCTGTTCATGACGAACTGGTGGTCCCCAGGCAACATTGCGAATTGGCACAAACTCGATAGGTGGACGGATCCGTATTGGGAAATATTGGATCATTACTTCGCCGATATGGCGGAACACCGCCAAAACGTGATTTTCACGCCGTGGAGCGTGTCGCCGAACGATCTTGTCCTCGCGACGCTTCAATCCGACGGAACTTGGAGCTTCGATCTCTCGCGACTGGAAAAACTTTTAGATCTCGCTCATAAAAACGGCGTCGACGAACGAATTGAACTCAGTCATATCGGCAATATTGATCGCGTCAATCACGTCGTTCGCTATGAAGTCGCCACGATCTACGACGAAAAGACAAAAGAATGGCGAGCGTCAAGTGTTGACGAATGGCTGGAACCGTGCTTGAAGGCGATTTGCAACCTTCTCCGCGAACGCGGGGCCTTCGATCGGGCGATGATTCACATTGCCGACGAGCCGTACATTCTCGATAACGAATCATGGCGCGAAGCGTCCGAACGCGTCCACAAAATCGAGCCGAATCTGAAACGGATCGACGCGATCGAAACGATCAATTTCACCAATCGTCTGGAAGTGTGGGTTCCGAAACTCTCCCACTTCGACCGCTGGCGATCCGCGTTTGAACAGCGTCGCGGACAAGGCGAATTTTGGTATTACATCTGCTGTCATCCGTTCGGGGTCGCATATCCGAATCGATTTATGGATTTGCCGGGAGCGCGCGTTCGAACCTTACACTGGCTCAACTATTCCGAATCGCTCGTCGGTTATCTGCATTGGGGCTACAACTACTGGCGCGGCGATCCCTTTGGTCCGCCGACGACCGACTACGGCCCCGGCGACACGCACTGCGTTTATCCCGGCGACGGCGGTCCGCTCGACTCCATACGTTGGGAACTGCAACGCGAGAGCGTCGAGGATTACGAATACCTGAAGTTGCTCGAAGCCTCCGTCGCGAAGATCAAAGCGGAAAAGGATCCGGAGAAAGGCTGGTTCATCGATCCGCGCGCTCGCTCCATGGAATTGGCGCGCCGCGTCGTTCCCGATTTAAAACGCGCGACGATCGATTTCAACGTGATCAACGCGACTCGCCGCGAACTCGCAAATGAAATCGCCGCGACGACCGGTCCGGTCAAACTTGTCGTGCAAACGTTCCCCGAAGACGGATCGACGACGGCGCTCGGCCCCGCGTTGCACGAACTCTACGGCTCGGTCGCGCCCGGCGCGCTCGTTACGATCAACGGCGAAAGTCAATCTGTTTCTGAAGACGGGTTCTTTAAGAAGCAACTCAACTTCGGAGCCGGAACTCACGTCGTGGAAATCGTCGCTTCCTTAAACGGTCAAACGGCGAAAACGACGCGAACGTTCGTCGTCGAATAACGACGTCCCTCAAAAGAGCGACCGGCGCTATAAGAAAACAGCCTTCGACTCCGCGCGACTCGAAGGCTGTTTTTACGTCGATAAGCGGTTCGTGCGTTAAAGAAGCCCGTCAAACATCACGTCTTTAAAAATCTCGTTGAAGCGTTCGGCGTCCTCATGACTGATAATGCGCGAATCGTAATGTAGGCAGAGACTTAATTGTCCGGCGTACGTGTGCGCCGCAACGGCGGTCGCCGTCTTATGACGAATCGGCGATTTCGACACGACGTCTTCCAGGACGCTTTCGCCGAGGACAATGCGTCCGAATTCGTCGCGCGGCGCCGGAAACGCGTCAAAAATTTTGCCAAGATTCGTAAACACGGACGTCGCGCGACACGTCGGAAATCGCAAAAAGAACCGCAAGGACCCCGGCGCGCACCGAAGAACCCTCAAAACGAGGAGAAAGACGTACCGCTGATCCGTTCTCTTAACCCAATTCATTTCGTCGGCGACGCCGCGCACAATCTCTTCGCGCGAACGACGAAGACTGCGACGGTCGCGATCGAGAAAGACCGTAGAAACGACGTTGCAACACGACATATTGGAGCGGTCGAAAGTCGTCGCTTTGCGCATATTGATCGGCGCCATAACGCGCAACTTTCCGCGTCGCGCGTCGTGCCGAACCTCCGTCAACCAACGTTCGAGCGCCGCGAAATAATCGCCGAGCGCCAAATCGTTTAACGTTACGCCGAGCGATTTGGCGCGACGAACGTACGCCGTCGTTTCCTCGCGCGAAAGCGTTAGCGTACGAATGAACGGACGATCCCGTTCAAGCGTTACGCGACCGCGCGGCGGCGGCGTTACGAGCGCCCGAGGATAGACCCCGATATGCTGCCACGTCGTCTTCCACGTGTTGAAATAGTTCTTCAGATAGCTCTTAAAAGACCACCCGATCTCGTTTCGTAAGGAAAAACGCGTCAACTCGACTTCCGGCAACTTGACGTCGGCGCTGATCGAACCGATTTTTTGCCCGTATATGGTCAACGCGTCGGAAACGAAGAAGAGCATGCCCATACCGTCGGCGACCGCGTGATGGAAGTGAAAATAGAGACGCGTCCAATTCTCGCGCTTTGACTCCACGACGTAGATTCGCAAGCCCGGTCCTTTTAAGAGATCGACGCGCGTCAGCGTCGGATAGCCTGCGGAATTGAATATCGACGGATTCGCGTCGTAATCCCAGCGCGTAATCGTCGGCGGCTCGTCGGACGGCTCCCAACGAAATCGGAGTCCTTTGCGAACCGCGCGCGAAGAAAGAAGCGGATGACGTTCCAACGCGCGCTCGAACGCTTCGCGCGTCAACGCCGCGTCTAAAATTCCGGAAAATTTTAAGAGCAAGACCGGATCCATCGGATATTCCGGCGTGTCGTCGAGGAGCATATACTCTTCAAAAAGAGCCAATGGAACGCCAGCCTGCATAATCTCGCCTCGTCGCGACCGACGACCCAACTTAGGACGAGGCGCGCTCCTCCGTTGCGTCGTCGGACGACTCAAATTGAAAAATACTGTCAAAAAAATCGGATGAAACGTCGACAAAACGCACGCGCTCGTCGCAAACGGACAAACCGTCGGAATCTTTTAAACGTTCCGGACTCACGGGTCCGAGCGACACGACGACAAATTGCGCTTCGCGCGCGTTGCGCTCCGTCGCTGCGGCAAGGAGCTCGTTGAGACGATCGACCCGCGTTTGGCGCGCAAACGCAAGTCGCGTCATAACGCGGCGAACCGACCCGCGAGCAAGAACTTCGTTCCATTCGCCAAGCGTCGACTCGCGCTCGTCGGACTCCGAATCGTCGCGCTCGTCGGCGTTCATTGCAAATTCAACGCGCGCGTCCGCCGCAGACCATCGACTCGCGATCGTAGCGACGAAGGAAACCGCCTTCTCGACGTTCGTCGCAAGCGCCGCAGGATCGTTGGAATCGTCCGGCGCGAACAAATCGAGCAAAACGACCAACGCGCGCGTCTGACGCCGCGCAAATTCGCGCGTTTGCAACCGCTCGCGTTTCGCCGTCGCCCGCCATGCGATCGCGTTCTTCGAGTCGCCGACGCGCCAATCGCGAATCGCGATCGTCTCGTCCGGCACGCGCGACGTCCGACTCGTCGCGACGCTCGCTTCCTGAATCGCTCCGGAAAGACGCGTCTCCCAATCTTCGGCGAGAACGCCCGATCGCGGAAATACGACGATCTCCGCCGGCGACGCCACCTCTAAGCTACTCCGGAAAAATCCGCACGGAAAGCGCGTCGACACGGTCAGCGCGCGCAACTTGCGACGACCGCGACGCGTTATCACGCCGACGTAATATTCGCGTATCTTGTCCGCTCGTTTCGCCATTGGGAAATACACGACCGGCGAATCCGTCGAAACGCCGTCCGTACGCGCGTCGGAAACGGAACGCTCGTCCTTGGTTTTATCGACTGACGAGCCGCGCCGCCTTATATTTTTTTTCTCTTTTCTTCGTTTCTCTAATAAACTCGACGCGTCGCGCCGTTTCGACTCGACCGACCCCGAACCGCCGACAAGCGACGACTCCGGCTCCCATTCGTCCTCGACGACGATCGCCCAAGACGACGCGCGACATTTCGTCGCGTCGAGCTCGATTTCCACATAAAAAGGCTCGCCGACGTAAATCGAATCGGGCAACTTACGACTGACGCGCAAATTGCGCAACGAGCGGGCGCCCCAGAAATAGTCCAGTACGAGAAATCCGACGAACATGGCGCCGAGCGCTAAAAGCAAATTGACGCCGCGCGCCGCCGCGCTAAACACAAGGAGTCCCCCGACCGCAACAAGAGCGAAACCGTCCTGACAAAGAACCGTTTCTATCTTCTTTTCCTTTTCCTTAGGCGAATCGTTTTTTCGCCGCTTCGGGAAAATCGAGCGCTCTCGGAAATATGCGGCAAACTTGGAGAAGAGTCGTTTCACGTTGGAGCTCCAAAGAACGGCGTCGTCAAGGCGACGTAACGGCTAATGTAAGGCGATCTGAAATCAGGGCGAGTCGGAAGAGAGCGCGGTCGCGATAAGTTCGATCGCGGACGCCAGTTTATCGGCGACCGAAAGCTCTTCCGTCTTGAGTCGCAGCACGTCGAGCGTCGACGACGGCTTCTTAACGGCGGCGCCCCAAAGCGCCCCGAGCGTTCGCGCAAAAGATTGATCGGCGCGCGACGCGCGATACGCGGCCTCGCTCGCCGCCCTCTCCGACGCGTCGAATATCGCTTTCAAGGAGAAGAAGGGCGCTCCGAGAGTCGCGCACGTCTCCGCAACGATCCGCGACGTCTTATCGTAAGCCGCCGCCGAAAGTCGCGCCGCCGCGCGACGCGCTTCCGCGCCGCTCACGCTCGTGTCGACCGTAAGAAGCCCGCCGGTCGCAACGCGCTGCAACAGAATCGCCGCCGCAGAGCCTTCCTTCGCCTCCAAATGCGGCGGCGCGACGCCCTGAACCGTCAACGCGTCCTCCGCGCCTTCCTCGCCTAGTCCGCCTTCACCGCCTACCTCGGAAAGCGCGACCGACTCGCCTGCGTCCACGACGAAGCGATTCGGCACGAAAAGCGCGCCCGATTTCAAGTCTTCCGAAACTCCCGCGGCGAACCCGATTTCTATAACGCGCAAGGGACGAAACGCCTGAACGAGCGCTTCCGTTCCAAGCCGCGCGCGCTCGTGAGTCTCGCCTGTTACGACGGCGGCTAACGAGACTCCTTTGAGAACGCCTTCAAAATATTGAAAACCGTTGCCTTTCGTCTCGCGGCGCGATTTGAGCTTGTCGACGACCCCGATGATTTCGCGTTTCGAGCTTGCGACGAGACCTAACGCGACGCGCGCGGCGTCCCCGTCCTTGGCCGCGTTCGAACTCTGAAAAGAATTTTGAAACAACACGCCTTGATAGTCGCCGAGATTGCCCGATTCAAACCGAGACTTCATTTCGTCGACGACCGCCTGTTGCGCGCGCGCCGTCGTTTGAGCGGCCAACCAACTAAGAAACTGGCGAGTTAAATACGGCGGCGTCATCTTCGTTCAAAACTTCCGCATAGGGGATTCGAGCGCCGAGCGCGTTTTAACGTCCGGCGTTAGCAGTGGGGATCAAAAAAAAAATTCCGGCGCCTGATCCGCGACGATCTCAACCAATTCGTCGATCGTCTTACCGTCGGTCTCAACGATAAAGGACGCAGCGTCGCGATAGAGCGGCTCGCGTTTCGTCAAGACGTCGACGATCTCGTCGATCGGAGACGCGCCGGTCAAGGAGGGTCGACGCGCGCCGGTCGTCGCGTCGCCGGACATTCTCTTGGCGATTTCTTCCGGCGAGGCGGTCAGCCAGACGACGACGCCGCGCTCTTTCATAGCGCGTCGCGTCTCCGGACGCATAGGCGCGCCGCCGCCGGTCGCAATAACGAGCGGGCCGTCGGAGTCGAGGAGGTCCGCGATAACCTTCGCTTCAAGATCGCGAAAGTACGGCTCGCCGCTCTCTTTAAAGATCTTCGCGATACTTCTTCCGTCGACTTTTTCCACGACGTCGTCGCTATCGACCCATTCGAGTCCCCAACGTTTCGCGAGTTCTGCGGCGAGGGTCGACTTCCCGGTCGCGCGGTAACCGACGAGAAGAATCTTGTTTTTTCTTGACTTATCTTTCATACGTCTTAAAAACAAAGGGCGTCCGAGCAAGAAGTCCGAACGCTCTTTTCATCATAACGTCGGAAAGTTACGCGTTGCGTTGCGCGTCTTTTTTCACGAAATCGCCAAACGCGGAAAGGATCGTCTTCGTAATGCGACCCGGTTTTCCGTCCCCGATTTCGCGTCCGTCGACCGCGACCACCGGAATAAGTTCTGCGGCGCTTCCCGTCAGGAAGCACTCGTCCGCCGTATAGACGTCGTGTCGCGTGAACGCGGATTCAGAGCATTCGTAACCGAGCTCTTTGCAGATTTCGATCACGGAATTGCGCGTAACGCCTTCCAGAATGCAAGCGTCGATCGGCGGCGTGAACAGCTTGCCCTTCTTAACGATGAAGATGTTGTCGCCTGTGCATTCGCAGACGTCGCCTTTATGGTTCAGCATGAGCGCTTCTTCGCAACCGGCGTAGTAAGCCTCGATCTTCGCCATAATATTATTGAGATAGTTCAACGATTTCACGCGAGGGCTAAGAGAGTCGGACGGATTGCGAATCGTGCTCGCCGTGACGATCTTGATGCCTTTTTCATAGAAATCGGCGGAGTACAGCGAGAGCGCCTGCGCGATCACGATGACCTGAGGATCGCAGCAGAGGTGCGCGTCAAGACCGAGAGTTCCTTTGCCGCGCGTAACGATAAGTCGAATATAGGCGTCGGTGAAACCGTTCGCTCCAACGGTTTGATAAATCGCGTCGATAACCGCTTCCTTTGTCATCGGCATTTTGATATCGAGGGTCTTGCAAGAGTCCCAGAGTCGATCGATATGCTCTTTCGCGCGAAAAATTTTGCCGTTGTAGACGCGAATACCTTCGAAAACGCCGTCGCCATATAAGAACCCGTGGTCGAAAACGCTCACTTTAGCGTTTTCTTCGTCGACCAGCTGACCGTTCATATAAATCTTAATAGACATTATCGCTGCCTTTCACATTACGAACTCAAGCGCCGCGTTGCGTCTGCGAACGCGCGCAAACGCAACGAAAATCGACGCGCTACTATCGTGATTATAATCCACCTTCCGGCGATTTTCAAGCTCGCGAACCACAATTAGCGCCAAAATGACAAATTTTTCACCAACGTCCTCTTACCGACTACCACGAATGAAAAACAAAAAGTTTGCCACTTCAATTGACTCCTAAACTCCGCCTCGCTATAACTAGTTTGCGCGAAAAACTCCGTTTGAACGTCGCGCATTCGGCTGACGCAGCCTTGTTTTTTACCGCTAGGACTATTTCATGACAAAGAATCGCATTCTAAGCGCGGGACGTCTCGCCCTCATCTCGGCGATCGGATTCTGCGCCTTCGCAACGTCTCGCGCCGACGCCGCCCAACCGCGCGACCTATACTCCGACACTTGGTACGCCGTCGACGCGCTCGGAAGAACCACTCCCGACTCTTCGGAAGTCGGTCCACTCAAACACGACCAAAAACGCGTCGTCGGGATCTTCTATATCACGTGGCACACGCAAAATCTCGCCGGTCTACCAAGCCCGTACACGAGCGACGTTACGAAAATTCTTAACGAAGCCCCGGAAGCAAGACTCGACGCCAATCACCCTGCGTGGCATGGGCAAGGCTCCTTCCACTGGGGAGAACCCGAAACCGGATACTTCCTCAGCCAAGACGAATACGTTATCCGCAAGGATATGTCCGAATTAGTCGACGCCGGAGTCGACGTCATTATTCTCGACGTTACAAACGCCGTTCATTATTGGGACGAATGGGAAGTCCTCTTCTCCACCATGGAGAAAATGCGCGCCGAAGGAAATCAGACCCCCCAATTCTGCTTCTGGTCCTTTAACGGCGAGTCGATCACCGTCGTCCAAAAACTCTACGAACGATACTACAAAGAACCGCGTTACAAGGACCTCTGGTTCTACTGGGAAGGCAAACCGCTCCTTCTCTACAACGCGACCCCGGAAGTCGACGCCAATCGCGGCGGAATCAAATGCCATAACCCGAACTACGACCCCAAAGCCAAGGAAGACCCGAATCACCCGCACTACGGCGATCCGGAATACTGCGAAGAATTCTATCAGGATTACACGAAGGAAGTCAAAGATTTCTTTACCCTACGCTGCATGTGGTGGGGATACTACGAGTGGAACGGTAAGCGTTACATTGGAACGGAAGACAACTGGTCCTTCGGATACGACCTCGGAAATAAAAACGTCAAGAAGATGTCTCCGAAAGAGCTCGTCTCCAAGCATCGCGGACGACTCGAAGAGGCCGCCGTTACCCCGGCGCAGCATCCTTCCAGCCTGATCGGAAAATCGTGGACGCGCGAAAAAGGCGAGCCGGAACTCGACGAACATGATATGCCGAAATCCGCCTTCGTTCCCTGGCTTGGCAAAGAGGTCGAACACCCTGAAGCCTACGGTATCTATTATCAAGAGCGCTGGGACGAAGCCCTCTCCGTCAACCCGCAGTTCATTTACCTCAACGACTGGAACGAATGGACCGCCGGAAAATACCAAACGCCGGGCACACTGGAAAGCCTGAACTTCATGCGTCGAGGAAAGGACGCCGCCTACTTCTTCGTCGATCAATACAACGCGGAATTCAACCGTTGCATCCAGCCCATGAAAGGCGGGTACACCGACAACTACTATATGCAGACGGTACAGAATATTCGTCGTTACAAAGGAGCGCGACCCGTACCGCAAAACGTCGGCTTAATCGCCGTTGAAAACGCCGATCCGAAGAAAGCGCTCGCCGCTTACGACTCCCTGAAGGTCGAATACCGCGACACGCTCGGCGACGTCGCGCACCGCGACGCCGTCGGATACGCCGGAACGAAATACGTCGACAAAACCGGGCGCAACGATATCGCGACGTGCAAAGTGGGCGTCGACGCCGACAATCTCTATTTCTACGCCGAAACGGTCAACCCTTGGACCCCGGCGACTGACCCGAATTGGGCGCTGCTCCTCGTCAATTCCGACCGCGACTACTCCACCGGATGGTACGGATACGACTTCATAATCAACAAGAGCGTCGTCGACGATTCGCAAACGACGCTATGTCGCTGGAAAGCCGACGCCAGCCTGGAAAACGGCGGAGAATGGGAAGAAGTCGGGCGCGCTCAATACGCGGTCGACGGGAATCGACTCGTCGTCGTCGTGCCCCGAAAGGCCTTTAACGCGACCGGAGACGTCGTGAAATTCGATTTCAAATGGAGCGACAACCCGACGGAACTCAAAGACCCGATCTCGCTCTGCGTCGCCGGCGACACGGCCCCTAACCGCCGATTCAACTACCGATTCGAGTGGAAAGAAAAGTAAGCGTCGCCGTCCCGTAACGACCGGCGCCTTAACGCCTCTCGACTTAACGACCGGCAAATGAAAAAACGCCGACCGCGCCCAACGGTCGGCGTTTTTTTGTCCGAAGATCAATCGAATCGGACTGGCCCGAATCAGATTAAATGAATTTCCCCGACTCGCGGCGCGACTTCAGGAATTCGTCCCCGACGCCGTATTTCTCGACGACGTAATCGACGTCTTTATCGCCGCGTCCGCTGCAATTCACGAGTATCGCCTTGCCGGAATGCGTCGCGGCGTATTTCATCGCGTACGCGATCGCGTGAGAACTCTCGAGCGCCGGAATGACGCCTTCCGTTCGCGAAAGTCGGAAGAAGGCTTCAACGGCGTCGTCGTCGTCGATCGGACTGTATTGCACGCGTCCGATCGAATTCAAGAACGCGTGTTCCGGACCGACCGCCGGATAGTCGAGACCGCTTGCGATCGAATAGACCGGCGCCGGATCGCCGTTCGGGTCTTTAAGCATAATGCTTTCAAAACCGTGCATGACGCCTTTTTCGCCGTAGGTCGCCGACGCCGCGTGATCACCGTATCCGGCGCCGCGTCCGAGCGGTTCAACGCCGATGATCTCGCACGGATCGCCAAGAAACGCTTCGAACATGCCGATCGAATTACTCCCGCCGCCGACGCAAGCGCACACCACGTCCGGAAGAAATCCGGTGATCTCAAGGAACTGATCCCGCGCTTCGAACCCGACGACCGCCTGGAAATCGCGAACCATCATCGGAAACGGATGCGGGCCGACGGCGGAGCCTATGCAGTAAATTGAGTCTTTATAATTCTTTGCGTAAGACACAAAAGCGGAGTCGACCGCCTCTTTGAGCGTGCGAAGACCGTCCTTAACGCACACGACGTTCGCGCCCAAAACCTTCATTCGCGCGACGTTCGGCGCTTGTTTCGCAATATCGACCTCGCCCATGTGAATTTCGCATTCGAGCCCGAAATACGCGGCGGCGGTTGCGAGCGCGACCCCGTGCTGACCGGCGCCGGTCTCGGCTATAATGCGCTTCTTGCCCATGAATTTCGCAAGCAGACCTTCTCCCATGCAGTGATTGAGCTTGTGCGCGCCCGTGTGGTTGAGGTCTTCGCGCTTCAGATAAATTTGGCACGTGCCGTCGCCGAGTTCGCGCGAAAGTCGTTGAAGATGCGACGTCGGAGTCGGCCGACCTTGAAACTCGCGTCGAATGCGCCGGAGTTCGGCGATGAATTGCGCGGAGTTGCAAATCGTTCGATACGCTTTCGTGATCTCGTCAAAAGCTTCCTGAAGTTCCGGCGGAAGATACGAACCGCCGTATTCGCCGAATCGACCGTTCGCGTCGGGATATTCTTTTAAATAATTGCGAAAATCCATGGGTCTACTTCAATCCTAAAAGGTGGTAACATGTCGGCGCAACGCCGAATCGACAAGACATTATAAAAGAGAAACGCCGTCGCGCAACAACGGCGCGACGGCGTTTGGAAAATTTGTTCTCGCTGGCTCGTTTGAAGGAACGAGCGCGACGATTATTCGTGTCGCAAAGCCTCGATCGGGTCCATCTTAGCCGCGCGAATCGCCGGATAAACGCCGAAAACGACCCCGATCACGATCGAAATCAAGAACGCGAGCGGAACCGACCAAAAGACGATGATCGGCTTGAGCTCTTGCACGATCGGCGGAAGACTCGCGAGAAGTTCCGGATTCGTCTTTTTCAGAATATTCATTGCGAACGTCGTAACCGGCGAACACGTCAGTCCGACGAGAACGCCAAGTCCGCCGCCGACGATGGAGAGAACGATCGTTTCGATCAAGAACTGAACGACGATATCGCGTCTCTTCGCGCCGAGCGCGCGGCGAATACCGATCTCGCGCGTACGTTCCGTTACCGTCGCGAGCATGATGTTCATAATGCCGATACCGCCGACCACGAGAGAAATGCCCGCGATCAAACCCATAAAGACGTTAAACATCATTCGGGTCGTCTTCGCTTGTTCCAGAAGCTCGAGGGGAACCGTAATTCCGTAATCTTCAAACTTCGTATGGTATTTGTCGAGCGTCAATTTAATCAGATCGGCGGTCTGCATAACGTCGGCGACCTGACCGACCTTAAGCGTGATCTGCTTGAGCTGAACCGTCTCGCCTTCCATAGATCCGCTGCGACGCACGACGACCGTGTCCCCGACCCGCGTCTGCATCGTCTGCAACGGAATATAGACGTCGTAAGAATAATCTTCCGATTTCAACGAACTTCCGATCGCGGCGGACGGCGCCCGGGAATTCGCGATCCCGATCACGCGGAAGTAATAGTTGTCGCCGACGCGAATCAGTTTCCCGAGCGGCTCTTCGTACGGAAAGAGCGTCGACGCGACTCCCGACCCCAAGATGCAGTAGTCGCACGCGCGCGAGTTCTCTTCGTCGGTAAAAAAGCGACCTTCAAACATCGAGATCTTAACGACGTCCACATACGACGGCGTGCAACCGACGAGTCGACCGTCGACCTTCCAACGACCGTTTTGAAACGTCTCCTGATAATCCTTAACCGGCGCGGAATTAACGACCGTCGAAATCGTTTCCGTAAGCCGATCGTAGTCGGCGCGCGTCAAACCGTATTCCGGAATCTGCAGACCGCGACCTTGGCTTCCCGCAGAAAGCGCTTCGTTCGGCGGCTTAATCGTGCTCACGATGATATTGTCCGCGCCTAAACTTTCGATCTGCTCTTGCGCTTTACGGCTTATACCCTCGCCGATCGCCATAAGCCAAATTACGCTTGCGACGCCGATAAATATACCGAGCACCGTCAACAGCGAGCGCATCGGGTGCAAGTACAAACTCTTGATACCCGAGAGCAACGTGCGGAAGGCTTGCGTCATATGATACTAACCTTATATGTCGTCGCAAAATCCGGCGCGCCGTGATTCTGCTTAATGATGATTGTCCTATTTCGTCAAAACGAACGCGAACTTAAATCGGACGCAAACGCGTGTCGGATTCGATTAAACCGTCGCGCAAACGAACGATCCGCTTACTGCGCGCGCCAACGTCGTCTTCGTGCGTTACTAAGATGATCGTGCGGCCTTGTTCGCTAAGATTGTCAAGCAAATCAAGAATTTCCGCCGTCGTCTTCGAGTCGAGGTTGCCTGTCGGTTCGTCCGCAAGAATAAAGTAGGGATCGTTGACGAGGCTACGCGCGATCGCAACGCGCTGCTGCTGACCGCCGGACAACTGCGTCGGGCGGTGATTCAGGCGTTCGGCAAGTCCCACCATCTTCGCAAGTTCCACGCAACGTTTACGCGAGCGCAACGACGCGTTCCCTTGATAAAAAAGCGGTACTTCGATATTTTCGATGACCGTAAGCTGCTGAATGAGGTTGTAAGATTGGAAGACAAAACCGATCCGCGACGCGCGAATCTCCGAAAGTTTGTCGTCGTCGAGCGTCGTCACGTCGTCGTGCCCAAGCCAAATCTTACCGGACGTCGGACGATCAAGACACCCGAGCAAATTCAACATCGTGCTCTTCCCGGAACCGGACGCGCCCATAATCGCAACGTAATCGCCTTCCGGAACTTCAAGATCAACTCCGCGAAGCGCGTGAACCGTCTCGCCTTTGAGAACGTATTCGCGTTTGACTCCCGTCAGTTTCGCGGCGAAGAATTGACCGTCGCCAACGTCTTGCGAGCTCGATTTCTTTGTTTTCGTTAGCGCCATGAAATCACTTCTATTTAACTGTCGAAGAAAAGAAACGATTCGGCGCGGTCAAAGTCTACGCAAAATCGCGAGACTTTGACCGAAGCCGAACGGCAAACGAGCAATCATTACCTCGGAGGAGGTCCAGGCATACCGCCGCCCATACCGCCCATACCGCCCATGCCGCCGTCCCCTACGCCGGAGGACGTCGACGAGAAGAGTTTCGACGCCACGTCTTTAATTCCGTTGTACGCTATGACAAATTCGCTCTTCTGAAGCGTTCCGTCGCCGTTGAAGTCCATCGACGAAATATAGAGCGCGACCGCTTGACGGAGGCTCGTCGCTTCTGCGAGACTCTTAATCGGTTCCGCAGGACGAGGCGGGCGAGGCGCGTTCTCGGAGTCGCCGCCTTTGTCGCCGTCGCCGTTCTGAGCGACCGTTTCGCTAGGTCGTCCGCCGCGTTGCGCGCCTTCCGGACGCGCGCCGCCGGGGAAATTACCGCCGACCGCCTCGCCGTTCGGCGCTCCGGCGCCTGCGAAGGCCCCGCTCGGAGCGCCGCCAGGAGCGCCGCCCGGGAATCCGCCGCCGGCAAAATTACCGCCGGGTCCGCCGCCGGGGAATCCGCCGCGTCCGCCGCGATTACCGCCGCGATTACCGCCGCGTCGCGATCCAGTCGCGCCGTCTTCACGTTCCGAAAGAATACGCCGCGCGACCCGTTCCGCCGTTTCAAGGGACGTCTCTTCCGCCGCGTCGTCCCCTTCCGCAAACTCCGTGAAGAGTTCTTCGATCGTCTCGTCCGATTCGGAGTCTTGGAAGCTCTTGCGATCGGAGAAGAAACCGATCACAAATTCGGTCGGCTTCAAACTGCCTTCTCCGGAAGTGTCCCAATCGTCGAAAAGGGGAACAAACGCGGAGTAATCTTTCTTCGAAGCGCCGGGGAAGAGAACGTCGTCTTCAACGTCAAATTGGTCGTCGTCAAATTCGTCGTCGTCTTCGACTTCCGTCGGATCGACTTTGACGACGGAATTGTCCGCTTCGATTCCGGCGAGAACGACCTGGTCGTCTTTCAAATCCGTCGTCGATTCCTTCTTAACAACGTCGAGCGAAACCGAGTTCGGGAAAATCTGATTGAACACGTCGCTCAAATCTTGCGTTAGAAGAATGAGACCGTCGCGGGTAATATCGTTGGCGTGAACGTATTTGTTCCAATCGATCTTGTCGAGATAGACGATCTTTTCGAGAGGATCCGCGTCGGAATCGCCGCGCAACTGGCGAATTTCGTCGAGGAGTTTTGCGATCTTTTCCTTGACCTCTTCCGACTCGCCGCCGTCGAGAGCGCTCGTCTTCTGGAGAAGCTCAACGTCTTCTTGTCGTCGCGTAATCTCCGCTTGACGCGCGGCAATACGCGCCTGCAACGAGGAGGCCTTCGTATTGATTGCGGAGAGCAATTCGCGTTGCATTTCCATAACGGTGCGCGTAAAGAACGGCTCGATACCCGCGATTTTGGCGTCGCGCGCGAGTCGATCCTTGATCGTCTGATCGCATTCGGCGATTTCAGCGTCCTTTTTACGCTGTTCGTCGGAATCGCCGGCGCCGGCGCCGTTTCCGGCGGACCCCATAATCCCGGCGAGAATCTGCGGCGGAATCTGATCGAGAATCGCCTTCGGAACTTCGCCGCTCTTGATCTTCTCGGCGAAACCGGCGATCATTTCAGGAGAAATCGCTCCGCCGCTCGGAAGACCGCCCGGAAAACCGCCCGGGAATCCCGCTCCCGGCGCTCCCGGCGCTCCGGGAGCGTCGCCAACCGCCGCCGTCGCTTCCGCTTGGGCGTTCTTCTCCGCTTCCGCTTTCGCTTGAACGAGATGTTCTTGATATTCCGGGTCGTTTTCAAACTCGGAGGGAGCGTTCGGATCGGGGAACTGCACGTTGTCGCGATAGTTTCGCGCGCCGCTCACGACCTGCTCGCCTTCTTCGAGACCTTTCAAGACGATGACCTGCTTTTCGTTCGACGCGCCGAGCAGAACTTCTTTGTAGCCCCAAACGCCGTTGTTGAACGTAAGGCAGTACGTTTTTTTGCCGTATTCGGTAACGCAGTGCACAGGTACCATGAGGACGTTTTCCTGACGATCCGCGATAATGCGAACTTGCGCCGTCAGACCGGATCGCAACTCTTCGAGTTCGTCCTTGATCTTAACGAGCGTAACGTAGTCCTTCGCGGAGGACATCCAGACGATTTCAGGATACAAATTGACCTTAACGACTTCGCCGTCGAGTTCGCGATTCGGGATCGAGTCAAACGTGATCTTTGCCGCCATTCCTTCCTTAACGGAGGAGATGTTCGACTCGTTAATCATCGTCTTGACCTGCATTTGCGTCTTGTCGGGCAAACGAATCAGGACTTGACGCTGGCGAACGACGGAGCCTTCCTTAATCATGTCGGCCTCGGACATACGGCGCGAGTCTTGGTTCGCGTATACGACCTGACCGTCTTGCGGCGCGAGAATTTTGCAGTTCTTCGCCTGCATTCGCAAACGATTCTCGCGGCTCAAATTGATATTGTACGAGTTCTTATCGGAATCGACCTTCGCGCTCGCCGTCTCGATGTCGGACATGAGAGACGTGATTTGCTTTTCGCTCGTGTATTTGAGGAGCGTCGTCTTCTTCAGGTTCTGAAGATCCAACGTGTTCTTCGCCTTTTCCTCAGCGACTTTGTCGATTTCAAGTTGGAGTTCGGTCGAATAGTTCAAATTCAGAAGGCGTTCGGTAAACCGCGCGCTGTCAGACTGCTGTTTGCGCGTCTGTTCCGCTTCGAAGATCGAGTTCTCGTATTCCATCCAGGTCTGTTCAAAGGTGCCTTGAACGTATTCTTCGAGCGAGATGATCTTCGAGCGCAAGTCGGCGCGCGAACTATTGAGCGTCGCGCGCGACGTGTTCGTCGTTACGACTTGGGAGTCGAGTTTTTCTTCGATGTCGGAAGAGTCGAGTTCGACGAGAAGATCGCCTTTTTTAACGTCGGAACCTTCGTCGATCAGAAAGATAACGGTCGCTTGTCCTTCAACTTGCGACGCGACGTCGACGTTTTTCGCGCTTTCCGCGCTTCCTTTTCCGTTGACTTCGTGAATAAACGTGCCGCGTTCAACCGTAGCGAAGATCAGATTGACTTTCTTCGACGCTCCCGACGAAGACTTGCGCCATGCGTAGAAGCCGCCGACCGCGCTCGCTATCAGCAACAGTACGACGACCACGCCGACGACGCCCCCTTTCCGCGCGACGCCGAAGGAGCGACTCTTGCGACGCCCATTATTTTCCATACGTTTGTACATTAGGTTTCCCTTACGATCGAATATGCGACGAACCGCGTCAACGTCGACTTCATGACTTCCAACTCATGACTTCCAACGTCGCAACGAAACCGGCTCTCCAAGTCGCGCGCAATCGCGCGCTCTATTCATAACCACAGAAGCTCCGTCAAGAGGCAAATCGAAACGCAAAATCGCGACCGTCGCGACGAACAACCGCAATTCCGCATTTTACGTTGTATTATACCTTGAAAAATTCCGCGTCCAACGAACAAAGCGGAACTTTGGAGATTCCGCGCAAACAACTTTGATTGCGCAATCCTTGCAATCTATTCATTCAACACAATCACAATTTTCCCAACCGCGTTCGACGCGCTATCTACAAGTTCACCGCAAAACCTATCCGGCTTGAATAAGATTTCGGGACGAACGCGAGTCGCGGCGCGCCATCTTGCCCGCGCAACTCGTAAATTTGTTGCAATCCTTAACACCGCGCGCTCTATTCCGCAAAAAGCGCATATCTGTAAAGGACAAACGACGCGGAGACGAAAAACTTCGGAAGAAACGCGACGTTTCGGCCGATAAGTTTAAGTGGGACTCCGTTCTTGCGTGAGCGAGACCGTTAAGCAACTATTTATACCGCAAATTGTGCGCGGAGTTTCGCTATTCGCGTTCAAGTTCGCCAAAAAACGCGCAAAAGTCGTCGACTCGACCGCGCGCCGACTTGAACGGTTCGTCGATTTGAAGCGCAACAGTTTTGAACGCAACAGTCGGAGGTCGCGCGTTCCCAGCGCGCCGCAACAGGTTCATAAGGGATTATTATGACGCAACACAGAGCGCTTTACAAGCGCACACGACACGCCGTTGCGACCGTCGCGTCGCTCCTCGTTCTTCTCTGCGCGGCATTCAACGGCTCGCAAGAGTTGCGCGCGCAAGACGGCGCCAGAACGATCGATCCCATAAAAGAGTATCGATTCAACTTTGAGAAATCGGTAAAACAGCCCGCGCTGTCCGGCGTCGCTCTTACGAGAGACCGCGCCGCTCTGTACGTCGGCGGCGACGACCAACGCGTCTATACTTGCCCCGTCGACGGAGACTCGAATATCTTTCAAGCGACCGGTCAAGCGACAAGCGAATGGGTTCGCGCCGTCGCCGCTTCCCCGACCGCTAACGAAATCGCGACCCTCTCTCAAAACGGGATTATCGCCATTTGGGATCTCGGCAAAAAACAAGTCGTGCGTCAGACCTCCCAGCAGATCGTCGGCGCTCACGCCATGGCGTACGCTCCGACCGGCAGCCTGATCGCCGTCGCAAGCTACGAGCCGATCGTGCGCGTCTTCGACGCCGCGACCTTGAAACTCGTCGCCAGTTGGCGCGCGCCGGGCGCAAGCTCCACCGCGTTGCAATTCTCACCCGACGGAGAATACCTCGCCGTCGGAGGAAGAAACGGCGTCGCGCGCGTTTGGACCACTCGCACGCCGCCGACCGTTAAGGACTACGAACTCAGAAATCTCAACGCCGCCGACGCGCTCGGCGGCAAGCGACGAATTCGCGCGCTCGCCTTCAGTCCCGACAATAAATTCCTCGCGGTCGCCGGCGACGCCAATCAAATCGTCGTCTACGATCTGCAAGCGCAAAAGCAAGTCGCGTCCCTCGTGCCGCGCGACGGGAAAGTCTACTCGCTCGCATTCCTCGGATATAAGGAACCCGGCAATAAAATCCTGCTCGTCTCCGGAGACAGCTCCAACAATCTGCGCGTCTTCGACGTCAAGAGACAGAGACTCGTCGCCAGTAGCGACAATTCGGCGAGCAAGCACACCGGCACCGTGTCGTCCCTACTCGTCGAGCAAGTCGACGGCGCTGGGGAACCGACCACAAGGGTCTATTCAACGAGCTTTGACACCACCGTCAAACTCTGGGACTTATCGGAAGATCTTAAAATTTCCAATTCCCTCTAATCTTTCCCTATGGAATCGTCCGATATAGCCGACAAGGCGTGTCTCGCTCTGTTCCGAGGGGCGTTACAACCCGATCGGTCGCGATAACGCGAACCCATTCGGAAAGAAAAGAGAATATTCGATCCCATTTTCAAATTGCGGAGCCTTGGGGTCGCCGACTTGTTCCGTATGCGCCGTGAAAAACGTCGCGTCGAACGCGTCGGCGAATCGATCGCAGGGATCATAACCGTAATCCCGAGCAGGCGTCGTCGGATCGACTTCGTCGAAATCACAATATAAGAACTACGTCGCGTCGCGAGACGCGGCGCGCGAAAGGCTGGAAGAATGTCGCTCTTCATGAAAAAACACGCGATTGAATCGAAATCGTCGAAATCGGGACGCAAATCTCATAAGCGTTCCGGGGACGACGCCGCACGCCGCGGAACGCGTCGCGTGTGTCGCGTCGAAGAACTAGAAAAACGCGAATATCTTGCGGTCGATCCGATTTCGGTCGGGATAGTTTACGCGGAACAGTATCAGGAAGACCTCGGCGACAAGTTCTACGTCGCGTGGGTAGGCGGCGAAGAAGGTTGCACGACGCTCGATTCGCTCGTCATTAATCTTGACAAGAACGCGAACGGTCGGCTCGACGAAGGCGAAGCGTTCTTCGACACGACGTCCGGCGGGCAAGGCGTTTATTCCGCCGCGCCCTTCACCGTGCTCGACAAGACGGAGAACATTGGATACGACTTCAGCGTTGAAGACGGCGGGATGGTTCTGCAAATCTCCTTCACGAACTTCCACGCCGGAGATCATTTCGTCTTCTCGATCGACCTGGACGAATATCAAACGAACTCGTCGATCAACTCGAACAACGCCCAGGTCGAAGGCGGCGAGATGGGCGGGTCGATTATCGACGGTATCGAAGGCTCGTTGGCGACGGCGACGTTCAGTTCCGACCATTATCAGACGGAAACGTGGACGGGAATGTTCGTCGACGATTTCGATACGGAATACGCGCGTTCGACCGCGCTCACAGACGCGTACGATCGCAATCTTCTTCCGTTCGACCTCGACGACAAGAACGAAGGCGTCGACCAGGCGGGTATCTACAACGATATCGATCTGACGCCGAAGCCGATCGTCATTTCCGGGTACGTTTACGCGGATCACGACGTCGACTGCAATTACGATCGCGGCGAGAACGACGAGGATCGGCCGCTCGCGAACGTAGGCGTTACGCTCGTCTCGGAGAACGGCGAGAAGTGGACGACGCGAACCGACGTGAACGGCTACTACGAGTTCAATTCCGACGACCTCATGCCGGGCAAGTACCAAATCTTCTCGGAATCGAATATTGTTTCTCCGGAAGGCTTGCAGTACTTTGATTTCTGCGCGAAAGGCGGGACCTACGGCGAGAAGATCACGCCGCTGGAAATCGACGTCGACGGAATGCTCGGCGGCGACGTCGCGCCGGAAAACAACTTTGCGAAAGCGCTCGTGAGTCGTATCGAAGGATACGTCTTTGAAGACCGCAACGACGCCGACGGCAAGAACGAAGGGGAATCCTGGGACGGAATCGCTTACCCGGCGAAAATCGAACTCTGGCGTATCGACACGGACGCCAACGGCGTTCCGCAGTACACCTTCATGGAATCGCAGACCGTCGACGCGGAAGGTCATTACTCCTTCAAGATCGACGGCTCGTGGAACGACGCCGGAACGTTGCGAAAACTGCCCGAAAAAACCTACGAAGTCCGAGAGATTTTCTCTTCCCCGGATTACTCCGACGGTAAGGACTACGTCGGGACCCTCGGCGGCGACGTTGAAAACGACGCGCTGACGAATATCTTCGTCGGGTACGGCGAGAACGGGTACCATTACGACTTCGGCGAGCTGAAACTCGGCTCCATCGCCGGAAACGTCTGGGAAGACCGCAACGACAACGGCGTGATCGATCCGAATGAAAACGGTATCGCAGGGGTCGTCGTCGAGCTGTATCAGTGGAACGGCGCCAGCTACGTCAAGATCGACGAAACGAGGACCGACGAAGACGGCTCGTACCTCTTCGAAGATCTCGATATCTGCTGCGAATATGCGGTGAAAGAGATTCAACCGGCCGCTTACAGCGACGGTAAGGACTCGATCGGTTCCCTCGGCGGCAAGGCGGAGAACGATTACTTCTCCAATATTGAAATCGGGTGGGATCAGCACGGGGTCGAATACAACTTCGGCGAGCTGAAACTCGGCTCGATCGCAGGGAACGTCTACGAAGATCGCAACGACAACGGCGTGATCGACGACGGCGAGGCCGGAATTGGCGACGTAACCGTCGAACTCTATCAATGGGACGGTCAAACCTACGTCAAGATCGCGGAGACGCAGACGGCGGAAGACGGCTCGTACATTTTCGAGAATCTCGATATTTCGCGCGAGTACGCCGTTCGCGAGAAGCAGCCGACCGATTACGTCGACGGCAAAGATTCCGTCGGTTCCCTCGGCGGGATCGCGGCCTCGAACGATTATATCGAACAAATCGACGTCCAATGGGACGACCATGGCGTCGAATACAACTTCGGCGAACTCAAACTCGGGTCGATCTCCGGTTACGTCTACAACGACAAGAATGACAACGGCGTCCGCGAATCCGGCGAGCCGGGCATTCCGGACGTCCTCGTCGAACTCTACCAACTTCAAGGGGACGACTACGTCAAGATCGCGGAAACGACGACCGATTCCGTCGGGTTCTACAAGTTCGATTCGCTCGATATCGAGCAGACCTACGCGGTTCGCGAGATTCAGCCGGAAAACTGGCGCGACGGTAAAGACAGCGTCGGCTCGCTCGGCGGACGCGTCGCGACGAACGACGAGCTCGACTCGATTCGCGTGCTATGGGATCAGCACGGTCGCGAGTACAACTTCGGGGAACTCCTCCCTTACGGTTCGCTCAGCGGCTACGTCTACGAGGACGACAATAACAACGGCGTCAAGAACGACGGCGAGGCGGGAATCAAGAACGTCGTCGTCCAGTTGTACGCGCTCAACGAGGACGGAACCGCGTCCCTCGTCGCGACGCAACAGACGGACGAAAACGGGTTCTACAGGTTCCTCAATCTGGAACCGGAAACGACGTATATCGTCCGCGAAACCCAGCCGACGGAATACTACGACGGCAAAGACGCGGTCGGTACGATCTTCGGAACGCCCGTCGGAAAAATTCTGCGGAACGACGAAATCTCCGATATCGACCTGCCGGCCGGCGGCGAAGGCGTCCATTACGACTTCGGCGAACTCCGACCGGGCGCCATTAGCGGGTACGTCTACGAAGACCTCAACGACAACGGTATTAAAGAGGCTGGCGAGGCTGGAATTAAAGACGTCGACGTTACCTTAATGATTCTCAACGAGGAAACGGGACGCTACGAAGAGACCGGACGCGTCGTCAAGACGGACGCGGCTGGACACTATATCTTCGACAACCTGGAGCCTGCCCGAATCTACAAGGTCGTCGAGACGCAACCGAGCGGCTACGACGACGGTAAGGACACGGCCGGTTCCCTCGGCGGCGTCGCGGAAAACGACGTTATCCTTTCGATTCCGGTCGCTCCGGGAGACTACGGCGTCGACTACAACTTCGGCGAACTCATTCCGGATCCGGATAAACCGCCCTATAAACCCGACGGACCGGGCAACACGCCTCCGGTTCACGTTCCGAGCAATCTGTGGGCGCCGTCCCCGACGTACTTCCCGTACATCTGGTATCAGCCGACGATTCCCGGCAGTATGACGACGCTGTACGGCGGCGGCGGCGGAATCGGCCCTGAGGAAGATTACTCGTGGAAGCTCAACGTTCTCAACGGCGGGTCGCCGCGATCCTTGCTCAGCGAAACGGACACGATCGGCGGGATGTTGGCGTACTCCGGCGTTGCGGAAACGAACGCTCAGATCGCGCTCGTCGCGTCGGACGTCTACGATTACGGCGCGTCGAACTGGACGATTCGGTTCAACGACGGCACAACGAAGACGTACAACTTCGGCGTCAACGGCGCGAAACCGGTCGTCGGCGACTGGAACGGTTCCGGGTTCGATAAGTTCGGACTCTATCGCGACGGCGACTGGTACTTGGCGACCGACGGATACACGCTTTCGGAAGCGGACGACTTCATTAAGCTTACGGCGTCGTTCGACGCGAGACTCGGACGGTTCGGCGACGAGCCGGTCGTTGGAGACTGGGACGGCGACGGTAAATCCGACCTTGCGGTCTTTGGCCCGCAGTGGGAATCGGATCCGAACGCGATTAAAGTCGATCCGGGTCTTGCGACCGACTTCAACTTCGGACACAGACAAGATCGCGCGAAGAACGTTCCGCCGAACGAGAATATCTTCAAGAACGCGCTTGAACATATTCGTTCCACGAAACGTAGCGACACCGGTCGAGCGGAATACATTCGATACGACCTGATCGACCACGTCTTCCGATTCGGCGAACGCGGCGACGTCGCTCTCGCCGGCGACTGGACCGGCGAAGGTCGCACGCAGATCGGATACTATCGCGACGGCGAATGGTACCTCGATCTCAACGGCAACGGCAAATGGGACGCCGACGAAGACATGTTCGTCCGCACGAACGCGCCGAAAGACGCGACTCCGGTCGTCGGCGACTGGAACGGCGACGGACTCGACAATATCGGGTACTTCGTCGACGGACGATGGTTCCTCGACGTCAACGGCGACTACGCGATCGACGATAAAGACGGCGCTCCGATCCTCTTCGGCGACGACGGCGACACGCCGGTCGTGGGCGACTGGGACGGCGACGGAATCGACGAACTCGGCGTATATCGCGAGCAAAACGCCGGCGAAACGGTTCCCGCGCGGAAAGCCTCGGAAAACGTTACGAGCGACGCGAGCGTCGACTTCGACTCCGATTTCGCCTTGCAGTAATCGCTCTTGACGTCGGCGATCTTGACGTCGTTGATCGTAACTTCGCAACGAACGCGTCGCGCGGAAGTCGATTCACAAAAAACTTGCGTTCGACGCGAACGGCGACTACAATATGATTAGACGCCGTTGCGAGATGGTTTAAAGCCTGCGACGTTTCCGCGCCGCAGGCTTTTTTAACGCGCTCAAGGATCTTTAAGCGCAGTCAAGGCGTCCAAGGGAGTTTAACATGATTCGATTTGCAGCGATCGCCGACGTTCAATACGGCGACTTGGACGAAACGATCGGAAGAGCCTACCGCGAGTCCATTCAGAAATTTTTGATTTGCGCCGGGGAAATTTCGCGAATGCGGCCGCTCTTTGCGATGAACTTCGGCGATTCGTGGCAGAGCGGGCTGGAAAACGCGCTCGCCATGAAGGAACTCTACGAAGTCGCCGCGAAATACGGAAAGATCGAATGGCGGCATATCCTCGGAAATCACGACTTCCACGTGCCCGACGCCAATAAGCCCGACGTCTATCGCTTTCTCAATCTGGAGAAGCCGGGATACTACGATTTCCAAGTCGTCGACGAAGAGGACGCCGAAAATCGCTGGCGTTTCGTCGTTCTCAACGGAAATGAAATCAGTACTTACGCGGCGGAAAACGACGAAGAGCGCAAAGCGGCGAAAGAGGAGCGCGAAAGACGGCGTATTCCCGTAAAGAACAACGCCTTGCCGGACTCCTATAACGGCTCCCTATCGCCCCGACAGCTCCAATGGCTCGACGAACGACTCGCTTTCGCTGAAAAAGAGAAGGAAAACGCGATCGTATGCTCGCACTTCCCTCTCTTCGCGAAATCGCGCTCCATCGACAGCGACCGCGCAAAGCTCGCGAGAATCGCAAACTTCGACGTCTATTATTACAATCTCGGAGTCTCGACCTGGAACGGCGCGGAACTACTCGAAATTATCGACCGCCATCCGAACGTGCGCGGATATTTCGCCGGACATCTCCACGAAGGTTCCTACGGCGTTCGCAATAACGTCGCGCACGTTACCTTTAAGGGGATCGTCGAGAACAAGCCGTACTGCTGGGCGGCGGTCGAACTCACGAAATCGGAAATTATCGTTACAGGCTACGGCGCGCAACCGTCCTATCGTCTGCGATTTCTGTAAGGGATCATAGCGGCGCGTCGAAACCGGCGCGCTCGTTCTCAATTTAGGGGGTAAAAGATGCCGCCTCGTCGCAAACTCACGCCGCGAAAGATTACCCTCGCGACTTCGGAACGCCAATGGCTCAGTAATTTTCTCCTCTACGTCGCGCAGGAGCGACAGCTGTCCCCGAACACCTGCTTCGCGTATCGCAACGATCTCATTCGATTCTACCGTTGGCTCGGCGCTCGATCGATACCGAACCTGACAATTCAGGAGCTATCCGACTTTACCGAGACGCTCCGCGACGCCGAGTTGTCCCCTGCCTCGATCGCGCGCAACCTGACCTCCGTTCGCGTCTTCTTTCGGTACCTTCAAGGGGAAGGCGCGATCAAAAAGAACGTCGCGGAACTTCTCGGAAGTCAAAAGCTCTGGGACCGCCTCCCCGCCGTTCTCACGCACAATCAGATCTCGAAATTGCTCGTCGAGCCTCAGCCGGAAATCGACGCCATGTGGATTCGCGATCGGGCGATTCTCGAATTCTGCTACGCGACCGGATGCCGCGCGTCGGAACTCGTCAATATGAAGAAGTCGGACGTCAGGCTTGATCGGCGATGCTGTCGGTGCTTCGGAAAAGGCTCGAAAGAGCGTATCGTGCCCTTAGGGGACTCCGCGATCGTCGCCTACAACGCGTGGATGCAGACCGCGCGCCCGGAACTCCTCGAAGCCGCCCGACGTCGACGCCTCGCCGAAGCGCGAGCCCGCGCCGCAGCGTCCGGCGCCCTACCCTCGCCCGCCTCGCCTGCCTCAGCCTCGCCTGCAGAGGCGTGCGACCCGCCGTACGTGTTCCTCTCGCGCACCGGGCGCCAGATGCGACGTCAGGCGCTGTGGGAGCTCGTTAAAAAGTACGCCTTACGCGTCGGCGCGCCGGCGACGATTAGCCCGCACTCCCTGCGGCACAGCTTCGCATCGCACCTACTCGAAGGCGGCGCCGACCTCCGCCAGGTTCAGGAGCTTCTCGGGCACGAAAGCATCGCAACGACCCAAATCTACACCCACGTCGATATGACCCGACTGCGCGACGTCTATAAGAAGAATCATCCTCGTTCGTAACCGTGTTGGGAGAACGTCGTCCTTTGGGAACCTCACAGAGAGTCGCCTCATAGCGAGTCATTGTCATTAGGAAAGATCGGAAATGAAAGTCGTCGATTTATTCTCAGGCTGCGGCGGGCTATCCCTTGGATTTCAGAAGGCGGGGTTTGACGTCGTCGCCGCCTTTGAATGGTGGAGCGCCGCGGTCGAATGTTATCAGGCGAATTTCGACCATCCGATCGTCAAGGCCGACCTATCGGCCCCTGCCGCCGTCGTCCCGGAGATTCGGAAATACGCGCCGGACGTTATCGTCGGCGGCCCGCCTTGTCAGGATTTCTCGCACGCCGGGAAACGCATTGAAAACGACCGGGCGGAGCTCACGAGTTGTTACGCCCGAATCGTTGCGGGAATTAGGCCGTTATGTTTCGTTATGGAGAACGTGGAGAGGGCGCGGGCGAGTCGCGCCTATGCGAACGCGCGTCAGATCTTTAAGGAGGCAGGCTATGGGCTAACGGAGGTTACGCTCGACGCCTGCCTTTGCGGGGCGCCGCAGAAGAGGAAGCGATTCATCTGTTTCGGCAAGCTCGGGGAAGCGGACGGTTTCGCCCAGGCGACCTTCGAGGGCCGTCTAGCGAAGGCGCCGATGACGATGCGCGACTATTTTGGCGACGCGTTAGGCTTTGAGTATTATTATCGGCACCCGCGAAATTACAGTCGTCGGGCTGTTTTCTCGCTCGACGAGCCCGCCCCGACGATGCGCGGGGTGAATCGTCCGGTTCCGAAGGGCTACCCTGGTCATCCGAACGACGCCTGCCCGGTGAGCGGCGACCTTCACGTCCTAACGACCGCCGAACGCGCGTTGATTCAGACCTTCCCGAAAGATTTCCGATGGGTCGGCAGTAAAACGGACGTCGAGCAAATGATCGGCAACGCCGTCCCTGTCAACCTAGCGAAATTCGTCGGGGAAACGGTAAAGATAACGCTGGAACAACGCTAACGCCAGCGACAGCGCGCCCATCGCGCAAAGCGCGATTTTCCGGCGCAAAGCGCCGCCCGCGCTCCATAAGCGCGGGGAAGCCGTCTGGCTTTAGCCTGCGGACAACGAAAAGCTATGCCTACCGCGAAAGCGCCAAACGCGCCAACGGCGCGCCCATCGCCCAACGGGCGATTTTCCGGCGCGAACGCGCCGCCCCGCGCTCCATAAGCGCGGGGGAAGCCGCCGGCTTTAGTCGGCGGA
>ONGM01000138.1 GCA_900317365.1 uncultured Planctomycetota bacterium
GCGCCTGCCGCCGAACCTGCGACCGAAGCTCCCGCTGAAGAAGCCGCTCCCGCGCCTGCCGCCGAACCTGCGACCGAAGCGCCTGCCGAGGCTCCTGCGGAATAATTTCTCCGGTTTTGTTGGAATGAAAAAAGGTCGGCGTCGTGAAAAGACGTCGACCTTTTTTATCGCAGCAAAGCGACTGCGGCCAATGCGTAAGGAGACGCGATAGCGTTCCGGCGAGCGGACGGAAGCGTGATTTTACCCAGCGGCAGAGCGAATCGCGATGAAACGCGAGGGCGTTCGCGCGTCCGCCGTTGGTTGAAATCTCATTGAATTGCGGTAGAATCAGCGAGGAGCGCAAATTTCGGCGCCCGATGAGAAAGAGCATACGAGGTTTAGAGATGGGCGTTCCCCTAGGCGTAGGCAAGTCGGATTTCTCGGAGTTTCGCGAGAGCGGGGCGTATTACGTCGACAAAACGGAAATTCTCTACGAACTATTGCAAGACGCCGACGCCGCCGTTACGCTTTTCACGCGACCGCGTCGATTCGGTAAGACGCTCATGTCGAGTATGTTTGAGAATTTCTTCAATATCGCGAAAGACAGTCGCGCGTTGTTCGCCGGACTCGAGATAACAAAACATAAAGAGTTTTGCGACGAATGGATGAATCAGTATCCGACGATCTTTTTGTCTTTTAAGGACGTCGCGGGCGAGACGTTTGAAATTGCGTATGAAAGACTGAAGGGTCAAATCGCCAAATTGTGTGAAAAATTGGAGCCTCAATTATCCGACGCTCCGCTCAGCGCTCGTCAAAGACGTCGGTTTAATCTTCTTAAAGATAGGAAGGCGGACGCCGTTGAGATCGATTATTCTCTTGATTTTCTCATGGGACTGCTCCGTTCCGTTTACGGGAAGCGCGTCGTCCTTCTCATCGACGAGTACGACGCGCCGCTCAATAACGCGCATGAAAAGGACGCCGTTGAAAGCGGTTTCTATCGCCGCACGCTCGACGTCATAAGAACGACGCTCAGTATTGCGCTCAAAGACAACGACAATTTAAAGTTTGCCGTAGTAACCGGTTGTTTCCGAGTCGCGCAAGAGAGTATTTTTACCGGTCTCAATAATTTTTCGTCATTTTCAGTACTCGACAGGAGGTTTTCGCGGTATTTCGGTTTTTCTGAGGACGAGGTGAAGGCGTTGCTGACCGCTGTCGACCGCGCGGACAAATTTGGCGTCGTTAAAGATTGGTACGACGGTTATCTTTTTGGAAACAGTCGCGTTTATAATCCATGGAGCGTCGTCAACTACGTTATGGAATTGATCGGCGATCGGGACGCAGTTCCGAAACCGTACTGGGCGAACACGAGCGGCAACGCCATACTGCGTTCGTTTGTCAAAAAGAGAGAATTCGACGTCAACGATAAATTTGAACGACTCCTGAACGGCGGAACGATCGAACAGAGTCTTTCCGACCTACTGACTTACGACGCTTTGCTCGATTCTGAAGATCATTTCTGGAGCGCGTTGCTCATGACAGGCTACGTTACGAAGGCGAACCCCGATCTTTGCGGCGATTCGATCGAGATAAAGATCCCGAATAACGAGATCGCGACGATCTTTCAAGAGACGGTCGTTCGACTTTTTAGCGACACGATTGACGCGAGTAAGCAACGGGCGCTTATGGACGCGTTTTGGAGTTGCGACGAGGCCGGCGCGAGTAAGGCGCTCTCCGACTTATTGTGGGATACCATTAGCTACAACGACTATCATGAGAACTACTATCACGCGTTTCTCGTCGGCGTATTCGTTGGGCTAGGCTATTCCGTTGAGTCAAATAAGGAGAACGGGCTAGGGCGACCGGATATTGTTCTGAAGGATAAGAGAAGTCGTCGCGCGCTCGTCGTCGAGGCGAAACGTTCCGCAAAGGCGTCCGATATGGCGTCGGACGCGCGCGCGGCGCTCGAGCGGATCGACGCTATGCGGTACGACGAAGGATTCGACGGTTATGAACGCGTTCTTCGATACGGCGTCGCCTTCTTCAAGAAGCAAGCCAGAGTTTGCGCCTCGGATTCCGATTGAAGTCGACGCAACGCATGATTGAACGCAAAGCGACGCCGTTATTGCGTCGTTTTCCACGCGGCAAGAGATTAACGGGAGAGAGCGACCCCAACCGTGCGGGAACGCGAAACGGAACGGAACGCCTGAGCGTTTCCGACCGGCGGCGCGTCGGTTCTCGAGCCGCGCGACGCCGACGGTCGGGAACCGACGCCAACCAACGCCTAGGAGGCGACTAGTCGCGACCTTGCATTTTTTCTTCCGTCGACCAGAGCCCGGCGCTCGGGGTGCTGATGAAATAGACCTCCTCGCCGTCGGGCATGACGTTAAAGCCGTTCTTCATCGTCGCAGGGTTATATCGGGCTAGGGTCTCCTGAAGATCCGCGTATCCAAAGCAGACGCTTTCAACCTCTTCCTTCGAAAGATGACCCGGCGCGTAAGTAATCTTAAAACGCCCTTCCGAACTGCCGTGAATGAGGTGCGCCGTGCCGTGCGTGAGGTCCTGAAGAACCGGTTCTTGTTTCCATAACCTCATCACGTTTTCCGTCCCTGAATACCCATACTTCCGAATGAGCGCGTCCACGTCCTCCTGCTCGCCAAAACGCTTCAGTCCAGGCGCGATAATGAGAAGCTCGCCCCCGTCCGCCATCGCCATGCGCGTGCGGTAGATCGCCTTGTTCGCCACCCAAGTGCTGTAGAACTCGTCTCCCTGCATGACCGCGACGACCTTTTTCAAAGGCGGGACAATCGTAACGTTCTGTCGTCTTGACGCTTTCGCCGCCTCAAGGTAGGTCTCGACGTCGTCGCCGACGTAGACGCCGGTGTGCCTCAGAACGCCTTGATCGTCGTACGCCATCGTGACCTCAAAATAGAAGTCCGGCAGGAACCCGAGGAAGTCCTCCTCCGCCTTGTTGTAGCAACGTCGAAGCGGCGTGAGAAGATTGCCGAGGTTGTTCTCAATACCGCAGCACGCCGCCATCATGTGCGAAGCGCAAATCGTCGGCTTGCCGCCTAGCCCGATGAAATAGTTCTTGTTGTGATTCGCAAAGCCCAGGACCTCGTGCGGCACGACGTGACCAATATTGATCACCAGATCCCACTTCTCCTTGACGAGCGTCGAATTGAGCGCGATCGGAATAGCCCAGTCCGCCTTGCCTTTGGAGACGTCTTTAACGAAGTCTGCGGGAACCTCGCCGAGTAGGGTCGCGCCGTTGCGCCAGTCGTGCTTCAGAATTCTCTCTTCCGGAATCGACCCGAACATCCACTTGTTCTGCTCCGGCGTGTGCGGCTGATGCTGGCCGAGCGTCGGAATGACGTAGACTTCCGCAGTCGGCGAGAAGATCTTATAGAACTCCTCGGCAATTCTTCCGGCGCCGCTGTGCGCGCGCGTAACGTCGGGGGGTAGCAGCAGCACGCGTTTCGGATCGGCGCAAATGCGCTTGCGCGCTTCGTCGGCCGCTTGTTGCGCAAGCTCGAAGACGCGTTCCTTCGTTAAAGAGCCTTCTTCACAAAACCAAGACATCTTGTTTCCCTCTGGTCGGCAAAAATGAAATTGAACAAATCAAGGACGACGCAAGACGCGCAAGAGACGCGCCGTCGCGGAAAAGAAGTCGTCGCAACGCGCGCGCGTCGCGACGACCCAGGAAAAGAGGACTCAACGCCGTATTTTATCAACGACGTCGAAAAGAATCTCGCGGAATTCTTCCGGCGAGGTTTCGTCGAGAGTCTGACCTTTGCGCTCCAGCTTCTCGTTGACCTTGACCGCAGTCTCTTGCATGAAGGAATGCGTTTCTTCGCTTCCGCCGAGCAAGGTAAAGTTCTTTCCGCGAGTAATTCGAGCTTCGCCGTCGGTATTGTCCAACCCGACGCCAAGCATAGAAGCGGGACGCGATTGTTTACCCGAGTTTTGGGGTCTGTTCGATTTCACGTTCGTTTCTCCTTCCGTTCAAGCGCCTTGCGAGACGAACCGCGCGGCGCGGGTCTTGCGTCAAGTCGAGTTGAAACGCCGTCGACTATCCGATAGGTTTATTCGATACGTTCTTCCAAGACTTTCGCGAGTTCGTCGATCTTGACGCGCGTCTGCTCGAGCGTGTCGCGATCGCGCAAAGTTACCGTTTGATCCTGCGTCGTCTGTCCGTCGACGGTAATGCAGAACGGCGTGCCGATTTCGTCTTGACGACGATAACGTCGACCGACTGCGCCTTTCTCGTCGTATTGGACCGCCATCTTCTTCTTGAGTTCGCCGTAGATTTCCTTCGCGATTTCCGGCATGCCGTCTTTGCGCACGAGCGGAAAGATCGCGGCTTTGACCGGCGCGAGACGCGGATGCAACTTCAAATAGACGCGCTCTTCCTCTTTGCCTTGCTCGGAAGTCGGCGCTTTGTCGACTTGGTACGCTTCGCAAAGGAACGCGAGCGTCGCGCGGTCGGCGCCGGAACTCGGCTCGATAACGTGCGGAATGAAACGCTCTTTCTTCAGATCGTCGTAGTACGACATATCCTTGCCGCTTCCGCGCCATTTCGGAGCGCCGTCGGGACCCTTTTCGAGAACGAGCGAGTCGCCTTCGCGCACGAGCTTGCCTTCAGAATGCGAACGGAGGTCGAAATCGCCGCGGTGCGCGACGCCTTCAAGCTCGCCGTACTCGCCTTCCGGTAAGAACGGGAACGCGTATTCAATATCGGCGGTTCCGACGGAATAGTGAGCGAGTTCCGCCTGTTCGTGCTCGCGCATTCGCAGTCGCTCGCCGGCGAGTCCCATATCGACGTACCACTTGAATCGACGGTCGCGCCAGAATTGATACCACGCTTGCGATTCGGACGGGTGGCAGAAGAACTCGATTTCCATCTGCTCAAATTCTCGGCTTCGGAACGTGAAGTTTCGCGGCGTGATCTCGTTTCGGAAGCTCTTTCCGATCTGTCCGACGCCGAAGGGTACGCGCACGCGCGCGCTGTCGACGACGTTTTTGAAGTTGACGAAGATTCCTTGCGCGGTTTCCGGCCGCAGGAACGCGGCGTCGTCTTCGCTTCCGAGAGCGCCGACGATCGTTTTGAACATGAGGTTAAACTCGCGCGGCTCGGTCAAGGTTCCGACGTGTCGAGCGTCCGGTCCGAGAACTTGCGAGAAATCGTTGTTCGGGAAAGAGTCGATTCCGCTAATTCCTTCTTCCCATTCGAGGGAATCGGCGTCCTTTTTGCGCAGACCGAAATATTTGAGCGCGGCCTGTTCGAGCGCTTCGAGTTCGTTTTCCGTTTCGATCGTGGTGACGAAGACGCGTTGCCGTTCGGCCGGCGCGCCGTTTTCGCCGTGCTTGAGTCCGGTAACCCAGCGACCTTTAATGTGGTCGAATCGATAGCGTTTTTTCGATTCGCGGCAGTCGATCATGAAGTCGTGGAAGAGGTCGTAGTGCCCGGAGCATTTCCAGACCTGCGGGTGCATAATAATGGAGCAGTCGAGTCCGGTCATTTCGAAAGCGCTCGGCGCGCCGGGCAGAACCTTCATGTCGTTGTGTCGAACGATCATGTCGTTCCACCACGCGTCTTTTACGTTTCTCTTGAGCGCGACGCCGAGCGGGCCGTAGTCCCAGAACCCGTTGAGTCCGCCGTAAATTTCGCTCGATTGAAACAAAAAGCCGCGACGCTTGCAAAGCGCGACCAACTCTTCCATTCGCATTTTATAAACTCCTGCCGACGCGCGTCGGATTAGTTTGACCGTATGATGACGCTTATTGCGCTTGATTATTGCGCTTGAGCGGCGATTATTCAAGATTGGAACGTTTGGAATTTTCAAACGCCGAGTCGAGTTTAATCACGCCGACCCGAAATTCCGCGACGACGTCGAGCGAATCGATTTTCGCCGCGTCCGCAATATCTTTCGTTAGTTTGATTCTTTTCAAATTGAGACCGCCGCGACTCTGTTCCAAACGTTTCAGCAACGTTTCTCCGGAGTTTTCGCGCCAGAAGTAGCGAACGAATTCCGCCTGAACGTTGAGCTCGACCTGTTCTAATTGCGCGATCTTTTCGACGATTGCGCCGGCGAGCAACATGTCCTCTTCGGTGTATTCGCCGTCGGTTCCGGCGCACACGATGGAGACGAGATCGCGATTTTCGCGACGAATTCGATCGACGACGGCGGTCAAATTGAGGAACGACGCGAGCAGCACGACGCCGCGACATTGCAGAATCGCCTTCGTGCCGTTCGTCGTGGTAAAGAGCACGCTCTTTCCTTCAACGGCGTCGCGAGAGTAGAGGCTCGGGGAATTGCCGAGGTCGAAATCGTTGATCGGCAGACCGCCGCGTTCTCCGCCGAGGAGGATTTTACCCTCTAATTCCGGCTTCATTTCGAGAATCGCGCGTTTTGCCGCGAAGGTCTCTTTAACGGTCTCGTAGGGTCGAACCGATTCGGCGCCGTTTGCGAGCGCGGTCGTAATAGTCGTCGTGGCGCGCAAGACGTCGATTGCGACCGAGACGCCGCCGACCGGTAGGTCGCGCGCTATGCTCGGCAATGGGTAAACGTCGATTCTTTTGGACATTACGGTGGATCCTTGCGCGTTGGCGTCTTGCTTTGAGTCCTGCGAAACGGCGCTGGGCGTCGCGTCGATTCTCGTTATAATACTATCGGCGATCGGGGCGTTCGCTATGTAGGGAAACGTCGCGGGCGCGAGATGTTCTCAGTAATTCTACAAGAAAAAACGATTTTGGAAAGGCGCCGAGAACGTGAGCGGTCAAGAAACGCAGATCGATAAATCGGAAGCGCGGGTTAAGGCGATGTTCAATGAAATCGCGCCCCGATACGACTTTTTGAACAATCTTCTTTCGGTCGGTCTAGCGCCGCAGTGGCGTCGTCGCGCGGTTCGTCGAATTTTGTCGAGCGTCGAGAGCGATCGCGCGCGCGCCGGAGTCACGGAGACGCTCGACGTCGCGACGGGAACCGGGGACATGATCCTGGAGCTTCGTCGACGTTGGGAGTCGCTCGCGCGCAAGGACGCGACGCGTCAAGGCGAACTGAAGACGATCGGGGTCGACTTCTCGTCGGAAATGTTGGCGTTGGCGCGTCGGAAGGCGCCGGGAGTCGAGTTTGTCGAGTGCGACGGTTGCGATTTGCCGTTCGACGCGGATCGATTCGACGCGGTTACGATAGCCTTCGGACTGCGCAATATGAGGGATCCGAGTCGCGGGGTCGCGGAAATGGGTCGGGTCTGTCGGCGCGGGGGAACGCTCGCGATTTTGGAGTTTTCGAAGCCGCGTTTTCCGATTTTCGCGCCGTTGTTTCGATTTTACTTCCACCGCGTTCTTCCGCAGATCGGGCAGCGCGTTATGAAGAACACGACGGAGGCTTACAAGTATCTTCCGGAGAGCGTCGACTCGTTCGACTCGCCGGAGCGCGTTCTGGAGTATATGCGCGCGTCGGGCTTTTCGAACGCGCGGCGATATCCGATGACCTTCGGCGTTCTCGGGCTTTTCATTGGGCAAAAAGAGTAGGCTAGGCGATTCGATTTTTAAGCAAGGGGATAAGGCGGGCAAATGGAACCGAAAAATTCAGACCCGGCGATTGGAGATCCTTCCGGAGTTTCCGATCAACCAACGGTTCGAGGTCGCAAGTTGAGCGAGAAGGCCGTTGGGTTTTGGATGGCGATCACCTCCGCGTTGAGTTACACGATCGCATTAACGATGTTGCGCAATTTAACGAACTATCCCGAGGTTAGTTCCGACTGGTCGATCGCCGTTAAGGAATTGACGACGGTCGCGTGCGTAACGCCGATTATTCTTGTGCTTTGGCTTCGCGGCAAGTATCGATTTCCGAATCGTCGCGTCCTCTGGTGGCTGTTTTTTGCGGGGGTTACGTGCGAACTGATCGGCGCGCGCTCGCATTTGGCGGCGTACGCGGCGATTGGACTGGCGCTTTCGACGCCGATATTTCAGGCGTGCCAGCTTCTTCTTTCCTCGGCGATCGGGTCCTTGTGGCTGAAAGAGCGACTGACGAAGACGAAGGCGTTCGCGCTTGCGACGCTCGTTACGGCGATCGTCGTTCTCGGGTTCGGATCGGAGCCGGAAGCGACGGTCGGCGGGCGTCCGATACGCGTGCCGCTCGGACTCGTTCTCGCTTTTTTAACCGCGCTCGGGTACTCGTTGCAGTTGTCGTCGATGAGACGCGTGTTGCGCGCGCCGCAGACGGAGCGGGACGCGTCGGGACGCGAAATAGCGGAGTCGACGAATCCGAATTGCGCGACGACGGCGCCGACGACGCTGACGATGGTCATGATTACGGGGCTCGGCGCGCTGATTTGCGGCGCCGTCTTCTCAGCCCAGCACGAGTGGAGCGAGTGGCTCGCGCCTCCTGCCGCGTGCTGGCGGAGCGTTCTGATCGCCGGCGTCGCGAATATGGTCGGATTCTATTTCCAGATCGAGAGTTTGCGCCGCCTCTATTTGCTGAAGCAGACGATGATCGCGAACGCGCAAACGGTGTTGTTGGCGATTTTCGGCTTCGTCTTTTTCCATGAGACGTTTAATTTGGCGACGTGCGTCGGAATCGCGCTCGTCGTCGTGGGAGTCGCCGTCGCCGGATTTTCGAAGGATTAGCGAATTTAAAGGTTTGGTTCTCGCGCGGTAACGGCATTGGAGCGCAATCATGACGTCATGGCGGATACTCTGCGATCGATCGGTCGTCGAATGTTGCATCGCGCTCGCCGCGTGGGGACCTTGCGCGTGGCAGGCGCTCCGAGGCGAACGCGATCGTCGCGTCCCGCTCCTGCTCCTCGCGACGACGCTCGCGCTACTCTATGTCCAGCCGAAATTTGAGCAAACTTTTGAACGCCCGCGTCCCGTCGCGATTCTCGTCGACGATTCCGCAAGCGCGCGACGCGGCGGCGACGACTCGCCTTACCGTCGCGCCGAAATACTCGCGACCGACGCGTCCGAACGCCTCCGCGCGCAAGGCGTCGACGTCGAATTTCGCACTCTTTCCGAATCTTTAGAAAACCGCTCGATTTACCTTTCCCCGCTTTACGCGCCCTTCGGCGATCCGGAACCTCTTGATCTCGCGCGCTTTTCGAACGTCCTCTTTTTGACCGACGGCGTTCCGAATCCCGATCTTGCCTCGCCTGAGGTTGCGCGACGCGCTCGACCCTCCTTGCGCGTCGCCGTGCTCGGCGAATCTTCCCCTGTCGTTGATTGGCGCATCGCCGAATTCGCGCTCCCGACGTCCGACGTTCCGACCTTGCGCGCGCGCGTCGAAGCGATTAACGTTTCGTCCCCGCGACCTTTTCGCGCCCGCCTCTGGATCCGCGACGAAACCTCTCGGAAAGTCGAACTTCTTCGCGACGAAACTCTTACGCCTGAGAAAATCGAGGAGAATCGTTACGCCTTCGAGCTCGAAACGCCGATCGAATCGAGGGACGCGCCCGCCTCGTTCCTCTTTTTCGTTTCCGATCTTGAAGACGATTGCGACCCGATAACCGCGCCTGTCGACGCGTTGCGCTGGCCGGCGAATCGCCTAGAATTCTGCTACGCCAATAACGGGCTCGCCTTTCGCAACGACGCCAAAGACTCCCAATTTCGCGTTCTCCTCGTCGACGACGAGCCGCGCCCTGAATATCGCTACCTACGCGAAACGCTCCGACGCGAGCGCGACGTCGACCTGACCGCCTGCCTGCTCGCCGCCGATTCGCCCGACGCGCGACCCCCGGAATTCGGCCTCGACGCGCCTGACTATCTCGCACAATTCGACGTCGTTATTCTCGGCGATCTCCCCCCTGAACGCCTCGCTAAGATTCTCGTCTCCCTCGACGAACTCGCCGAAAGCCCGCGCCCGCCTGCGCTCTGGCTGACCGCGCCCGACGCCTCGCCTAACGACGCCCCCGACGACGCCTCGCCCGACGACGAATCCGACTGGCGACTCGATCCGACTCCTCTCGCGGCGCAGGCGTTCGGCGCGCCTAGCCTCGCCTGGAGGGACGCCGCGCTGACGAACGTCCGCCTCATCGAGCCTGCGCCTGGGGACGCGATCCTTCTGAACGCCTGGCGCGAGTCGACCGGCGCGCGCGTTCCGCTCCTCGTCGGGACGCGGCGCGGCCGCCTGCCTGTCCTGACTCAGGCGACCGACGAGTTCTGGCGTCTCCGCGCGCTCGAGGATAAGGCGGTCTATCGGCGATTCGTTCGAGGCGCGCTCGATTATCTGACCGCCTCCCCGCGCGACCCGGAAGGGGACGTCGCGTCGCCTTCCGCGCGCGGCGCGACGGAGATCGCGGCGGAGGCTCGGGACGCGTTCGAATATTACGGGCGCGAGACCGCCGCGAGTCGCCGCGCGGAGATTTCGGAGTTGGCGCCGGGCGCGCCTCGCGTCGCGGAGCTTGCTGCGCTTGCGGAAGGAACCGGCGGCGCGTGCCTTGATTTGCGCGACGCGTCGGCGGACGAGCAGGCGAGGCGTCTTGCGGCGCTGACGCCTCCGGATATCGCGGCGGATTGCGAGAAGGTCGCGCGCACGCGGTCGCTTTGCCCGCCTCGCCTCGCGGCGCCGGTCGGCGTGGGACTGACGCTTTGGATTTTAGGCTTGGAGGCGCGTCGCCGTCGTCGGGTGGGTTGAAACGACGCCTCGAATGGTCTACAATGAGAGGGCGTTCGGTTCGTCGGGCGCGTCGGCGACAAGTCGGCGTTGGCGATAAGATTGAAAAGGAGCGGAAATTGGAAATTCAGCGTTGGTACAAAGACGGGTTGCGGTTTAAATGTCGTCAGTGCGGAAAATGTTGCGGCGGCGGTCCAGGCTTTGTGTGGACGAGCGAGGAGGAAATCGCGGCGATCGCGAAGGAGCTTGGAATGTCGAAAGAGGAGTTTGAGTCGACGTTTATTCGCAAAGTCCGCGGGCGAGGCAAGACCCTGAAAGAGCGCGCCAATTTCGACTGCGTTCTGCTCGGCGAAGACGGCAAATGCCTCGTTTACGAGTCGCGTCCGATTCAGTGCCGCACGTGGCCCTTTTGGGACGCTTGCGTCGAAACGCCGAGGGAATGGAATAGAACCGCGAAAAGATGCCCTGGTTGCAACGCCAAGGAGGGCAAACTCTATACGCAGGAAGAAATCGACGAATCGCGCGAGAAATTTTAGGCGTCGTTTTTAGGATTTTTAGGCGACGCGTTTGATCGGAGTCCCCTGCGCGACCTTGCTTCCGTCGCGTAGGGGCGTTTTCTAACGAGCTAACGCGTTGTTTCGATCTCACGGTAGGTCGTCATCTCGTCTTGATATTCCAGCGGACTTCCGAGTTTTGCGAATTCTTCTTCCATGAAGGCGAGAAATTCCTCGTAATTCGGGAAGATAGCGCCGTATCGTCCGAGCCTTTTACGATCGCGCTTTTCCTGAGCCAACGAGCGCGTGTCGAGGTAGGAAACGATTTTAGAGGAGATTTCGCATAGCTCTTTGAAAGCCTGCGCCTTGTCTCCCATTTCATAGTGGAGTCTTGCTCTAAAATGTCCGGTCGAGAGAGCGAGGAGTCCGAACCATTCGCATTTAATCGTCGGATCGTTTTCAAACTTGTCGCATTCGTCCAAGTATCGAAACGCTTCGTCCCAATTCTGCGCCGCTTCGCACAAGAGCGCGCGATAGACGAAGCCGCCTCGGAATTGCGTCAACGGGTAAGAGTCGGAGCCCGGAATATCGTGGTTAGAGTTCGAGACGCTCGCGACTTCGCGGTATCGTTTTTCCGCTTTCTGATTAAATTCTTCTTCCCACTCTTCGAGTTTCTTCAAAACCTTGTCGGCGCCTTCGAGGTCCCCGGCTTGTATAGCGTGAAAGAATTGTCGTTCAAGGGATTCGCGACGAATGGCTAGACTCGTATGTCGACAATAAAAGACGAGACCTGCAAATAGTAAGGCGCATAAACAGGATATAAGCGCTAACGTGAACGGCTTAATCTTGACTTTAGGTTTGAATTGTTTCATCGAAGCAAATCTTCAAATAGGCGTCGCGACGAGCGCTTTCAGTATGGAACGCGCAGTAAGCGAGCAAATTGAGCGGGTCTTGCGGCGCGGGATATAAAGTCGCGCCCAAACAAGCCTCCGTCATGATACTGTTGAGCGCTCCCGTTTGCAAGTCTTTTCACGAAATTTCGCCGCTATTTTGCGCCGCGCGACCGACGAAATCCCGTTGCGATTCGGAATTTCGTTCGGCGAGATAGCGCCCAAAAGACGCCTAGATTGCGACGTTCGAGAGCGAAGGGCGCGATCGCGTAGCCTCCGATGCGAGAGACCTTTTTATGGCGTCGCCTCGGCAACGCAGACGTTGATTCTTGTGAAAACGTTCTCGTATTATGCAAAATTTGAGGGCCGTTTAAGGACTCGGAGAAAAAAGAAACGCGCCGAAAAGAGCCGCGAGAAGCGGAACTTTTCGGCGCGTGATAAGCGTTAAGATCGCGCGTCGCGAGGAGCGCGCGCAGACTCTAGCTCAAACGCTAACGAACTTAGAGGCTGACGGTTTCGCCGCCGGAGGAGGAACCCATAGCGCCCCAGACGCCGTAGATCGATTTCCCGCCGTAGTCTTGCGGACGAGCTTTGTCGCGCACGACTTCGTAAAGGTCTTTCGACTGGTCGCCCGCGTCGACCGTGTCGCTAATGAAACGCACGGAACCGTCGCCCATGCAGACGTTGACGCCGCCGGAGTGATAGCTGCTCGCGGTCGTGACGCAGCAGTTTTCCGCGTTACCGCGAGCGCACGTCGGGGAGTTCGGAGGAAGAATGGTGTAGAACAACGTGTAGTTCTGCTGAGCGTCGGCCCAACGACGACCGATTCCCCAGCCGTCGTTCGTATCGACGGAGTAATTGTTGCTAATATCGCCGCTGGAGCCGCGAACCGCCGCGCAGACGGACGGCGTGAAGTAGAAGTTTTCCCAGCTCGTCGTGTGACCGTTGTTGAAGTCGCCTTGCAGAAGAGCGACGCCGCCTTTGACTTTATTGGACTTAAGGGAAGACCCGACGACCGCTTCGCTGAAGAAGACCGTGTTGGAGGTTCCGTCGATGATGTCGGAGAGCGTCATGTCGTGCTGAGCGCCGTTGGAGAACGCGCCGCGATATTCGTTCCAGTCCCAGTTCAGGGTGATATCGCCGCGGTTCATATGGTAGCTGGTCGCTTGGAGCGAACCGTCGGCTTGCTTAACGCTGCCGTCGGACGGGCACGCGAACGGGGAGACGAATTGGCACCAGGCAATGTCGGCGCCGGAGGTCCACGGAACGTCGCCGCGTTCGATTTGCGTCAATGCGGTCGCGTAGAGCGAGTTTTGTTCCAGATACGGAAGCATGACGACGAGACCGGAGAATCGACCGTAGCTACCGTTAGTCGCTTGGTATTTCTTAAGGATCTTTTGGTAGCTGGCGTTCGGAAGAGACTTTTGAACGTCGTGGAAGTTTTGGCAAGCGAGACCGAGTTGCTTGAGTTGGTTCGTGCATTGCATACGTCGAGCCGCTTCACGAGCCGCTTGAACCGCCGGCAGAAGCAGACCAATCAAAATACCGATAATCGCGATTACGACTAAGAGTTCCACAAGGGTGAAACCGGAGCGGTCCTTCCCTCTGAGATTAACCGAAGCTGTCATTTCAATGTGCCTTTCGTACATTGGTGCGTCAACAATGAAGTAAGTTTTTAAACGCATTCACATATGAATAGTAAATCCGTCTTTGTCGTGTCGTTGCGAAAATAGGTATTTCATGATGACGTGTGACGTAATCACGCAAAAACACGGACAGGGCGGCATAATTCTCAGGATTATACCTTGGCGCCGAACGCGAACAACCTCGTCGTTTCTTTCGTCGCCGTCCATTAGACGACGATCCGCGCGCTCGAGTTCCCAAATCTTACGAGCGTTTCGACGAAATTCTTTTCACCGAAACCCGGGGAGTCGGAACCGCGCGCGCTCAACGGACGATTAAATCGTAGCGGCGCTTCTTCGCGTCGCCTCCGTCAGACGACCGACTACAGTTTAGCGTCTCCCAGGGCAATTGTAAAGGGCTTCAAGATAAGTTTCGCGAAAATTCTTTTTATGGAACGCGATAATTCAGACGGAACGATATATTTCGGTTTTGCCTAATTTATCATTTTTGTCTTTCTTTTTTGTCGTCTGCGCCGTCCTTTTTAGTCGCGGCGGCGTTTTGCGTGAGTTGGCGCAGAATATCGAGGTATCGGTTCGCGAGCCGCGACGGTCGAACGGTCGAGGGCGTGATGGCGCCGATTCGCATATAGTCGTCGACGAGCAGCGGACGCGCGACGACGTTGTCGCCGTTGAGCGCTTCGCTAATGACGCCGCTGCATATCGTGTATCCGTTCATGCCGACGAGCATATTGAAGAGGGACGCGCGATCGCAAACGAGAATTTCCTTGTCGCAGTCAAGAACGCTCATAATTTCTTCAGAAAAATAGAAAGAATTGTGAATTCCTTGTTCATACGAGAGTCGCGGAAACGGTTTTAAATCTTCGAGCCGAACTTTGTCGAGTTTTGAGAGGGGCGAATCCTTTCCGACAAAGACGTGCGGCTGAGCGACGAAAAGCTCCTCGAAAACGAGTCCTTCGTCTCGAAACGTCTTTTGCAGCACGTTTTCATTGAACTTATTGAGATAAAGAACGCCTAACTGACTGCGCAATTGCGCGACGTCTTCGATGACGTCGTACGTCGTCGTTTCTCTCAGATGGAATTTATATCGGTCGCCGCCTTCTTCGCGCAAGAGCGCCACGAACGCCTCGACGACGAATGAGTAATGTTGCGACGAAACGCAAAAGCTCTTTTTGCGCGTCGACCTCTTGTTGTACCTCTCTTCGATCAATTGCGCCTGTTCCACGATCTGTCGCGCGAGTCCGACGAACTCTTCGCCTTCTTTCGTAAGCTCCACGCCGCGATTCGAACGGTTGAAAATCGTTATGTTGAACTCCTTTTCCAAAGAATGGATCGCGAACGTTAGGCTCGGTTGCGACACGTACATGATCTCCGCCGCTTCCGTAATCGATCCGCGTTCCGCCGCCTCGATTAAAAGTTGTAATTGCCGTATCGTCATGGCGTCTTCCTTTCCGTCTTGCCTTTCCGTTGGGTTCGGCGTCTTTCCGCGACGCCTCTTTCAAAGAGTATATCTTTGTCATAGATTTTTTCTATGGCAAAGGTAAGAAATTTTGTATTTGACGATGGCAAAATCGAATATATACTGATTTCCAACGCGTAAAAAATCATTGAACGATCGATCGAAAAGTCGTATGCAACTTCCAATAGGAGAGAATTTATGAAAACGTCAATAATCGGCTGGCCGCGCGTCGGGGCGAATCGCGAATTGAAATTTGCGTCGGAGCGCTATTTTCGCGGCGAACTCGATCGTTCAGGTCTTGAAGCGGTCGCGCGGGAACTTCGCGCGGCGCATTGGCGAGCGCAAAGCGAGTCGAAGATCGATTTTATTCCGAGCGGCGATTTTTCCTACTACGACGGAACGCTCGACCTTGCGGCGAATTTGAACGCGATTCCGCGTCGGTTCCGCGAACTCAAAGGCGCGAACGATCTCGACGTCTATTTTGCCGCCGCGCGCGGCGCGCAGTCCGAACGTGGGGACGTCAAAGCCCTCGCTATGAAGAAATGGTTCAATACGAACTATCACTACGTCGAACCGGAGCTTGAAGACGACGTTGAATTTCAGCCGAATCTCGACCGGATTTTTCAAGGCTACGAGGAGGCGCGCGCGCTCGGAATCAAAACGCGCCCGACTCTGATCGGACCTTTTACCTTTCTGCAACATAGTCGTCTCGTTGGGACGCGGACGCTCGACGATTTCGTCGACGGTCTTGGCGCCGCGTTTCGCGCGATAATCGCCGAGGCGGACGCGCGCGGCGTCGAATGGCTCCAGTTGGAAGAGCCGAGCGTCGTTCGCGATCTGACGGTCGACGATCGGAAGCGCCTGACTCGTCTGTACGAACGCGCGACCGCCGGCGAACGCAAGGTCAAAATCCTTTTCCAAACGTATTTCGGGGACGTTCGCGACTGCTACGCGGAGATCGCGGCGCTCGACGTCGACGGGGTCGGACTCGATTTTGTCGAAGGTCGCAAGTCCCTCGAGCTGGTTCGAACGGGCGATTTTCTCAAGAATAAAACGCTCTTCGCCGGCGTCGTCAATGGTAAAAACGTCTGGCGCAACGACTACGCGCGAACGATCGAATTGGTTAAGGAACTTCGTCAATACGCGTCGGAAGTCGTTCTCGGCGCTTCGTGCTCCTTCCTTCACGTTCCATATTCTCTCGACCCGGAAACGTCGCTTCCGCCGGAACTTAAATCGCGTTTGGCGTTTGCGACGGAAAAATTGACCGAATTGCGCGAATTGAGCGAACTTGTCGAACTCGCCGCTCCGGAAACGAGCGCGGCGTATCGCGCGAACGCGGAAGCGCGCGCGACGCGTTCGGCGGAAGACGCCGGGATCCGCGCCGCGACGAACGCGCTCGCCGAGCAAGATTTCATTCGGACGCCTGCGTTCGACGAACGCGCGAAGATTCAGAGGGACGTCTTTAAACTTCCGCTTCTTCCGACGACGACGATCGGCTCTTTTCCTCAAACGTCGGAAACGCGCGCCGCGCGCGCCGCGTTCCGCAAAGGCGAGACTTCACAGGAAGAGTACGAAACGTTCCTGCGCTCGAAAATCGCCGAATGCGTTAAGTTGCAAGAGGATTTGGGACTCGACGTTCTCGTTCACGGCGAATACGAGCGCAACGATATGGTCGAATACTTCGGCGAAAACTTGAACGGATTCCAGTTTACGCGCAACGCGTGGGTGCAATCCTACGGAACCCGTTGCGTTAAGCCGCCTATCGTCGCCTCCGACGTTTCCCGCAAACGTCCGATCACCGTGAAGTGGTCGACATACGCGCAATCGCTCACCGATAAGCCTGTAAAGGGGATGCTGACGGGTCCCGTAACCATTTTGAACTGGTCTTTCCCGCGCGAAGATCTTTCCTTGAAAGATCAGGCGTTCCAAATCGGGCTCGCTATTCGGGACGAAGTTTTGGATCTTGAAGCGGCGGGAATCCGTATCGTTCAAATCGACGAAGCCGCGTTGCGCGAGAAGTTGCCGCTCCGTCGCGAAGATTGGGAAAGCGAGTATTTGAGCTGGGCGATTCCCGCGTTCCGACTCGTTCACAGCAAGGTCCGTCCGGAGACGCAAATCCACACCCATATGTGCTATAGCGAGTTTTCCGACATTATCGAACAGATCGACGCCATGGACGCGGACGTGATTTCCTTCGAAGCGTCGCGCTCGAATTTGCAGATTCTCGATTCCCTCAAGGCGTCGAACTTCCGCACGCAAGTGGGACCCGGCGTCTACGATATTCATTCGCCGCGCGTTCCGAGCGTCGACGAAATCGCGACGACGCTGAGAACCGAATTGACGAAGGTCGAAACGAAGAAGCTGTGGGTTAATCCCGACTGCGGTCTGAAAACGCGCGGGACGCCGGAAACGGTCGCCAGCCTGACGAATCTTGTGGCGGCCGCGCGGATTGTTCGCGCCGAACTGAACTAATTTCTCAACGTTTTCGACAATAGAAGGGCGTCGACTATGAAATCGGCGCCCTTTCTCTTTTGAACGTTGGCGTATTCTTCGTCTTCCTTGTCGCGATTGCGGCGCGCGGGAAGAAAATTTTTTCTTGGCGAAACTTTTGTTTTCTTTCGGGGTCTGACCCCTTATGCGAAGGACGAACTCGAATCGGCGACGTTCGCGGCGATATTAAGTCTTCGCGAGATCGCGTGTTAGGTAAGGAGCATAATCATGAAGAGACTTCATTTGCGCGTCATTTTGGCTCTAACGGTTCTATCGGCGTCGTTTGCGGCGCAAGAGTGTGCGGTAGGTCAGCCGCCGCGACGCGGGAACGGTCCCGACAGCGCGCGGGAAATCGTCTATAACGGCGCGACGACCTTTTCGGAAGACGCGGAAGTCGCAAACGGAGAATACGCTAGCGCCGCCGGGGAGGAGAACGCCGTTCTCGTTCAGGGCGCAAAGGTTCGACTAACGGCGCCGCAGATTCGTAAGAGCGGGGCGCCGACCGGTCGCGGCGACGCGTTTGATTTCTACGGCACGAACGCGGCTGTTCTCGCGGCGAAGGACGGCGTTTTAGAGCTTGAAGGCGGGACGATCGAGACGGATTCGAGTTACGGCAACGCGCTCTTTGCGTGCGGAACGGGGAAAATCGTCGCTAAGGACGTTAAGATCAAGACGAGTTCGAATAATTCAGGCGGGGTCATGGTAACGAGCGGCGGAACGCTCACGGCGACGAATCTCGACGTGGAGACGTCAGGCGGGTCGTCCGCGCCGATTCGTTCCGACCGAGGCGGAGGCGTTCTCACGGTCGAAGGCGGGCGCTACTTGGCGCAGGGACCGGGTTCTCCGGCGATCTATTGCACGGCGGATATAACGGTGAACGACGCCGAGTTGACGTCGACGTGCGCGGAAGGCGCGATCGTGGAAGGACGTAATTCGATCAAGCTGAACCGGGTACGTCTAATCGACGACAATACGACGCTTCACGGCAAATCGACGACGCGTAAGAATATTTTCCTGTATCAATCCTTCTCAGGAGACGCGGCGGTCGGCGTCGCGCGATTTGAGGCGAACGACTGCGAAATCGAGACAAAGAAAGGGGACACGATCTACGTAACGAACACGACGTGCGAGGCGACTTTGCGCCGCAATAAGATCGTCAACGCCGATCCGGAAGGCTGGCTATTGCGCGCGCAACGCGAAGGCTGGGGGCGAAAAGGCTCGAACGGCGGGAACGTTACGCTTACGCTTTCGGAACAGGTCGCGGAAGGGAACGTATACGTCGACAATATTTCCACGCTGAAGTTAAATCTTGCGGACGGTTCGCGTTACGTCGGGGCGCTCAACGCGGCGAACACGGCGAAGCGAATCGATCTGACGCTCGACGCCAAGTCGACGTTTGAACTCACCGACGACTGCTACGTAACGACGCTGGAAAACGCGGACGCCACAGGCGCGAATATCATTCTGAACGGGCACACGCTGCACGTGGGCGAGGCGGAGCGCGTCGAGGACGGGTTGCCCGACCTTGCGAGCGCGGACGGCGGATTCGGACCTCCCCCGGGGGAGGGCGGCTTTGAAGGCGAGGGCGGTCAACCTCGGCGCCCGGATGGAATGGGGCGCCCTGATCGTCCCGGACGCCCCGGCGAAATGGGCGGTCGCCCCGGCGAGCGCGGCGAACGTAGCGGACGCGGAGGTTCTCAAAGTCGTCCTCCGCGCCGACCTGAGGGACGAGGCGGGGAACGCCCGGATCGTCGACCCCGCTAAGGCGGCGTTTAGGCGCGCGTCTTAACGAACGACGCTGAGAAACGAAGGAGAATCCGTCGCCAGGTTGGCGGGTTCTCCTTTTCTTCGTATTCGAGAGAAGTTTGTCGAACGCTTTTCCCGAATTTTCACGAGGTTTGTGCATTCGACTTGAAAAATCGACTCTGGGTCAATATACTTTCGTAGAGCGTAGGCGCGTCGACATATTGCGCGTTGATCGCGTCGGCGCGAATGACAATAGAAGGAAGTTAGGAACGAGGCTCGAATGAAACTCTGGAGTACGATTTGCGCGGCGACGCTCTTGTTAGCGTCGGCGAGCGCCGCAACGCTTGAAGCTGAGGACGCGGCGAAAGCGCCGAGACGAGACGACGTCGTCGTTATGAATTTTGACGAGGACGATTACGGCGATTGGACGATCGAAGGGGAGGCGTTCGGCGCGGCGCCGGCGAAGGGAACGTTGCCGGGTCAGATGACCGTTTCCGGATTCGCAGGCTCCGGACTTGCGAACACGTTCTATCAGGGGGACAAAACGCAAGGCAAGGCGACGTCGCCGGAGTTTGTGATCGAGCGTTCTTACGTGAACTTTCTGATCGGCGGCGGGGGCGTTCCCGGTCTTTCTTTCGACCTGCTGATAGACGGCGAGGTCGCGCGGACGGCGACGGGTCCGAACCTGAATCCCGGCGGTAGCGAAGCGCTCGATTGGGCGACGTGGGACGTGTCGGAGCTTCAGGGCAAGAAGTGCGTTTTCCGCATTGTCGACGAGGCGACGGGCGGCTGGGGGCATATCAACGTCGATCAGATCGCGTTTAGCGATAAGAGGCGGGCGGGAATGCAACACGAGCGCGAAATGGTCGTAGAAAAGCCGTATTTGCTCTTCCCGGTTAAACAAGACGACACGCGCAGTTACTGGATCAAAATCGAAGTCGACGGCGTCGTCGTTCGCGAGTTCACGACGAGGCTGGCGCTCGCGACGCAACCGCTGTCGCCTGCCGATTATAACGCGTGCGTCGACATGTCCCCGTGGCTTGGCAAGACGTGCAAATTCGTCGTGGAAAAGGCGGACGAAGATATCGATTTCGCGCCGATAACCTTCTCCGACGAACTCTACGGCGGCGCTGCGTCTTACGACGAGAAGTATCGCCCTCAGTTCCACTTTAGCCCGCGTTTCGGTTGGACGAACGATCCGAACGGACTCGTTTACTACAACGGCGAATATCATCTTTTCTTCCAGCACAATCCCTTCGGCGTGATATGGGGGAATATGACGTGGGGACACGCGACGAGCCCCGACCTTCTGCACTGGACGGAACGCGGCGACGCGATCTATCCCGACGAACTCGGCACGATCTTCTCCGGTAGCGGCGCGGTCGACGTCAATAACACGACGGGCTTCCAAACGGATCCGAACGGTCCGGCGCCTTTGGTCTTTATGTACACGTACAACGGTCCGAGCATGAGGTACGGGAACCCGGCGTCGCAGGCCCTCGCGTACTCCCTCGATTCCGGCAAGACCCTGACGAAATACGAAGGGAACCCGACGCTTCCGCACATCGTCGGCGGAAATCGCGACCCGAAGATCTTCTGGTACGAGCCGACGCAACGTTGGATCGTCGCGCTTTATCTCGACGGCGAAGATTACGCGCTCTTTGAGTCGAAAGATCTAAAATCGTGGACGGAACTGTGCCGAATTGAGAAGTTGGGATGCTCCGAATGCCCCGATATCTTTGAACTTCCGATCGACGGGGACGACAATAATCGTCTTTGGGTCTTCTGGGGCGGGGACGGCAAATACCTTCTCGGCAAATTCGACGGGAAAACGTTCACGCGCGTTACGGAGCCGCTTAATACGAAATGGGGCGGCAACGACTACGCGGCGCAGTCCTACTCCGACACGCCGGGTCGACGCGTTCAGTTCTCCTGGATGAGCGGCGGCGAGTATCCCGGCATGCCCTTCAATCAACAGTTCACCGTCCCGCGCGAACTCTCTCTCGCGACGACCCCCGACGGCGTTCGACTCCGAATTTATCCGGTCGAAGAAGTGGCGACGCTCCGCGACGAAGAAGTTGAACTGGAACGCGAACCGAAGGACGGCGCCGCGATCTATCGCGCGACGAAAGGCGAGACGAATCTCGATCTGCTCGACGTCGAACTGGAAATCGGTCAAGGCGATCTTCCCAAACAGTTTTCGATTTCTTTGCGCGGAAAGAAAATTAAATTTGACGTCGCCGCGCAAACGATGACGTACGACGGGATTGTCGCCCCATGCGCGTTTGGAAACGGGCTTTCCTTGCGTCTTATTCTCGACCGAACGTCGATAGAAATCTTTGCGAACGGCGGACTTTCGCAAATTTCCGCGTGTTTTGTTCCCGAGGACGAGAACGCCGCGCCGGTCCTTGAGACGCGCGGTCTTACCGAACTCGACGCGAAGGTTTGGACGATGAAATCCGTCTGGAACGTCAAGAACTGACGCGCGATTCGACTTGTTGAGACTCTCGCGTTACGTTATATTTCACGAGAAGCGTTCGCGACGGCGGCGGTCGTCGTCGCGCGCTTCTCAGAAAGAACGGGCTAGGAGAGCGCGGTGAAGAAGAAAACGAAGACGTCGCCGTACGAATGGGCGCTTGCGCAATGGGCGCGACTTTGCGACGAAGACGCGACTGCGACCGACCCGGACGCGACTCGCGAAGATTCGATCGACGTCGGGCGCGACCCGGACGGGGAGATCGTCGAGCCGTACGCGTATCTAGGCGCGCGCGCGGAAAAGTTTTTCGCCGAGCGCGGCGTGAACGGGCGCGCGTGGATCCTTCGCGCGTTTCGCGCATGGGTCGTCTCGCTGATGATCGCGGCGGCGCTCGGCGCTATCGTCTTTCCGATCGCGCGCGTCGACGCGATTTTAACGGACGTCAATCTTGCCGGTGGATTCGTCTTTTTCCTACTGGGACAGCTTCTCTTTCTGACCTTTTCAATCGTCTTGCTCGTCGTAACGCTCTTTCAAAGCGCGGCGCGCGCGCTACTCGGAAAAGGTCGACCTGAGACGCGGGGAGAAAAGCTGGTTCGCGGACTTTCCAGTCTCGTCGGGGGCGCCGTGCTCGTCGTCTTGCGTGTCGTCGTACCCTTCGTTTACCGGTTTTTTCAGCGGTCGAAAGCGCGATTTGGAAAGCGCGACGCCGATTCGGCGACGGACGCGCCCGCTCCGATCGACGAACGGTCCTTCGGCGCGACCTTTTGGAACGCGTTCTTTTCACGCCCGCGATTCCTCTTCTATTGGGGCGGGACCCTGTCTCACGTCTTCTGGCTTTCCTGTTCCATTTGCGTGATTCTGACCCTCGTCGCAAGACTCCAGAGCGATCGATACGACTATACCTGGCGGACGTCCCTCGAAGACGAGCGCGCCGTTAAGAAATTCGTCGATTTCTTCGGCGCGCCTATGATTAAACTCGGATGGAGCGCGCCGACGGAACGCGACGTCGCAAGGCTTTTCGTCGAGCGCGAGCCTCGCCCCGCCGTTTCTCCGACTCCGTCGACTGCGGACCCGACCTCGCAAAACGACCGGAATCCGTCGCACGCGACCGCGCCGACGCAAGCGGACGCCGAAGCCGCCGAATCGCGCGCGCGATGGTCCTATTTCCTACTCGGACTCGTTTTCGTCTGGTGCGTCGTTCCGCGCGCCTTCCTCGCCGCGATCTACGTCCTTCTCACCAAACGTTCGTTGCGCGACCTGAAGCCGAAACTCGACGATCCGTATTTTCAAGGCGTCCTCGCCCGCGCGGTCAAGCGACGCTCCGCCGTCGTTACCGAGTACGCCCAGGAAGCCGGCGATATTCCCCTCGACGAACGCGAGGCGATCGCCGCGCCTGTCGACCCGATTTGGCATAAGAGCGACGTCCAGGCGCCCGTCCCGCCTTCGCCCGCCTCGCCTGAGCCTGCCTCGCCTGCGGGGGAATCGGCGGCGGAAGTCGAAGCCGCGCCGGAGCCGGAGGAGCCGCCTCGCGACGCGACTGGGTTAGGCGAGGCTTCCGGGGAAGAGTCGGCGCCTGAGCCGGAACTGGCTGCGGAACCTAAGCCGACGGCGGAACCTGCCCCTGCGCCTGAGCCTGAGCCTGCGCCTGAGCCGAAAATCGATCCGATCGCGGCGCTTCGCGAGCGCGCGGCGGCGGAAGAAGCGCGCCTTCTCGCGAAATTCACGGCGACCGCCGGGTTCGACGATTCCGCGCTGACGTGCGACCCGGCGCCGAAGCCGGTTTCGCTAGTCTTCGGGTACGACGCCGTCGCGCCGGAGTCGACGTGGCGGGAAGCGCTCGGGGACGCGCGCGAGCTCGTTATTTTCGGCGACGTCGCGGATCGCAAAGTTCTGACGCAATTTACCGACTGGCTCGACACAAACGGTTCGCGCGTTCGCCTCTGCGCCTTCGCGACCGACGTCGGGTACCCGCCGGCCCGGCATTTCGCGCGGTTTATGCGCGACCTTCTCGTTCCGAAACTCGACTCGGCCGCAATTTACGTCGTTTTGACCGGCGGGGAGCGCCTGCGTCTGAAGTTCGAAAAGACTCCGAGCGCGATTTCCGAGCGAATGGAGGACTGGACGAATTCGATTCGGTTTATGTCGAAAGCGTCCGGGCTAGCGATGACGCTGATCGATTATTACGACGCCGATTTGGATTTGCCGGAGCCGCGCGCGCGTCTTAGCGCGGCGTTGCGCGACGCGTCGACGGAGGCGTCGAAGCCGCGACAACGAGCGCGCGTTCTTGACAAGTGGGACGCGGCGTCCGCGCGGATTCTCGCCGACGTCGCCGCGATTTTCGACTCTTCCGACGCGCCGGTCAACGCCGATTCGACCCGGCTTCTCGTCGCCGGGACGTGCGACGCGATCTTTAAGATCTATCGAGAAGAGACGGCGCGGGTCGTCGACGAGAGCAGTTCGCGGCTTTTCGGCGGAATCGGATCGGAGGCGCTCGGAAGAATGCGCAACGCGTTTTGCGTCGGCACGGAAGCGGGCAAGGCGCTCGCGGAGACGGCGGCGCGCAAAGGGCTCGGTGCGAACTTTATCGACGCGCGCCTTGCGGCGACGGTCGGGCTTGCGGAGCGATTCCGCGCGATTAGCGAGAAATTTAGTCCGAAGAGCGCGCTTGTCGCGGCGGCGGTCGGAGCGACGGCGCCGGCGTTGGCGGCGTTTGCGCCGTTGCTCGGGGGCGCGGCGACGGCGGGCGCGCTTCTGACCGGTCTCGGAGCGCTTTCGAGCGTGGTTCCGGCGTCGCTGGCGTCGGGCGCGATTAGCGGCGCGCTCGGCGCGTTCGCGCCGTCGGCGTTGAAATCGGGCAAGGAGCGTCTCGTCGCGCTTTTCCGTCGGAAGGGCGCGGAACGCGGCTCGGACGAAGGCGGCGCGGGTCAAGCAGGCGCGGCGTCGCGCGAGTCGGAGGCGTCGGTCGGGGCGGATTTGACCGGGGAAATGAACGCGGATACGATCGCGTCGTCGGCGCAGGTCGTTGAGCGCGCTGGGGCGGCGTCGGCGTTGGCGCTTTCGAGCGTCGCGTGGTGCGTAACGCTGGAGCTTCAGGGGGTTCCGGAAGAGGAGCTTTCGCGGAGCGCGGCGTTGGCGCTCGGCGCGTTTGAGCGCGAGCCGCTCGATAGTTACGATTCGATATCGAAGGGTTTGAGCGAGGTTCGGAACGTTTTGTCGACCGTTCCGTCGTATTACTGACGCAAGACTTTTTTCGTCGCGCGGTTTGTTCCGCACGAAAAGGCACGATAACAGATGAACGTTACAAACGAAGAATTGAGCGCGTTGAAGCCGCTGATCGTTGCGGTCGTCGGACCGACGAACGAAGGCAAGACGTCGATTTTGCGCACGCTTACGAACGATCCGTACTTCGGCAATATCAACGCGTACACGGGCACGACGTCGCGCGCGGAGATCCAGAGAGTCTACTACAAAGGAGTCGCCGAACTTTTGCAGCTCGTCGACACGCCGGGCTTTCAGACGTCGAGCGAGATACTCGACCTTGTTCTTCAGCTTCCGGAGGTCGTCGAGAACGGCGGCGATTTTGGTCTGGAGGAGATTATGAGGGCGATACCGCGCGAGGACGAGGATTTTCGGCACGACTTGCGCGCGTGGCGTGAAATTGAGCGCGCCGATCTTGTGATTCTCGTCGCGAGCGTCGTTGAGGATCCGACGAAGTCGTTGCTCAAAAATTCGTTGCGACTTTTGAAGAGCATTGGGCGTCCGGTCGTGGTCGCGTACAATAATATTCGGGACGCGGACGAGCTGACAGGCGCAGGCGCGCTCGCGGATTTTCGACAGGCGTGGGAAGAGACGTTGCGAAAGAACAATTTCTTTCTGGTTCAGGAGTACGACGCGCACCGACGATCCTTTGCGAACGAGATCGAGCTTTTTGAGAAGATAACGGCGCTTACGCGCAATACGCTGACGCAGCGCGTGTTACGTTTAGAAATGCAAGAGCGTCGCGCGTTGGAGAAGCGTCGTTACGCGACGTCGCGCGCGGTTATTGCGGAAATGCTCATCGACGTCGCGGCGTATCGAGAAATAGCGACGAACGTGGAGGAGAGCGATCGCGACGCGGTGAAAAAGCAGATTGAGGAGAAACTGAAGGAGAAGGTTGTTCAGAGGGAGCACGACGCGCAGCTTGAAATTTTAAAGGCGTGGGATTTTCGGTCCGGATTTTTGAGTCGGGAGATGCTCGACATAACGGAGGTCGCGAAGGAGTCGGACGAGCTATTTGGCAAGGACGCGAAGCGGCATTTTAGCGTCGGCGGGGGCGCCGGAGCGGCGGTAGGCGCGGCGTTGGGACTTGCGCTCGACGCGGCGTCGGCGGGGATCACGCTTGGCGCCGGGCTTGCCTTGGGCACGTTTTTAGGCGGGCTGGTCGGCGGGGGCGGCGCGGCGGCGTACAATTCGAAGTACGACGCGAAGCGCAAGCGACTCGTGGCGCGTTCGGATCGTCGCGTAGTCGACGCCCTTCTTGCGCGCGGGGTCGAGCTCACGCAGGCGCTCGCGACGCGCGGCAAGGCGCTCGACGACACGTCCACGACCTTAATACCGCGCGAGATCAAGCCGGTCGACGTTCCGAACGTGAAGAGCGCCTTAGACAAATACGAGTCGATCGCGTCCTATTCGCGCATGAACGACGCCGACGCCGC